>JAUNVX010000071.1:9863-13196 GCA_030540615.1 Psychrobacter sp. | reverse complement strand
AAACGGATAGAAAATATCTAAACTAAAACGTTAATGATGCCTCTATCTTAATTGCTTCCCTAACCCTTAAAGTCTCCTAACCTTAAAAGGCCACGCCATGACCCTTCGTATTCACGCCATCTACCACGTCGATTTTGAGGACTTGGGTTATATCGGCCAATGGGCTGCTAATCGCGGTCATCAAATTAGCTATACTCGGTTTTACGATGATGACCCAACACTTGCGCCGCTACCTGAGCCAGACAACTTTGATTGGCTCATTGTCATGGGCGGGCCGATGAGTATTCACGATGAGGCAGACTACCCTTGGCTTGTCGATGAAAAGCGCCTGATGCAGCAAAGTATAGACAATGGTAAGACGGTCATTGGGTTTTGCCTCGGCGCGCAGCTCATTGCAGCTGCTCTAGGGGCAAAAGTCGCGCCGTCAGGTATCAAAGAGATTGGTTGGTTGCCTATTAAGCTAACCGAAGCAGGTCAGTGCCATTCACTACTGCAAGACTTGCCCAAAGAGGCGTTCACGGTGTTTCATTGGCATGGGGATGGATTTGACTGCCCTAAAGGCGCAACGCCTATCGCCATGTCAGAGACTTGGAGCAATCAAGGTTTTATCTATCAAACGCCTGAGCATCAAGCGTTGGGTACATGGGTGATGGGTTGGCAGTGTCATTTTGAGGTCACGCCTGAAAGTATGGTAAAGATGGTCGCAAATGGTCAGGATTATATTAACGAGTCTCTAACTGATAACCCCGATTCTGTGCAGACGGCTGAAACCATCTTGTCATTAGGGAATCACTATATTGATAGTAATAATGCTTGGTTATCAGCGATGTTAGATAAAATAGCGCAAAGCCAACAATGTCATGAATGATGGCTGCAAGAAGCTATCAAAGACTAACTGAATATTTTAAAGTTAAGCGGTTTAGTATTCCTCTATAAAAATTAGTAGATTAGGATATATCCTTAATTAATAAAGCAGTCAATGGCTAGGCTTTAAAAATCCAGATAGAGACGCATTATTTTTCCAAATAAAAGGAATATCAATAATAGCGCTTTCCTCACTGGCAACATTGGGGTCGTCAGAGCGTTGAATTAGCTTTAAGACATATTGCCTTTGCTCCTCTGGGAACCGGCGTAGCATTGCTGGCATGCAATGATAGGTTTGGCTCTCATTAGGCGCTAAAATAATATCTTCGGTAGGCCTAAAAATATCTATAATAATTTCATCTTCTAGCGCTACTAGCTTGTTGTTATCATCTTTATAATAGATTGGACCAGGTATGCAGTTGTTAGGACGCCTCTCAAAAGTGGTCACAGGCTTGTCAGAGACGTTGGTCTCAATATAGTCGAGCATCAGTTGTTTATTCACCTCAAAGATAACCACTTGCTGCTGGAGACTATTATTAGCAGCAGGCAAAAAGGTCCTACTGATGGCATGCTGCGGTGAGACTAAAGGTGCAGTATTCGTAGTGTTAGAGGTGCTATCCGTTTTTTGTCCCATGCTTTGACAAGCTGTCAGCAAACTTAAGGGCAGTAAAATTACTAATAATAGTGGCTTCATTAAAGACGAATCCTTGTTTGAAATTATTCGTATCATTTTGAGTTTTATCTGCTGATAACATTAAGATATCTCTACATAAAATTATATACCAATTAGGTACTAATAAGAGATGCTCATAAAAAACGCCAGCCCTAAGCTGACGTTTATTGTTTGATAATTAATGAAGATTAAGCGTGATTAACCACGCACTTCGCCATGACCATAAACGATCCACTTTTGCGAGGTTAGGCCATTAAGACCGACTGGCCCGCGCGCATGAATCTTATCCGTTGAGATGCCAATCTCAGCCCCTAAGCCATATTCAAACCCATCAGCGAAGCGGCTAGAGGCATTAATCATGACGCTGGCTGAGTCGACTTCACGGATGAAGCGCTGCGACTTGGTATAGTTATCCGTGATGATGACGTCAGTGTGATGGCTGCCATGAGTATTGATATGCTCAATAGCAGCATCTAGACCATCGATGACTTTAATCGCTAGGATTGGCGCTAAGTACTCAGTATCCCAGTCATCGTCTGTGGCATCAGAGACATGACCATCAAGCTTAGTGTTGCCTGCTAAGATAGATTTAGCGGTGCTATCAACTCGCAGCTGCATAGCGTCATCAGCCTCAATGATGGCCTCGGCAATCTTAGGCAGCATATCGTTAGCAACTGCCGTATCGACCAATAACGTCTCCATGGTATTACACGTACCATAACGATGGGTCTTGGCATTGACACTGACCTTGACCGCGATATCCAGATCGGCATCACTATCAATATAGGTGTGACAGTTGCCATCTAGATGTTTGATGACGGGCACTCGGGCATCACGGCTGATACGCTCAATCAGGCCTTTACCGCCGCGAGGCACGATGACATCGACATAATCGGTCATGGTGATTAGCTCGCCCACAGCGGCGCGATCCGTGGTGGCCAATACTTGAACGCCATGTTCAGGCAGTCCCGCGTCTTTGAGACCTTGCAGGATACATTTGGCGATGGCTTGATTGGACTCAAAGGCTTCTGAGCCGCCACGCAAGATAATGGCGTTGCCAGATTTAAGTGCCAAGGAGGCCGCCTCCAAGGTCACGTTAGGCCGCGACTCATAAATCATGCCGACCACGCCTAGTGGCACACGCATTTTACCCAACTGAATACCAGAGGGACGATAGGTCATGTCGGTCACTTCGCCGATAGGATCGGGCAGGGCGGCGACGTCCTTGAGACCTTGAAGCATCCCATCAAAGCGATCTTCGGTCAGTGCCAAGCGGTCGAGTAGAGCGGCGTCTAAATTATTGTTGCGGCCATTGTCCATATCGATTTTATTGGCCGCCAAGATGTCGGCTTTGGCAGCGCTTAGGGTTTTATAAATCGTCATTAAGGCGTGGTTTTTGTCGCCTGTATTAGCGGCGGCTAGTAAGCGCGAGGCGGCGCGGGCTTGCTTACCCACTTGCTGCATATAAGATTGGATATCTGTGGTGTTGGGCATATTGCTCATATAAAAGCTCCTTTAGAACTTTAAAAAAAGGGTTAAGATGAGAAAAGGGGTGGTATTTTGGGTGATTTAAGCTGATTGATCTCTAACTATAGTGTTCAATAGCCTGGTCTCAAAGATTATAGCTTTAGGGATGAAGACTAAAATAAAATGGTGAATGAACCAGCAGTACCCATTAGCTAAGTAGTGCCCATTAACATAATGCAGATGACACGGATAGTCAAAGTAAAATACTTAAAGGCTTTGGTAACGCTTTATTGCAGAGTATATTATCGACTAGCAAGATACGCTAAAAT
>JAUNVX010000071.1:7637-9853 GCA_030540615.1 Psychrobacter sp. | reverse complement strand
TTATAGATAGCTACTTTTATAGCTGCTATCTATAGCCATTTTGATTGAAGCTATTCAAACTATAGATACCGTTACGCCACTCCCATATGATTGGGTCGCTCATAGATCAACTGGTTTACCATCACGGTTTTTGTCAATGCGGTTTCGTACAATCACCATAGCTTGCTAAGCCAGTAGCGTTTCTATAAGAGTGAACAATCGCTTTAAGGATCATAGATATGACCTCATTTTCTATTAGCAAGTTATTCTCTGTTACTATGATAGCATCTGCATTGGCATTAAGCGCATGTGCGGATAAAGAAGCGGCCACGACTGATGCCCCAGCAGACGCAGCAACACCTGCTGCCACAGACGCTACCACAGCTGATACGCAAGCACCTACCGATACTACCACGGATACAGCAGCGACTGACACGGCTACGACCACGCCTACTCCGACAGCAGCTGAGATGAATCACACGGGTGAGGAGCATGCCAATATGAATATGGATGCCCCTGCTACTGATACATCAGCTACTTCAACGACCTCGACGACATCAACTACTACTACCACTAAGACTGATAGTGCAGTACCTGCAGATACTACCGCAACGGGTACGGCTAGCGATGATATGGGCGAGGTTGCGCCTGTGTATGTCGATAATGGTGAAGCTCCTAAAGACAACAAAACCAATTAATCAGTACTGGTTAACCAGCATTAGTTAAACGACCATAAAAAAAGACCGCGATTATCATCTCGGTCTTTTTTTATTAAAGTCAGCTAAGGACATTAGTCAGTCGACAGCTAAAGCTTATTGGGCTGATTTTAATAAAGCATCTTTGATGTCAGAGCCTCTGATAGTAACTGGCGCTTGATTGGTCAGTGGGCTAGCTTGCTGCTCTATAGGCAGAGCAAGGCGAGGGGCTGGACGAGCTTTAAAATTACTTTGAGCCACTTCGGTTAAGTAATCCGCAGCAATATCATTATAGTCAAAGCAGTAGTCTTGAATGCCTAACTTGGTGGTGCCCTCTAAAATAGCGGTTAATTTATAGACCTGACCATTATATAAAGTGGCCAGATAAAAATCATCGTTGACCTGACTACTGATTAATCTGACAGGTAATTTTTTCGGGCTAATTTCCTCATCCAATATCTCAACGGAGTTTGGGTTGATATTGTTGTCTCTTAAAGTTGCCATTTGCCAAAGGTTCAATGAGGTATAGCCAGTCTTGGCCGAGGCATCAAAGGTGTAATAGATATCTGAGTTGCCCACGTTGATTTGGGAGGTTAAGGCATCAATGCCTCGGCATTTAGCGCCTGATGGGAAGCGATAAGATACAGATAAATTTTCACCGGCTAAAGCACTACCCTTGACAGAAACAACAGGTTTGTTTGACAAATCATTAATCTGATAAGTTAAGGTCGAAGTGATATATTTTGTCTTAGCGTCATTATAAGGAGAGACTGTCCAACTGGTATCTTTTAAACTAGAAATCAATGAGATAGGCTTGCCATATTTGGTGTTTGTCGCAGGTTGAGTGAAAAAGAAATCAGGAGCGAAGTAATAGGTATCAGCATACGTAAAGGTAT
The DNA here is from genome assembly GCA_030540615.1 of Psychrobacter sp. Classification (GTDB taxonomy): domain Bacteria; phylum Pseudomonadota; class Gammaproteobacteria; order Pseudomonadales; family Moraxellaceae; genus Psychrobacter. The sequence continues at coordinate 8,283 of JAUNVX010000071.1, read as the reverse complement.
TTTGACCACCAACGATACGAATAGGGTCTTTTTGATAAAGAATATTGCCAACTGTTGAGCGGTCAATGCGCTGAATCACGCCTTTGCCTTGACTGTCATAATTCTTTTGAATAATAACCCAAGGATAAGCCTTTTCGCTCACTACAGTCCCATTGCCTCCGTTAGTGCCACTGCCTGAGTCACTACCCCCGCCGCAGCCCACTAGAGTTACACTCGCAATGCTAATGGCCAATCCAAGTTTGGTCAATGTTGTCATAATCAGTCTCTTGTATAAAGTTATTAATGGTGGCTATTGAAGAATTAGGTCTTATAATCAGCGCTCTTTTTATTTATCAGCACCTACCTAAAGGTGCTAAGTTTTAAAGAGAAATAGTAAAAATAAGCCCAGTCATGACTATAAGTTAACATATTCGCGTATTCATTGAGTAAGAATATTGCCTAGAAATCGAATGACGAGATAATTTTGAAGAAAAATTAACGAATATTATCCATGTGATTAGTGGCGATTAACAGCGCTTAATAGGCGGTTAACAGCGCTTAATAATAGTTAAGTGATTACCAGTAAAGCAGGAAGCTTTCGCCGTTATCAAAGTAGATAGGTATTTGTTATCAGTAACCCATAGAAAAGTTGCCTTTTAACCTTTAT
>JAUNVX010000071.1:0-7537 GCA_030540615.1 Psychrobacter sp. | reverse complement strand
CTCTTATCATTTTAATGGAAGCTTTTTTTATCATGCTGGATAAAGCCGATCGACCTATTGCGCTTGCGCTTGACAACATTCACAAAAGTTATGGCTCTCTTGAGGTGCTAAGAGGCATATCTTTGAGCGCCTATGACGGCGATGTAATTTCGATTTTGGGGTCTTCAGGCTCAGGCAAGTCTACGCTGCTGCGTTGCATTAATTTATTAGAGAAACCTAATCAAGGTAGCATTACGGTGGGTGGTGAGCAGCTGCTGCTAAAGCCTAGCAAATCAGGGGAGCTACAAGCAGTTAATACTAAGCAACTAGAGCAGCTACGAGCTCGGGTAGGCTTTGTATTTCAGAACTTTAACCTCTGGCCGCATCGGACTATCCTACAAAATATCATTGAGGGGCCGACCCAAGTGCTCAAAATCAAAAAAGACCAGGCCATTAGTGAGGCTGAGCAGCTGCTAAGTAAAGTAGGATTGGCCGATAAGAAAGACGCTTATCCTGCTAACCTATCGGGCGGTCAGCGTCAGCGCGTGGCTATCGCTAGAGCGCTTGCTATGCAGCCAAGGGTACTGTTGTTTGATGAGCCGACATCAGCGTTAGACCCTGAGTTGGTTAATGAGGTACTCGCTGTCATGCGCGAGCTTGCCAATGAAGGGCGCACCATGTTGATTGTCACCCATGAGATGCGCTTTGCCCGAGAGGTCTCAAGCCAAGTGGTGTTCTTGCATCAAGGCCGTATAGAGGAGATGGGCACGCCTGAGCAGGTTTTTGATTGTCCAAAATCAGAGCGGGTTCGTGACTTTATGGCCTCTCATCACTGAGTCTCATCCTTTAGAATTTGATTCGTTTAGACTTTGATTTATAGCGACCTTAATTTAAAGACAGATTGAATATCTGTCTTTTTTTGATTGCTCTTAGGGTGTTGGTTGTCATTATGGCCATTTATATTGACCCTCTATTGGGTTGTCTATCTTGACTCCCTACAACTGTCTTATGACCATTTAATGACACTGGCTTTGCAAAAGGTTTGTTTTTGTCAAAGCGCTAAGGTATTATCAATCTGATTACATTTAGCAATGCTTCGTTAGGAGTCGTGCTGATAGTAGCTCTATCATTGGCCCAGTTAGCGAGGCTACCCGCATTTAAGGAATGAACAATGCTTACTTCTAGACTAGTTTGGTACACTTTGTCAGCATCAGCAGCGCTGGGCGTCACATTGGCGCTTAGTGCTTGCAATAATGCCTCTACCACTCAGCCGACTGAGGCAGCAGATGCAACCAATACGTCGTCGGCCGCTTCAGGCGCAAAAACGATTCGTATTGCTACCGAAGGCGCTTATCCTCCTTTTAACTTTACCAATGCTGATGGCAGCCTTGGGGGCTTTGATGTAGAGGTAGCACAAGCGCTTTGTGATCAGATGAAAGCCAAGTGCGATATTGTCGCTCAAGACTGGGATGGCATCATCCCTGGGCTAAATGCCAAAAAGTATGATGCAGTCGTGGCTGGTATGTCTATTACCCCGGAACGCCAAGAGCAAGTTGACTTCACTGACCCTTACTTTACCAATACCATGGTTTGGCTCGCGCCCACTGGCGGTAAGTTTGATCCTAAGAACATCGCCAATGTGAAGTTGGGCGGTCAGCGCTCTACCACCCCTGGGGCGTATTTGCAGGAGCACTACGAAGGCAAAAACGGCGTGACCGTTCAATTGTACGATAACTATGACAATGCTTATTTAGATTTGAAGTCTGATCGCAGTGATGCCGTATTGGCCGAAAAAGTCTCTGCCAAAGCTTGGCTAAAAGACAATGCTCAAGGCTTTGGTGTCGTGGGCGATGAGATTGACAACAACGACAATATAGCGATAGCGGTGCGTAAAGGCGATCCGCTAAAAGACGAGTTTAACCAAGCGATGAAGCAGATTCGCGAAAATGGTACGCTAGCTAAGCTTGAACAGGCCAATTTTGGTCAATAGTTAATAAGTATTCGGAACCGTTAGGCCCGACTGACCAATGCCGCGCTCCCTATTAAGGATCATATTATGACCTATTTATCTATCTCCCTAAAGTCAGTGTTACTAGCCACCCTAGGCGCTTCCGCTATTGCGCTCAGTGGCTGTAATAAACCCGCTGAAACCACAGCAACTGATGCCACTGAACCGGCAGCAACTAGTGTCTCTGACACTATCAGAATCGCCACTGAATCAAGCTATAAACCATTTAGCTATACCGATGCTAGTGGCAAGCTAATCGGCTATGAGATTGACTTAACCAATGCTTTATGTGAACAAATGAAAGCCAAGTGTGAGATTATCTCGCAAGATTGGGATGGCCTTATCCCAGGGCTAAATGCCAAAAAGTTTGATGCGATTATCGCTGGCATGTCAATCACTCCTGAACGTCAACAGGTGGTCGATTTTACTGACCCTTACTTTCATAGTGGGATTATTCTAATTGCCAAAAAAGGCGAGAATTTAACTATCGATACTCTAAAAGGTGTCTCTGTGGGAACGCAGCGTTCAACAGTTTCCTCGCAATATTTGCAAGACAATCACCCAGAAGCTGATATCAAACTATATGATACCCAAGAAAGCGCTAATTTAGATTTGACGTCTGGTCGAGTCAAAGCCATCTTGGCAGATAAAGTCATTGGCCTTGATTGGCTTAAGACACCTGCTGGGGCAGATTATGAAGTCAAAGGTCAAGAAATCAGTAGTGATAACGGTGATGCGATGGGTATAGCCTTTAGAAAAGGCGATCCTCTCGTGGCCAAATTTAACAGCGCTTTAGCTGAATTAAAAGCCAATGGCAAATACGATGAGATTACCGATAGCTACTTTGGTACCAGTACCACGCTAGCAGCGCACGCCATGGCCACGCATGTCACTGAGCCTGATCAAGGTAAAGACGTGGACTCCGTGGTTGTGGTAGAGGGTAACGATGCAAAAGTTGATGACCAACAGCTGATTAATGCTGAGGAAAACACTGAAGAGCAGCCTGAAGTCATGGATTAGCCAAATAGGCTTACGCGTCTGCTGTTCTATCACTGCCCAGATTTGAGCCTCATGGTTTGAATCTGGGTTTTTTGTAATGGAGAATTATTAATAGACAATTGTTGTTGCAAAAGATTGACCATCCTTTATTATAAATAAGCTTGCAAGGAAGTTGGCATTATTAATTGGTCATTGTTCAGCAGCTCCTAAGTGATTTGATTTTGACCCTATGACCCATAATACAAGGACAGTAGTATGCGATTGATTCCCAAATTCAATTTCTCTAAAACCTCACTACACATAGCTAGACACTCTGCTATTAGAGCTATCAGGCCATTATCGACGCAAGCGGCCCCCAAGCCTCTAGCGCATTCTTTTACCTATAACCACAGCTTTCAGAGACCAACCATGACCTTAACGGCATTAACCGTGTCTTGTGCCGCTTTATTACTAGGGTGTGCCGAGGATAATAGCGCGGCCACATCCACTGACAAACCAGTCGCCATGGCACAAAACTATAGCGATACTCAAGTACAACAGCAGACCGTCTATAACCTTGGAGCAGGCATCGCCGATATCACAGGTGAAGCTGCCGAGAGTAATATGTTTGGGTACGCCGACAGCGATCAGATATCCTCAGGGATTCAGCAGCGTCAGCACGCTAGAGCATTTTTAATAGGGGATGGAGAGCGTGAGATATTGATGGTGGTGCTAGACACAGGGGCGATGACCCAAGCGCTGCATCAGGCAATCATTAAGCAACTAAAAGCGCATTATCCTGGCCGATTTGGTGAGGACAATGTCATGATTACCGCGACGCATACCCATTCAGCGCCAGGCGGAATCTCGCACTATACGTTATATGGTCTAACCACTCGAGGCTTTCAGGGGCCAACGTTTGATGCCATGCTCAATGGCACCCTTCGAGCGATTGATAGAGCCGTGGCTAGCGAGGCACCCGGTCAGCTTAGCTTTGGTACCAATCAGCTATTTAACGCTGGGGTTCAGCGCTCCAGAACTGCTTATGTTAATAATCCTGAGGCGCGTGACAACCCCGATGGTATCGACCCTTTGATGCAAGTGATTCGCTTTGAGAAAGATGGCAAGGACATTGCAGCGATTAATTGGTTTGCGGTTCATCCCACCAGTTTGACCAGCAAAAACACCTTGGTAAGCGGTGATAATAAGGGCTATGCGGCTTGGTATTGGGAGACACAAAAGGGAATAGACTACCTCACGGGCAAGGGCTTTGTGGCCGCATTTGCCAATAGCAATCCGGGTGATATCAGCCCCAATCTCAATCTGCGCCCTGGAAGCGGGCCAACAGAGGACCAGTGGCAAAATGCTCAAATCCTTGGTCAGCGCCAGGCTGATGCGGCGATAAATACACCAATGACCAAGACCGTCAGTGGCAAGATTGACTATCGTCAGACCTATATCGACATGAGTCAACAGATGATTGATGCCAAATATACCGTCGATGGTCAGCCGCATAGGACTTGTCCTGCGGCTTATAAGAGCGCTTTTGCAGCAGGCTCTGAAGAAGATGGCGGCGGCGGCGTTGGTTTGGCTGAAGCAGGTATCGCTAATGAGGGCAAAAATAACGTCCTGCTTAAAGGCTTCGGTCAGCTGATATTTATGCCCTCTAAAGACTTAATCGCGTGTCAAGAGACCGATCAAGTCACCGTCACTATGGGCACTACCAAGCCTTATCCTATGACCCCTGAGATTATGCCAGTGCAGCTGATGCGGGTTGGCGATTTGGCCATCATCTCACTTCCTAGTGAGTTCACCATCACCGCAGGACTGAGGTTACGAAAGCTAGTGGCTCAAAGACTAGAGCTGCCCTTAGATCAGGTCATCTTTGCAGGCTACGCCAATGCCTATGCCGGCTATAACGTGACGCCTGAAGAATACAAGCGCCAAGACTATGAGGCTGCCTCGACGCATTTTGGCCCGCATACTCTAGAAGCCTGGCTACAAAACGTCGATAAACTCGCTGAAGCTATGGTGGAGGGCAAGCCAGTTGCCAAAGGGCCTACGCCACGTGACTTAAGCGCTAAGCAAATCAGCATTGCACCAGGGGTGGTACACGACTTAGCACCACTGGGCAAAAACTTTGGTGATATAGCAAAGCCGCCACAAATGAGTTACCAGCGTGGAGAGCGGGCTGAGGCTGTATTTTGGAGTGCCCATCCTAAATCAACACTGGCTTATGAGCTCAAAAAGGATAGAGCAGGCGGGCGTGATAGCGAGCCTTATACCATGGCGGTGCAATACAATGATGGGACAGGCTGGCGGACCATCGCTACTGATAATGATTGGAACACCACCAACCAATGGCAGCGAGTACTGGCTGCTCAAAGTCGGGCCAAACTCACTTGGGATATTCCGGAGGATGCTGCGACTGGGCAATACCGTTTTTATCATCATGGCGCCTATAAAAAGATATTTAGCGGTGAGTTGATTCCCTTTGAAGGCTATAGTCAGAGCTTTGAGGTGTTATAAGACGCTATGGCGCAGTAGCTTTAGATAGGGCAGGCCCAGTTAAGTCATAGCTATACTTAGTTAAATAATGACTGGGCTAAGTTAAATCACGGCTGGGCTAAGTTAAGTTGCGACTATTTTGTGATAATCCTACCACCGCTATTAGCCTAGCGGTGGTCTTCTATGATAAAATCACGAGCCAATTTTATCCGGTGGGTACTTATCACTGATACCCTTAATCAATATTTGAGCATAATCAAAATTGTTATGATTTTGAATAAGGTCTAAATGGGTTGAGTCTATAAAGGTTCATCGGTTATTTTGCTTGCCTCGCATGAAGTTAACCAATTGTATTCAGTGGCTATTTGTCATCAGTTGTTGTCAGGATATTAAGCCAACCAAGGTCTGAGTATTGGCCCTGTGTCGCTGATGATGGACAAGTTAGCCCTCCCTATTAATGAGTGAATCATCCGTGTTTGACTTACAAGGTTTTAGTGCCTTACTCCTTAGTGGTGCGGTTGTTACCATCAAGATTGCCTTAACGAGCCTTGCCATTGGCATGGTCTTTGGTATTCTTGGGGCGACTGCCAAGCTGTCTAAGATTTGGATTTTTAGAAAGCTAGCGACTGTCTATACCTCTACCATGCGCGGCATCCCCGAGCTGTTACTGGTGTTGTTTATCTACTATGGTGGGTCGATGCTGGTCTTACAGCTGATTGACTATTTTAACTATCCAGGTCAGATTAATGTCAGTGCGTTTTGGAGCGGAGTAGCGGCTTTGTCGCTAGCTTTTGGCGCGTATGCCACCGAAACCTTTCGTATGGCCATCCAAGAGATTCCGGTGGGTCAAAAAGAAGCCGCTGAAGCGATAGGGATGCGGCCTTTACAGATTTTCTTTCGTATTACGTTGCCCCAGGTTTGGCAACTGGCCTTACCAGGACTGGGCAATCTGTTTTTGGTGCTGCTAAAAGACACGGCTTTGGTGTCGGTGATTACCTTACAGGACTTGATGTATTTTGCTTCTAGAGCGGCTCAGTCCACTCAGCAGCCTTTTACTTTTTATCTGGCCGCCGCAATGATTTATTTATGTATGACGGTGGTGGTGACGGGCATTATGATGTGGCTTGAATGGCGAGCCAATCCCGCTGCCCGCTATTCTAAAAAGAACAATAGACTAACGCTAGGCAATCAGTCGATAGAGTCCGTCAAGGGAGAGAGCATATGACTTGGCGCTGGGATGTGATTATCAATGCCATACCCGAGCTCTTGAAGGGTGCGGTATTGACCGTAGAGCTGGTGGTCGTATCGGGCATATTGGGGATTATCTTTGGGGTAATTCTAGCTTTGTTAAGGCTATCGCCCAATTGGTGGGTTAGAGCCTTGCCATTTGCCTATATTTTCTTCTTTCGAGGGACGCCGCTGCTGGTGCAGATATTTCTTATCTATGCAGGACTGGGCCAGTTTGAGGCCGTTCGTGATACCTTCTTATGGGAGCCGGTGCTAAAGCAGCCTTTTTGGTGCGCCATTATCGCCTTTACCATGAATACCAGCGCTTATATCGCCGAGATTATTCGCGGTGCGGTGCAGTCTATTCCAGCAGGAGAGCTTGAAGCAGCAGATGCTATTGGGCTGTCAAAATGGCAAAAGCTCACTCGGATTACTTTGCCTCGAGCCTTTGGGATTATGTTACCGGCTTATAGTAATGAGGTGATTTTTATGCTCAAAGGCAGCTCGCTTGCCATGACCATCACTTTGATGGAGATTACGGGGGTGGCCAAAACACTTAGCTCTAGGACTTATACCAATCTTGAGCTGTATTTTGCGGCTGGGGTTATCTATTTATTATTGTCTTGGATTATCTTGTTTGCTTTTCAGCGCTTGGAGAAACGGCTTAACCGTCATGCAAGCTATGAGCCCGTTGATATGGCCCCCAAGAGTCTAGGCTAGAGATTGGCCTAGCTTTATGGCAACCGTACTACGCTAATAGTCTTTTAGCAGTAACGGCGTGCTAATAGCCTCTTAACAAGAGCTCTAAACCCCGAGCTCTAAACCAATGATGCTAAT
>JAUNVX010000070.1:11548-13285 GCA_030540615.1 Psychrobacter sp. | reverse complement strand
GGGATATCATCCATGATGATTTTCTCGTAAACCTCGCCACTGCCAAGCTGTTCAACCTTTAACACATAACCCTCTTCACAGTCTACGTCATCATAGCGCTCACCAAGTAGGGTTTTAGGGTAACTTTCTCGGCATATTTTGGTGACATATAAACTGTCATCAAAGAGGGTGTGATCATCGATATTATGGTACTTAAAATTATCATGATCGGCCGTTGGCGCTGCCCAGAGATTGACACAGAGCAAACTAGGCAGTGCAAAAAATAGTCTCTTAAAAAATGTGGAGATAAAAGACATCTTTAATCCCTAACGATTGGGTAATATTCAGCGGACACCTATAGATAATGACTGCCATCAGCCTAACTATAGCAAAACCTATTAATATGACACAAAAAAGCCTTGTCATGACAAGGCTTTTGATTGAGAGCAGTAAAGCTCAGAGCTGACGACTAGACTACTGAACAGTAGCACGCATAATCACTGTCTCTGAGGCATTAGGGGCTAAATTAACCAGATTCCATTGCAGACCAGAATAATTATCTTGGATAACTGTGGTATTGCCCACTTGACCAATAGGCTGATAAATCCCGTTATTGACTAAGCCTTGAGTCGGTAGTGGACTATTTAGCGATACCAGCTTGACCCCATTAGGCAGAGTCACGGTCGCATTGACATTACTAACGGGCTGAGCACTGGCATTAAGATAAGTGGTGTGATATTCAATCACATCTCCTGGGGCTATATGATTGGCCGGGACAGCGAACTCTTGACCACTAGCATCCTTAAGGACTTTCATGATTTTGGTTTGCGCTTTGACGACACCAGGCGTGCTAAAGGTCGGGTTAAGCTGAAGGGCATCTAACGTTAAAGTAGAGGTCAACTGATTGGTCAAGGCGGGAGGAGTGCCACTGATAATCTGAACAGGTTGGACTGTTGGCGTAGTCTGGACCGTTTGAACAGTCTGTATAGGTTGCACTGTCGTGACGGTAACAGGGTTGGCCGAGGTGTTGGTGACCACGCTTGTGGGCGTAATAGCGACCTGAGTTGCTTGACTGGATACAGGGATAACCGTGGTAGTGTTGACCACGTTACCTTGATTGACCACATAACGTGGCACGTTGCTTACTTGAGTCACTGCGTAAGGGCTGCCATTACGCATCTCAATACCATTAGGCGTCGCGGTAATAGTCGTGACATTACCATCAGTGTATTGCTCTACCACCGTGGTACTTCCTGAAGCAGGCGGAGTGACAATCACATCTGGCGCGGCTGCCATAGCACTGGCTGAGGCAAATAAGACAGCCACCGTGGGCAATAGGCAAGCTGAGGATTTAACCGCCATTAATTTAGAGAAAGATAAAGTGGTCGTCATAACAAAATCCTTTTGTTCAATCAAATCAGCCTAGCGCTGAACCTAAGAAAAGACAAATCCATCCAATAACTTGATAGAGTGCCTACTTGTAGCTCACCTAGGTGCTGTGAAAGTCGATTAAGTCTGCAAAATTTCTTAACCTAAAAATGTTAAAACCCTCACAACGGTTGGCATTGGCATGACCAATTCATAACGAGGGTATTTTACTATAGCCAATATACAGTCACATTGTGCACTGACTTTGACAAATAAGTGAAGTCAAATTCTGTAACGCTCGAATGATATTGACTATAAGTCTCACTGTTTATCAGTATTGGTATGGCCAATCATTGGTACTTATCAAACTAGATAACCGTTATGGAAGAT
>JAUNVX010000070.1:8218-11538 GCA_030540615.1 Psychrobacter sp. | reverse complement strand
TTACTTATGAAGAATATTACTCATAACGGTTATTACTAACTATGGATATTACTCGTAAATCACTTCCATGATTTCATATTCGACCACACCACTTGGGGTTTCAATACGGGCTTCATCCCCTTTAGATTTGCCAATGAGGCCACGAGCGATAGGAGAGTTCACAGAGATTTTGCCTGCTTTAAAGTCTGCTTCGTCATCGCCAACGATTTTGTAGCGCTTCTCTTCTTCGGTATCCATATTTTCAATCACCACTGTCACACCGAATACCACACGGCCTTCTTGAGGTAGGGTAGCAGGGTCGATAACCTGAGCGCCAGAGAGTTTAGCCTCAATATCACGGATACGGGCTTCACAGAAACCTTGCTGCTCACGAGCGGCATGATACTCAGCATTCTCTTTGAGATCGCCATGCTCACGCGCTTCTGCAATTGCGGCCGTGATACGTGGACGATCGACAGTCTTAAGCTCTTTTAGCTCAGTTTCTAAGGCAGCATGGCCTTGAGGAGTCATGGGATAACGTTGCATAGCAATTTCCTTAACCAATAGATAATAATAGACCGGCAAAGCACTAAGCTCTGTCAGTGATTAATAATATAACTGACCCAATGTCATTCGATGGAGCGCTGCTTTAAACGGCGCGCCAACACAATAAGCGATACCACAGTCGGTCAGACTGAGAAAACTAAATATATGGGGTTTGCTGGGCTACAAAACCAAGCCCAAATCAGGATAAGTCCTTTGGCTTTAACTTTTATTATTAGGCACGTTAAAGTCGCTCGGAGCCCTATCAATTTCTAACCATCAACTTTCGACAGGGGCATAGCAGAACACCCCAAAATATTGGGGTGTGGACTGATAAAAATAAACTAGTAAGGGTAAATCGATGCGCCTATTATACTTAAACTATTGTTAAAGTCTATAGACGAATAGTAGCTTATATAGGTCATATAAGCCACTATTATCGCCGTAGTGAAGTCCATTAAACCTTCTATTATTAATGGCGCAACAATAGCTTACAGGGCTTTGGCCTGCTCATGTAAGTCCTGTAATTTGTAGACATCAAATGGTAGGGTAACCTGATAAGACATGCACACCGCTTCAGCCGCTCCTAAAGTGGTCACATAAAACACCTTACCTTGCAGAGCGCTACGGCGGATAGAGAACGAGTCCTCTTGCGCTTGTTTGCCCTCAGTAGTATTAATAATAAGATCAATCTGACCGTTTTTGACCGCATCAACAATGTGCGGACGGCCCTCAGTGACTTTATTAATACGGCTGCACTCAATCCCTGCTTGGGCTAGGACCTCTTGAGTGCCACTAGTGGCAACGATTTTGAAGCCATATTCGATTAATTGCTTGGCGACAGGCACAATACCGGGCTTATCACTGTCTCGCATAGAGATAAAGACCGTTTTAATCTCACCTAGCTTAGGCAGTCCAGGTAAGCGGTCACCACTACCAATGATAGCTTTGTAATAAGCTTCGCCAAAGGTTCTGCCAATGCCCATGACCTCACCAGTCGATTTCATCTCTGGGCTTAAGATAGGGTCAACACCTGGGAACTTGGCAAAGGGGAAGACCGCTTCTTTGACCGCATAAAATGAGGGCTTAATCTCTTGGGTAAAACCTTGTGCTGCCAAAGAAGTCCCCGCCATGCAGCGGGCGGCTATTTGAGCCAGTGACGTGCCGATACATTTAGAGACATAAGGCACAGTGCGAGAAGCGCGAGGGTTGACCTCAAGGATATATACCGTACCGTCTTTGACCGCAAATTGAACGTTCATCAGGCCAATGACGCCAAGCTCTTTGGCCATGGCAATGGTTTGCTCGCGCATGACATCACAGATATCTTCTGACAAGGAATATGGTGGCAATGAGCAGGCCGAGTCGCCAGAGTGCACGCCCGCTTGTTCAATATGCTGCATGATACCGCCGATGACCACCTCAGTCCCGTCGCTCACGCAGTCCACATCAACTTCAATAGCATCATCTAAGAAACGGTCGAGCAGCACGGGCGCTTCATTAGAGGCACTAACGGCAGTACGCAGGTAATGCTTAAGCTCATCTTCGTTATAGACGATTTCCATCGCACGACCACCTAGCACATAAGAGGGACGTACTACTAATGGATATCCCACGTCTTTGGCTTTTAGCAGCCCATCTTCTAAGCTGGTCGCTAAGGCATTGGTCGGCTGAATGAGACCCAACTGTTGAATCATATGTTGAAAGCGCTCACGATCCTCAGCGCGGTCAATAGCGTCAGGAGAGGTGCCGATGATATTCACGCCAGCCGCTTCAAGGGCTCGGGCTAACTTCAATGGCGTCTGACCCCCGAACTGAACGATAACGCCATCAGGCTTCTCAATACGGACGATTTCAAGCACATCCTCTAAAGTAATCGACTCAAAGTACAAGCGATCTGAGGTGTCATAGTCGGTAGAGACTGTCTCAGGGTTACAGTTGACCATGATGGTCTCATAGCCATCTTCACGCATGGCTAGGGCAGCATGGACGCAGCAATAGTCAAACTCAATGCCTTGACCGATACGATTGGGACCGCCGCCGATGACCATAATTTTCTTGTTGTCAGTTGGGTTGGCCTCGCACTCTTCATCATAGGTTGAGTACATATAGGCGGTAGAGGTCGCAAACTCAGCGGCGCAAGTATCAACGCGCTTGTAGACAGGATGGATACCTAAGTCCCAACGCTTTTTACGCAGCTGCTTTTGTGAGACGCCTAATAATTTTGCTAAGCGCAAGTCCGATAAGCCTTTACGTTTAAGGCGGCGCAGGTTATCAGCGTTAAGACCACCAAATCCCAAGGCTTTGACATCTGCTTCGGTATTGACGATGTCTTCAATCTGCACTAAGAACCAAGGGTCGATATTGGTGAATTTAAACACCTCATCGACACTCATGCCTAAGCGGAAAGCATCGGCTAAATAAAAGATTCGCTCAGGCGTGGGAACGGTCAGACGATTGGTGATTTCACTAAGAGCGCTGTCTTTTGAGAGTTTGCCTTCTTTAATAGCGTCAAAGTCAATCTGTTCATCGAACCCATCAGCGCCTGTCTCAAGACCCCGTAGTGCCTTTTGCATAGACTCTTGGAAGTTACGACCGATGGCCATGACTTCCCCAACTGACTTCATTTGGGTCGAGAGAATATTGTCAGCTTGTGGGAACTTCTCAAAGTTAAATCTTGGTATTTTGGTGACGACATAGTCAATGGATGGCTCAAAGCTCGCTGGGGTCTTGCCGCCGGTGATGTCGTTTTGTAGCTCATCTAGGGTATAGCCGACTGCAAGCTTGGCCGCTATCTT
>JAUNVX010000070.1:0-8118 GCA_030540615.1 Psychrobacter sp. | reverse complement strand
CGCACCACCTCCATCTCATACTCTTTCCAACCGATTAATGACTCGTCAATTAACAACTGATGGGTAGGGGAGAGATCAAAGCCGCGCTCACAAATCTCGATGAACTCATCACGGTTATAGGCGATACCGCCCCCTGATCCGCCCATGGTATAAGAGGGACGAATGATGGTAGGAAAGCCCATTTCCGCTTGAATCTCAAAAGCTTGCTCCATGGTCTCAGCAATGGCGGCGCGCGGACACTCAAGACCAATGCGTTTCATCGCTTGGTCAAATAGGTCACGATCTTCGGCCATCTCAATAGCGTCTTTGCTCGCCCCAATTAGCTCCACATTATATTTGGCCAACACGCCGTTTTTGTCTAAATCCAAAGCACAGTTAAGCGCGGTCTGACCCCCCATCGTTGGTAAAATAGCATCAGGTCGCTCTTTATCGATGATTTGCTCAACGGTCTGCCAAGTAATCGGCTCGATGTAGGTCGCGTCAGCCATGACGGGGTCAGTCATGATGGTGGCAGGGTTTGAGTTCACCAAGATGACTCGATAACCTTCTTCTTTAAGGGCTTTACACGCCTGAGCGCCTGAATAATCGAACTCACACGCCTGCCCGATGACGATAGGACCTGCGCCGATGATTAAGATGCTTTTTATGTCGGTACGTTTTGGCATGACTAGACCTTTCGTTAATAGTGATTGTGGATATATAAAGTTTGATATTATTGGGTAACTGTTATGTTTTACCGCAGGCCTCTATATTAGACATAATAAACGTCCACATAAGGTTAGGGTAGGGATTTGAGGCTATATATGACTCAGATTCTGCTGCCTGAGCTAATTGCTCATTGGTTCTAAATATATCTAAACCGGCCAACGACTTGATATCGAAATAATCAAGTGAGGACTCATTAGTATTCCCATTCAAAAAAGGATAGGGATTAATAAAGGCCTGATAAGTAGACTCTAAGCCCTGTGACTTTAGTTGCTGGTGAAAACTTGCCTCTAAATTACTATTATCTGCTTGCACGACCGCTCTAGCTAGCTCGTCAATAAAAAAGTAATTTAATAATATTAGCGTCTGCTTAACCTCATCAATACTGTGCTCAGAGACGTAGCTATCAGTAAAATATCTGACCATTTTTTGATAGTTGTCAAGGGTAGAGAGCGAGTTAAAACAGCTTAACTTTTGCTGCGCTGACAAGCTCATCATCTTATCGCCATCAGGTTGTATTTTACCTATCAGCTCATCTAGTATATTTTGATAATAAGCTTGACTATAAAGATGATAAACACGCTGATATAACCTATCAGCCAATACTTTTTGCTGTGACGTTAACGCCTCAGCCCTATTAGAGGTTCGGGCAATTAATAAGTCATAATCAATTAATTGGTTATCGATTGTTTGTTCACTAGCGTAAGCAGGCAGACTAAACGTAGCTAAGATACTTGCTGCTACAAGCAGTACTGACATAGTAGTCATTTGAGAGATGCTAAATAATCGAGTTATTACCGATTTAACGCTATTAATCTCGATACTTAGCATGCATAAGCCCCATCAGTGTAGAAATGAATTTACTTAACCCTTTATTGAAATTCTTTCACCATACACTCAGTCATAGTGTCGATACTAAAGGCTGTCTCTAAACTACCAGGAGAGCTTATATTAAGTAATTGACTAAACTCCTCAAATTTATTTGAGCCGCCCAATTTCTCCAAAAAAGCCCTTTTGGTAGGATTCGCTTCTATCCTAGCTATCAAGCTGTTTAACTTTTGCTCATTTTGACGCTCAAGCTGTTCACTATGCTTAGACGGCAAAGACTCTGATTTTTGATCTGAAATCAAGGTTTCTCTTATCAGCATGAGGTACTTTGAAATATCCGGATCAGTCAATATCTCAATCTCAGTCGATATTGTTTTTGAATCTGACTCTAAGATATGTTGTTTAACTTTTTCTGTAGAATAAAGTTTAAAATTCTCATCCGTTAGAGTGCTCGATAAGCATTGAGAGTAAGCTTCGCTATCCTTGTCCTCTAGCATAGCTTCAGCAAGCTCAGGGATAGGTATAATTAAAATTTGATGCTGCATAATAAGGTCAGTCAGTTTATTCTCAGTGGATTTGGCCACAGAGGCGGCCATAGACTGAGAGCTTGCGAACAGGACGACCACTGCTAATGTTTTGGCTAAAAAATTCATGATGCTTTGTTATCCATCAATGCAATAAACTTATCAAACAGCGGCGCGCAGTCATGGGGGCCTGGACTGGCCTCTGGATGACCTTGAAAACTAAATACGGGCTTGTTGGTCAGCTCAATGCCTTGGTTTGAGCCATCAAATAATGAGCGGTGCGTGGGCCTGACATTATCGGGCAGGGTGGCTTCATCGACCGCAAAGCCATGGTTTTGACTGGTAATCATCACAGTGCCTTTGTCCAAGTCTTGAACCGGATGATTGGCCCCATGGTGACCCGTCTTCATTTTAACTGTCTTAGCACCGCTTGCCAGACCAACGAGCTGATGACCTAAGCAGATACCAAAGGTGGGGACATCGGTCTCTTCGATGATATGACGTACCGTGTCGATGGCGTAATCACAAGCAGCAGGGTCGCCTGGACCATTGGATAGAAAGATACCGTCAGGGTTCATTGCCAGCACGTCTTTGATGGAGGTCTGAGCAGGGACAACAGTGACCTTGCAGCCGCGGTCCACTAGCATCCGTAGGATATTGGTTTTGGTGCCAAAGTCATAGGCAACGACATTATATTTATGTTCAATGTGCTCGCCTAGCTGCTTAAAGTAGCCACCGGTCTGAGTATTGGCACTGCTGCTGCTGTCTCGATTAAGTAGCGTATCAGCCAGTTCCCAAGTACCTGAGGTCCACTCAAACCCTGATGGGTGGCAGCACTCTTTGGCTAAATCCATACCTTCAAGACCAACGAAACCTTTAGCCAGTTCAATGGCTTTTTGTTCGTCGGCAGCGGTTAATTCGCCACCTTCATTAGCAGTTAGGATGCAACCGTTTTGGGCACCTTTGTCACGTAATATTCGAGTTAGTTTTCGGGTATCAATCTCGGCAATAGCGACAGTATCGTGATGTTTAAGGTAGTCAGAGAGCGACTCAGAGTGGCGAAAATTTGAGGTGACCAGAGTGGCGTCTCGGATGATGAGACCCTCGGCCCAAATCTTATGCTGCTCAATGACGTTACCTGACTCGGTATCCTCAGAGTTGGTGCCCGTGTTTCCGATATGAGGGTAGGTTAGCGTAACGAGCTGTTTGGCATAGCTTGGGTCAGTGAGGATTTCTTGATAGCCCGTCATGGCAGTATTAAAGACGACTTCGCCGACGCGTAGGCCACTAGCGCCTATGCTAATACCACGAAAGATAGTGCCATCTGCCAATGCTAGGATTGCGGGTGTTTCGGACTCATGCTGCGTTGTTGATGCCACTGTATTCAAGATTGCCTCCGCTCGTTTATAAGGTGCTGCCACACATTCTGTCGCCAAAAATTAGCCACAAAAAAGCGAGAAGACATTACTGATAAAAATTACGAAACTCACAGGCTTACTCTTTACATAGGGTAAGTTGGGGTCGTAATTTTATCATGTCCGCTCGCTTTGGCACAGATTTTGCGAATTATACTAGATTTTTGCTAATAGAGCTAGAGCATAAAAGTAGCCTTCTTAAGCTAGCGCCATTAAATTATTCTCATTTTATCCAGTAAGCCAGAGAGACCTATGAAAATAGAGGATGGTGAAATCGCATTAAAATTTTATAATAAGGGGTCTTTGATAACCATAAGATATCAGAGATGCTATGCTAAAGGGATTAAAAACAACACATTTAAGGATGCTTTATGATTTATCAATATTTGGATAAAACCCCAACCTTTGCCACCCCTTTTCAAGGTTGGGTAGCGGATAGCGCTCGCGTCATTGGGGATGTTTATCTTGGTCATCAGGCCAGCGTTTGGTTCGGCGCGGTGATTCGTGGGGATAATGAGGGTATTCGTATTGGCGACTATAGCAATGTTCAGGAGAACGCCGTCATTCATACGGACGCTGGTATCGAAGTCAATATCGGTGATTATGTGACTATTGGTCATCTGGCGATGCTGCATGGCTGCACAGTAGGGGATAATAGTCTCATCGGTATTGGGGCGGTAATACTAAATAATGCCAAGATTGGTAAAAACTGTATCATCGGTGCCAAAGCTTTGGTGACAGAGGGCAAAGAAATTCCTGATAATTCACTAGTGATGGGCGCGCCTGCCAAAGTGGTAAAGACACTAACGGATGAGCAAGTTCAGTTTTTGAAATTATCGGCTGTGCATTATGCGCAGCGGTGTCAAAAGTTTCGCCATGGTCTAAGTGTGGTTGAGATGCCTGAGTGATTAATATAGCCAACTTTTATTGAGTTATATAGTAGGTCGCAGAGTTGTATTGTCTTAAAAGATATTATCATTAGGCAGGGGAATTGACGAAAGGTAAAGGGGTTCAGTAGAGACTAATTTGAGCGGATTTTGGGCAGCATTGGGTGGATATCAGGTTGAACCTGAGACTTATGACGAAATAGACTCTTAGGGTAGAGGAAGTACTAAGACAAAACTAATAGCAGTAACCAAATCACCCCAAACAAAAGGATGCCGATACCAATGCCCCGCATGATATCGTATTTGATGGAGACTTCATCAAGGTGTTTGTTGGGTTTGGCACCAATCATATCCATGCTGTCTGCCCCCGCAAGACGTCCTGAGAAGCCCCCAATCAAGGCGCCTAGCACCAGTAGCAACGGGGCAAAAAGCCAAAATACACTGCCATCACCACTGTTAAGCATTGATCGAATCAAAGTAATAAATAGATCTAGAATGACCCCTGCTAGACTAAATAATAGGCCAGTAATGAACGCATAAAATAGTCTCTCGATAGCAGGAATACGATTTTTATCTTTATTTAGAGCGTCATAATGCCGCCTGCGCCGGATTTCTTTGGGACTTTTAGCAGGTCGCCTAGGCCGATCTTTATTTTGGCGTGAAAAGCGAAGTGGTAGCATGATAAAGTGTCAGCTTATGTTATCTAATCCATATAAAGCATAGTGCTAAACCTATGAATCCAGTGCACATATGTCAAGTTACCATAATCCAATCAAAAATACACTAGGTATATTATTATGAGTCAAAACGGCCCCCAATCTAAAGTCACATTTGCACAGTCAGAACTCGACAAACCAAATATGGCGCCCGAATCATACGACAATAATCTACAAAAACCTAGCGATATTCTACCCCAAATACAGGTGGATAGCGCATCGGTAGCAAATAATCAGCCAAGCAGCTTAAACAGTCGTGATTCGGAGCTCGCAAGCCAAAATAGCTCTAAGGCATTGGCTCTATTTGACTTAGACCATACCTTGATAGATGTCGATAGTGACTATCTATGGGGGGAATATATTGTCAAGCATGGTCTGGTCGATGAGGCGCAATATCGCACGGCCAATCAGCGCTTTTATGAGCAGTATATCGAGGGCACCTTAGATGCTACCGAATACAATGAGTTTGTGGCGCAGTTTCTCACCACATTACCGATGTCTAGGCTACATGACCTTCGCGAAGACTATATCAAATATGAGATTGAGCCGCATATCCGCCCAAAAGCTATCTCTGCTATCCGTCATCATATTGAGGCTGGTCACGATGTGGTCATCATTTCAGCGACCAATGACTTTGTCGTCCCTGCTATCGCTGAGCGCTTTGGTATCAATGCCGCTTTTGTCTTAGCGACCCCACTTGAGATCGTTAATGACCGCTACACTGGGAAGCTAACGGATAAGCCCAATTTTCAGGGGGGTAAAATATACCACTTAAACCAATGGCTGGCTCGCCGCGCTGAGCAAGGAGTCGTTTATGAGCAGACTTATGCGTATTCGGACTCCAAAAACGACTTACCACTACTTGAGTGGGCAGACACTCCAGTTTGTATTAGTCCTGATGAGACGTTGCATGCTCACGCGCTAGCGCACCGCTGGGCAGTTGAAGACTGGCGTATTTAGCCCATTTAGCCTATATCTAAACACAGTGCAAGGCTTTGAGTAGAGCTTAAGTCAGTGATAAAAGTCTGCTAAAATAGCGACCTTTTTATGACCAAAGTTATCCATCTACACTTTTACAGCCAGAGCTACCCAGATAGGCAAAGCTACTCAAACTTGCTTTAAATCACTGACCTAAGTGCCTTTATCCTTCATATGGGCCATTTAACTATCACTCATAGGATCCCTTAATGGAAATCAATCAGTACCAAGAACAGATCAAAGACCTTAGCGCTCGCGCAACGGACCTTCGGGGGTATCTTTGACTTCGATGGCAAGTCAGAGCGCCTAGAAGAGGTCAATCGTGAGATGGAGAGCCCCGAGCTGTGGAACGATTCGGAGCGGGCCACCAAGATTAGCAAAGAGAAAAGTCAATTAGACAGCGTCATCAATACCATCGTAAGCCTTGAGACTCAGCTAGAGGATGCTAGCGCCATGCTAGAGCTGGCAGTTGAAGCCGATGACGAGAGTCTGCTTAAAGAAGTGCAAAGCGAGCTAGATGCGGCGCAGGCTCAGGTTGATGACCTTGAGTTCAAACGCATGTTCAATGGTGAGATGGACCCTAATAACTGCTATTTGGACATTCAATCGGGGAGTGGTGGCACTGAGGCACAGGATTGGGCAGAGATGCTGCTGAGGATGTATACCCGCTGGTGTGATGCACACGGCTTTAATGCTGAGGTGATTGAAGTGTCCTCAGGCAGTGTCGCCGGTATTAAGTCAGCTACCTTATATATCAAGGGTGATTATGCCTTTGGTTGGCTGCGTACCGAGACTGGTGTGCATCGGTTGGTACGAAAGTCACCGTTTGACAGCAATAATGGTCGTCATACCTCGTTCGCTGCGGTGTTCGTCTCGCCTGAGATTGATGATAATATTGAAATCGATATCGACCCGTCAGATTTGCGTATTGACACTTATCGCTCAAGCGGCGCAGGTGGTCAGCACGTTAATACCACGGATTCGGCAGTTCGAATCACCCATGAGCCGACTGGCGTGGTGGTGACCTGTCAAAATGAACGCAGCCAACATGGCAACAAAGCCACTGCTATGAAGATGCTGCGTGCCAAGCTGTACGAGCTTGAGATGCAAAAGCGTATGGAAAAGATGCAAGCGGTGGAGGACAACAAGTCTGACGTTGGTTGGGGCAGTCAAATCCGCTCGTATGTGCTCGATGACTCAAGGATTAAAGACTTGCGCACGGGCGTTGAGACCTTTAATACAGGCGCGGTACTCGATGGCGATTTAGATCCGTTCATTGAGGCGAGTCTGAAAGCAGGGTTATAAGATAGTCCTGAGCTTATATTAAGATTATAAAAGAGCGGTATCTAATATCTTAGATACCGCTCTTTTTAATTCGGAAATCTTTATTCAAAAAAACATCCCGAAGTCCATCGAATGCGGTAGACAGGTCTACGTTTTGCAGCAAGGTAGCGGCAGATTTCTCAAACGCTCTTTCTTGCCAGTCAATATCAGAATCAGGAATGGCGCAAATAGTTCTTACTTTATTGAGATATATCTCATTGCCCGATATCTTAAATATAGCCTCTTCCTGACATTTGATAGACTGACCAATCTCATTACTAAAGACAAAGCCATTAGGCACAGCGCTGAGGGTGGCACCACTTATATACTCTACGCCCAAATTTGTAATGATTGGCTTGACTTGCCCTGAGACATCGGCAATGAGTTTAAAGCTGTCTTTGTTATAGTGGTCTGAACTATCGCAAGCTTTATTTAAGGCAGATGATGGACTTACTAAAACAATATTATCATTTCGTTTGTCGTGATTGAGGTCAGAGTTGATGGCACTCTTAATCTGCAGCAGATTGGATATCTTCAAAAAGGATAAGGTATTAAACCTCTCATCTTTAATCGCGCAGTCAGTGGCTAGGATATTGGCGCTGATCTCATGAATAGGGGAGTTATCAATTTTGGCGGGTTTGGCGAGCTCGGGTTTGGTAATACCAGTAGTATTGTGAGTCGTGGATGACTTATCTTGAATGGGCTGAATGTTTGAGCCATCAGTAGATGTACTACAGGCACT
>JAUNVX010000069.1:9241-13456 GCA_030540615.1 Psychrobacter sp. | reverse complement strand
AAGACGCTATCATCAAGAGGCTATCAAGGCATAACCAATGCACTTAGTATCTAGTGCCTAGCTGAAAAACCTAGATTCACAAGTGGCAGCTGATGCTTTACTCATTGGCAGTAGACGTTGTCGGTAGATATTGAACCAATGCTTGATAGCCGATAAGGTTATTATTTTGATCAAAAGCCTGCACCACAAAAGCATAATTGATAGGAGTCGCCGTCATCATTGGCTCAAAGGCCTTTGTTTCTGCCCCAAAGATTTGATTACGCTCAAAACCATTAGCGCCTGACTCGGCATCATTGATATTGATTTGGCTGACTAAAACGTGCGCGGTATTGGCAGGGGTTTGCCACGAGAGTCTTGACTTAGCCCCCAAACCATTAATGGCCAATTTAAGGTCACCACGGCTGTAATCTAGGGGATAAGTGCTAAAGCTAGAGCGGTTGCTCAAAGTATAGCTAATAGGACAGTTAGCATTTGTCGAGGACAGCTTAGTGCCGCCTAAACCATCTTGGTACTGAAAGTTGCCTACCCAAGGGCTGCCAGTGGCATCTTTATCAAAGCTGCCATAAAATGTGGTCATAATACTAGGCGTCTCAACATTTAAGTCTCTGATATAACGCATATCGAGTATCTTTAATGAGTCTAAACTACCCGATAATTTGCCCGTGATGGCATTGTCAACTTTGACCGCCGTGTCAGTGCTAAGCGTCCTATTATCTTGGCAAGGCTGCTGCTGATAACTGATGCGGCCATCTACGCTACCGGCAGCGTCTTTACTGATATCGAAATACAAGGCCCCAATGTCGATATCATTAGCATCGCCATCATCAAACTCGACAAAGTGGCCCACATATAGACCGCCTTTACCGCCCTCTGGTGTCAGCTTGTCCACAAACTTATCTAGGCTCTCTTCTGGCATAAAGACCGATTCAATGATTTTTAGCATATCTTTTTCATTGTTACTAAGGTTACGCTCCGCGCGGCGATACTCACCTCTTATCTGGTCTTCGATTCGGTCATATTCTTTTTGAATCTTATCTGCGTCGCTACCACCACAAGCACTTAGCGATAATGACATTAGGGCCAAAGCCATGGTAGATAATTTATAGGTCATCATAATATCCTGAGTTTATGGTCATCATCAGTGGGGCATTGGAGGGGTCTATTATTGACTAATAGCTGGCGTTAAACAGCGTTAAGGTAATAGATAATGTGGCTAATTCAATCAGTTCTATAAAAGCCAGCGAGTCTTATAAAAGGCATCTGGTGCTATAAAGGTCAGCTGGCAATATAAAGGGCAATAGTATAACAGCCTCATTATAAGATACCTAACCCTAGAAAATGGTGGTTTAAAATGCGCTTTCACAAGGTGCTACCTTCAGGCTTAGCTAAACATGGCTCTCAATATTGCCTATCAAGCCTTTATCCTCTAAGGCATCCATAATGGCCTGCCAGTGTTTTGGCTCAAGTGGCAAGATGGTCAGCTGCTCGCAGCCTTTTCGAAGTAGCAAGCTGTCTTCAAGCTCAAAGAGTGTTTTAAGATGGGCCAAAGGTAATATATCAGCAAATCTTTGCTCAAATGTGACATCAATGGCATACCACCTTGGCTTATCAGTGAAAGCAGCCGGATCATAATGGCGACTGTCAGGGTGAAACTGGGTAGGGTCAGGATAGGCGGCTTTTGAGACGCGCATGGTGCCTGCGATGCCTGAGGGGTTAGCACTAGAGTGATAAAAGAATATCTGATCGCCCACTTGCATCTCATCGCGCATGAAGTTACGAGCGCGGTAATTACGAACCCCTTCCCACATATCGGTTTGCATCGCTCTTAAGTCATCAATACTAAAGCATTTGGGATTGGATTTAATTAGCCAATATCTCATGATAACAGGGTCCTTAAATTAAAAGCCTATATTGGCAGCGTATAGCTATATTAAGTGGCGAGGCTGTATTTGCTGCTTTTCATTTGCCTCTTGAATGGGTATCCTAGCAATATTTTAGTAGCGGGCTGTTTTATTATGTTGTTATCTGTTAGCTCAATTCCGCTAGCCCTCTATATCCATATCCCTTGGTGCGTCCGAAAATGCCCTTATTGTGACTTTAACTCACATGAGATTGACCCGCTGCAACCCCAAAAGACTCTCTACCATCAGTATGTCGACGCGCTACTATTAGATGCTCAGTCGCAAGTCATTTGGGGACAAGGTCGTGAGATTCGCTCAGTCTTTATCGGGGGTGGTACGCCGTCGCTGCTCCCTATTTCAGAGTATCAGCGCTTGTTTGCAGGACTTAGGGCTATTCTGCCCTTTGCTGAAGATTGCGAGATTACCATGGAGGCCAATCCTGGAACGCTTGAGCATGCGCCATTTGCTGAATATTTAGCAGTGGGTATCAATAGATTGTCCATTGGGGTACAAAGCTTTGATGCCAATCAGCTCACCAAGCTTGGCCGCATTCATGACCCAAATCAGGCTTATCATGCTATCACTCAAGCGCGTCTGGCTGGGTTTGAGCGAGTCAACGTGGATCTCATGCATGGGCTGCCACAGCAAAATGTGGCGCAGGCTCTATACGATATTGAGCAGGCCAATGCAGCCGGCGCGAGCCATATCTCTTGGTATCAACTGACCATTGAGCCTAATACGGTGTTCTACCGTGATACGCCGCTATTGCCAGATGAAGATGCATTGGCAGACATTGAGCTGGCAGGCCAAGATTTACTTAACAAATTGGGCTATCGCCGTTATGAAGTGTCGGCTTGGGTATCACAGCAAGACAGGCCGTGTGAGCACAATGTCAACTACTGGCAGTTTGGAGATTATCTAGCGATTGGTGCTGGGGCACATGGCAAGATTAGCTTTGCTCATAACGTCAATCCTCAGCAACCTGATAGTCAACCACTTGAGACTCTTCGAAGTAGCATTGCTAGGTTCAGCAAATCGCGGCTACCTAAAGACTATCTGGACACTGTTAAATGGCAGGCTATTGATTCGAGCAGTAGCGATACTAGAGCGCCTAAAACGGTAGGCTTTGACTATATAGACTGCAATGAGTTGCCTGCTGAATTTATGCTTAATGCGTTGAGGCTTGATGCAGGCGTATCTTGGCAGATATTTACGCAGCGTACAGGATTAGAGCATGAGGCAATTGCCCCAGCTATTGACTCACTCATTGAGCAAGGGTTGTTGGTTGACTCAACTGAGCGTCTGATAACCACAGCCAAGGGTAGACAATATCTTAATCAAGTCATCTATGCTTTTATTTAGAAAGTATTGCGATTACTTAAAGGCTTGTTATTTAGAGGTTTATTATTTCCAGACAATGATTAACGAGATAATTATTAAAAGTTTAGCAAAGGGCAGTCTTGACATAAAAAATGGCCCAACCACCATTAGCAGTCGGACCATCTGACGATTTAATAGATTATTGGTTAATAGCTTTGACACTACCTATACCAATAATGATTATCAAATCTTACATCAAACTAAACTATCAACTAAAAATCAATTAGATTTTGTTTTCTACTTTTTGCGCGCCTTCAGAGACTTTTTCGCCAGCATGTGACACGTCTTGGCCTAGACCTTTGAAAGTGTTGCAACCAGTAAGAACAAACATAGCGGTTAAAGATGCGATGATAACTTTTTTCATAAAAACCTCTAAATCAATAGGTGAAATATTTTTGTCTTAATAAGCTTAAAAACTAAGGGTCATTAAGGCAAAAAAGCTTAGATTAATACAAAAGCGTGGATCAATAAAAAGACCGCAATGCTTAGTAAGATGACCAAAAAGGCCGATAAAACAAAACCAAAGCTACTTTATATAGCACCTATATATAATACCTATAAATAGTATCTATATATAACAGTTATCATCTTGCTAATATAACAGCCAAATGAATCAAGAAAAGCAGCTTGTTTTGTATTGTGGTTATCATAATTAAATCGATATTACCTTCCCAGTATCAAAGTGTAACTTTGGACTTGAAACTGTAACATTTTTCGACAATGAAGAAGCAATAGTCGCTAATGCAGCATTAAAGTTAGACTAAAAGATAAAAATATAACCTATCCGCCCTAATCCTTTAAAAGAGCTTGATATGACCATTCATATTGTTTTAGTTCATCCTAAGATGCCAGCCAATACCGGCAATATTATTCGGTTATGTGCCAATACTGGCGCAGTCCTGCATTTGGTAGAGCCGCTAGGGTTTGACTTAGA
>JAUNVX010000069.1:0-9141 GCA_030540615.1 Psychrobacter sp. | reverse complement strand
GCCAAGCGGTTAACATGGCGTGCCACTAGGCCAGTATTAAATAATTGTTGAAGTTTTTGATTGCTAATTTCATAGCCTGGGAGGGTTCTTTGTAGCCATTTAATTAATGGCCGAGTGGCAGGCGGATGGTTAAACGCCGCGAAAAACTCTCGAACTTGGGCCAAAATGGTAAGGTGCTCATCGGTTAAGGTCACCTCCAAAGTATCCGCTAGCTGCTGAGCGACCATAGGCGACCATAACTGATAATCGCAAAGATGCCCGTCCTGATCTAACTCAAGGGCCTTATTCTCTGACTCAGTCGTTTGGGGTTGCTGCATGGTACCAATGTCCTTGCTAGTAGGGGGATTTGAGTTAGCAGTTTAGTCAAAAATAGGGGTTAACATGATGAAACGGTCTATAGTTTTAGCTAATTAAATAAGCGCTATTGATAGCAATATCTATATTGATTAAGACATAATAACCCAAGCGTTAGAAATCTAAAGAGGTGCTATAGCGCAATGGTGATGACTTTATCAAAGTCAGCGCTTTGGGTGAGTTGTACCCAATCTTGGTCTGTCAGTAGCTTGGTAATACTGGTCAGATTGAGATAACCGACCGCGCTGTCTGCCAGTTGATTCAAGTCTTGGTCGAGCGCATAGATGCCCGCTACTTGCTGAATATCGCTGTCTGCAAGATACGCCATCAGCCAGTCTATATAAGCTATGGTGCTGCCCAATAAGAGAATGCTGTCACCATGACGCCATAGCCTAGCTATCTCATTCACGCCATGTTTAAGTTGATCCATTGGGGTGTGTAACTGATATAAAGTTGCCATAGTAAACCCTAAAAAATAAACCCTAAAGTCGAGTGTCAATAAGACCAGCGTAGCCCCTAAAACAATCTTTTAACTCTATCTAACCACAATCTCTACTCTGTATCTAAAAGCAATCTTCAATCGCTATCTAGACGATAACGGGTTTTAAAAAGTCAATACTTGATCGAACTCTCGGCTGTCAATTACCTCAGGGGCTAGCACCAATTGAGAGGCTATCATTTCGAGCACCATACCCGTAAGCCAACCACTAAAGACATCATCGGGTAGCCACGCCTTTGGCATATCATATAAATCCAACGCGGCAATCATCCCATGTAGTCTGCTATTAGGCTGCATGAGCAAGCCAAAGACAGGAGCATCTAAATATAGCTGAACGTCATGGCCAAAGGTCGCTAAGGTCAAAGCTAAGGAGCAGCCTTCGTAGCTTAGCAGCTCAGTGGCGGTGCGCAGTTGAATGAGTAGTTTCATGAAACTCCTAAAAATCAATACCCAAATAGATTAAGAGGTCAAGCTAACCCCCTAATCCTTATGTGGACGCTGCTTAAAACTGCATTAATCGGCCACCGTTTTGCATCATCATTGCAAGCTCACCTAAGCCCACCAACTCAAACCTTGCTGCTAGGTTATCGCCCGTCAATTGATGGCGTTGGCTATTATCAGCATCACTAATACCTCGGCTTAAAGCGGTACTGACACAAACCAATAATCTAAGCGAATACTGCTCAGCCAAAGCCTGCCACTGAGCGCTTAAGTTGGGCTGGTCAGCGGATTGCCAACGTAGACCATTGGCCGTTTGCGCCGCCTCACCATAGAAAAACACCTGCAGAGCTGAGGTAGGATGAGTCCTGTCATTATCATCAAGGCTGCTAGATTGCTCTAGCACTGCTTGGGCATAACGCAGTGCTAGATGAGCTAAAGGATGGCTAGGATTAGCGGTAATCAGCAGAATAGGAGCTAAAGCAGTAGCGGTCAAATCATTGGTCATACACAGTACCAAATTGGCTGATAGAGATAAGGTCGTTTAAGTACATTAGTCAGCTTCTGCAACTTTGACCATCAGCTTGCCGATATTCTCGCCAGAGAAAAGTCCAATAAAGGCGGCCGGAAGCTGATCAAAGCCTTCGATGAGATGCTCTTTGTAGCGTATTTTACCATCATTGTACCACTGAGCGATTTGCTTTTTGGCTTCTGCAAAATCTTCACTATAGTCAAACACCACAAAACCCTGCATTCGAGCGCTTTTTTTGATTAAAGTGTGCATGGGGCGCGGCCCAATGGGTGGCTGCTCTTGATTATATTCAGCAATCTGACCACAGACAGCAATGCGGCCATGGCGGTTGAGGTTAACCAATACCGCATCAAAGGTCTCGCCGCCCACATTATCAAAGAACACATCGACTCCCTGAGGGCAAGCCTCCTGGATAGCGGCGGCCATATCGTCAGTGGTCTTATAATTAATGGCTTTATCCACTCCCAGCTCATTTTTTAAGTAAGCAATCTTTTGATCAGAGCCTGCTATACCGATTACTTTGCAGCCCTTTATCTTAGCTATTTGTGAAGCGATACTGCCAACAGACCCTGCCGCTCCTGAGACCACAACGGTCTCGCCTGCTTCAATATCGCCCACCTCTAAAAGACCAAAATATGCGGCCAATCCGGGCACGCCTAGCATACTGACCGCCGTAGAGATGGGGGCTAGAGTAGCATCAACCTTTTCAATATCCTTGCTACTAACACTTTGATATCGTTGCCAAGCAAAGCGGCCATGGACGATATCACCTGCCTTAAATTTGGCATCTTGACTGTCAATAACCTGCGCGACACTCCGGCTAGTGATAGGTTGATTTAGCTGAAACTTATTGCCAGCGGCATCGTCATGGCCCTTATCCATAAAGCCGCGCATTCCTGGGTCCACCGAGACATACAGGCTTTTGATGATGACCTTGTCTACCTCATCGTCTGCTTGCATAGTAGGCATGGCAATATCTTCAATGTTGAAGGTGTCTAGAGTAGGAACGCCTGAGGGATGCTCGGCTAAAACAATTTGCTGGTTCTGTTGACTGCTGTTCATGGATTAACCTTTATATAAGACCTTTATATCGAACATTGATATCGAAATCAGCACAAGCTAAAGACGACTAATTATCACTATTGATGGTTTAGGCATTATTGTAAGAAAAAGATAAAGAGATTAATGATAGGGGCTTTGTTTTCATAGCTTAACTTAGATTTTAATAGCTTAGCCTAGGCAATGGCTTAGCAGTTTTGTCATGATTGAGTAGGCTTATGTCAATGGCAGATTAGGGTAGCTATTCGCTTATCAATGCCCGTCACATAGGGCATAACAGTGGAGATGAGCTTAAAAACATCGGTAAAATCAATGCCAAAGCATTATCAAAAGTCCCACAATGTCATGAAACTGCGATAAATCTGCCATGAAACTGTCAACTTGCATTGTTAGTGTGAGAATACGCAATAAATAACTTAGCTAGATGATAGTAATAAGACCACTGTAAGGGAAGGACCGCATGAATACTGCCACTTATCGCCCCGACATGACTCTCTTAAAAAAGGACTTGGCTCAAGACAGTCACCCCAATCACTCCTTTAACCTTGAGCAGCCAGCCTCTATTAATAAGCAGCCTCAAGTAGATGAAGGTAAATTAAATCCTGTTAAGCAGCGAGCATTGACTGTTGTTTTGGTCACCGAAACGTGGGTACCTGATGTTAATGGGGTGTCATTAAGCCTGTTTCAAATCATGCAGCAGTTGACGATGTTGGGACATGCTATTCATCTTATCCGGCCTAAGCAGGCAGAGCAAAAGAGTACAACGTTAGCTACTACTATAATATCAAGTGAGTTGATGGTCAAAGGCGTTCCTATTCCGCGCTATCCTGACTTGCAATTTGGCATGCCCGCTTATCATAGTATCAAGCATTATTTGACCCAACTTCAGCCTGATATCATCCATATTGCCACAGAAGGCCCCTTAGGTTTAGCGGCTCTTGTCGCTGCCAAACGTTGTCATCTTCCAGTCACGACAGGCTATCACACCCAGTTTCATGACTTTAGCAAGCATTTTGGCTTTGGGGCCATTGCTGCGCCCTTGATAGCTTATTTCAAGCGCTTTCATAATTGGTCAGATGCCACCTGCGTTCCCAGTCAAAAGACCCAAAAGGACTTAGCAGCTTTGGGGTTTAAGCGCTTAAAGCAGGTCGGTAGAGGGGTGGATATAGAGCGGTTTAACCCAGATAAGCGCTCAGAAGAGCTTCGACAAGCTTGGGGCGCAGGGCAACAGCATACCGTACTGATGATGGTTAGCCGGCTTTCGCCAGAAAAAGGGGTCGATGTGGTCATCAGTGGTTATCAAGCCCTGCAGATGCAGCAGCTTCATCGAGCCACTAAGCTCGTCATCGTAGGTGATGGCCCCGATAGAGCGCGGCTTGAGGCGATGGCCAAGGGCAACGACGATATCCTATTTGTGGGCGCTAAGATGAAAGAGGATTTGGCAGTTCACTATGCAAGCGCAGATGCCTTTGTCTTTGCTAGCCAAGTGGAGACCTTTGGTAATGTCGTGACAGAAGCGATGGCCAGTGGCCTTCCTGTCTATGCGTTTGATGATGCAGCAGCGGGCTTACTCGTAGATGCAGGTAATGGGGCGTTAGTCAATACTGGCAACATTAAAGGTTTCATCGCTATGGTAGCGGATTTGCCAAAAGCTCAGCAGCTTAAGCAACTGGGCAATCAAGCTCGGCAAACTGTAAAAGGCATGTCATGGGCCCAACCTGCTCGGCAAATGCTGACGATGTTCATTGAGGCTATTGGTTGTGAGGAAACGTCGATAATTACGGAGCCTCAAGGGTGTCATCAAACCATTACTCAATCCCGACAGAGTCTGGTTATGGACGATAAAGACGCTACCAAGACTAATCTTACTAAGCTTTCTTGTGATAGTCATACTGATAATAGTCAAAACGGTTTATCTCATGACACAGGTAGCCAAGCAATAATGACCAACGCAAATATTACCCAAGAAAAGAGTAGGGAACACATAGGTGAAAAGGAGCGTCATAAAGACAGCGCTAACATACAAAATGCTGCAAAAACAACATCGCTGACCAGTCAATTGCCAATAGGGAATATGCGCCATGAAAGGATTAAAGCAAGGATTACCCTCGATATCGCCAAATCAGCCACTTCATAAGCAATCAAAGCATCAAGATAAGCCGGCTACTCATGAGGGGCCGAATCTTGATATTATGATGACCACAGTGAAAAAGAATAAAAGCCATGGTGATGCTATTAGCAATGATAGTAGCCTTTATAATCATGTGAATAGTGACATAGATAGAAACAGGGATGGGGCCGCAGAGCATCAGTCTGACCTATCTGTTGGGCTTGAGTCTCAAGATAATCAATTCACTCACCGTAACTCCGAGCTCTTGCCTCATTTATCGCCTTTGCCAAGTAGCATTTCATCGGCCGCTAAGGTGCCAACCACTTTGGCAACTAAATCTGCTAGCCCTTCTGAAGACCATCCCTTTTTAAATTATTTAAACGGCTATCCAGCCTTGGCTGCTCCCACTTATCAGCTGCTAAGCTGGGACACTTCCTTATGTATTCACATTAACCGTTATTCTAATGATGCAAATATCGCCGCATTTTTTAAAACGGTGAGCCGATTGGGCGATGGTTGGTTTTGGGGAGCGATGGTCATAGCGGCTTTGGCCATTGAGCTTATGTCCGGCAGTGCAAGCTCGTTACTATGGTTGCCGCTGTTGACGGTAGTGATTACCAGTTTATTAGGAGTGGCCCTATATAAGATGCTCAAGGTCAAAACGGTCCGGCCAAGACCTTACCAAGTGCATCAAGTGATTATCATGGGTGAGCGTCCCCTAGATGTTTTTAGTTTCCCCTCTGGTCATACGCTTCAAGCGGTGCTATATACTTGTGTATTAGGCAGCTATTATCCTGCGCTCTTATGGGTTATGGTGCCCTTTGCGTTACTCGTGGCATTATCAAGGATGGTATTGGGTCTTCATTATCCTACTGATGTGGCAGTTGGTGCGGGGCTTGGGATGGGGCTGGCGCAGTTATCTCCTTTGGTTCATGAGTCTATCGAAGCTGTTCTAAGATAACTAGATAAATTAGCTAGAAGGATAACCTAAAGGATAGCTTGAAGGTTAGACAAGGGAAATCAGGATAGTTTACGTGGCTTATTTTTGCAGCTCATAGACCAGCTCTTGGATATCTTCTGCTGCTTCTCTTAAGCGAGGTACCATACCTAATAAATCCTCCAAGGATACTCGAACTGTAGGCCCATGGACATATAAAGAGGCCAGATAACGATTCTTCTTATCGACAATCGGCACGGCAACAGCCACCATCTCTGAAATAAACTCTTCATTATCCGTACTGATACCTGTCAGTGCCGTTTTATCAAGCTCAGCATTTAAAGCGGCAATATCAACGATGGTATTCTTGGTAAATTTATCTAAAGGTAGGTTGTTGAGCATTTTATCGCGGCTGCGTGGAGACAATTGGCTCAAATAAAGCTTGCCAGTGGCGGTACACCACATGGGGGATTTGGCACCTACTGGCAAATAAATCTGTAGGGGCAATTCAGTCTGAGCGCGGTTGCTATACACAATATCCATATTATGAGGCACACCGATACCACAAGTCTCTTTTACATCACGCACGAGCTGCTGCAAAATCACTTGGCGCTCACTTGAGAATTGACGTTGTTGCCATAGCTCAACACTCAAATTACGCACACGTTTGCCAGCGATGATTCCACCACTTATATCAACCGCCACAAAGCCTTCATCCACCAGCTGTTGGATTAAACGATGGATAGTGGGCTTAGGAATATCAAGCTGCTGGGCGAGCTCAAGTGGCGTCATCGGCGTAGGAGCGTAGGAAACCGCCTCTATAATTTGCAAAACACGGGTAATTGAAGAGACTTTAGGCATGTTAGGGACTCAAAATGGATAGTTGTCTACCAAGGATAATCAATGGCTATCAGGTGTCGTTTACAGGTTATCAGTAGCTGGTTATTAGTCATAGAATAGTGCAGTTTTAAAGCTAAGGCAATCTAACGAGATTGTGACTTTATGTTACTTAATACGCTTGAGATAACACATAAAAGATATTTCACCTATGCTTCGACCATAAAAGTATAAATTCGCCAGTCACAAATAGCTCTACCGAGTCTGTAAGTTGGAAGCTTTAACTTGATATAATAGCAAGAGAAAACAGCTTATTGATAAATGTTAATTGCCTTGCCTCTATAGAAATAGCTCATCATGTAACATGAGGTAACATAGGCAGCAGTTAACTAGCATTTATTACAAGATAGCTGTAAAGGTTACATAATGGCAAATAAATAGTTAAACATTAGGGGTGACTTTTACGCCAAAAATTGTTTTAATCTGCTCAACAAGATGATTGAATGTATCAAAATATTTCATCACTTTAGGGCTACTATTACTTTTAGGAGATTCACATGAAATTATTCAAACTTTCTGCTGTTGCCGCTGCTGTTGTTGCTTCTACTGCTGCTATGGCTGCTGAGCCAGTGGTTGTTGTAGATACTAATGACAATACCGTTACTACTTATCAAGCGGTACCAGCTTACGAATACAACCCTGATGCAGGTGTTGTTCGTAATACTACGGGTGCTATCGTTGGTACTACTCGTACACTCTTTGATACCGTTACTCATCCAGCAGCAGTTAGTGCTGAAATCGGTACTTTAGGTTATGGTGCTAACATCGGTTGGGGTTTGAACGAGTCAACTGAGCTTCAAGCTGGTTGGTCTGGCGCGAACTTTGATGGTGATGGAAAGCTTAACTCTAATGATTCTTGGATTAACTGGGAAAAAGCTTTAGGTGACGGTTACGAGAATTTCAAAGGTGACTACAAATATGACGTTAAAATGAGCAACCCGTACTTAGGTGTTCAAATGCGTCCTATGAAAAACTGGTTCACCGTTGGTGCTGGCGTTATCGTTCCTGATAATAATATTGAAACTGAGTTAACTGCTAAAGATAGCTCTGGCAATATGTCTCCTGTGAGCATCGATGGGGTTCAATACAATATCGCTGACGGCTCTACTATCAAAGCCAAAGTCGAGAACAAAAACAAGCTAGCACCATTCGCAACTATTGGTTTCCGTCCTAACATCACTGACAAGTGGGGCGTATTCGCTGAAGCCGGTGCTGCATACATGGGTGACGTTAAAGCTGACGTCAATGTTACTAAGGGCCTAGGTGTGGTTAGCGCTTCTAAAGATGGCGCACCTGTAGCTGCTACTAACAGTGATTTTGAAAAAGCAGCTGAGAATAAACTTAATGACAACGATTCAGTTTGGTACCCAATCGTTAAAGTTGGTGCTACTTACCGCTTCTAATTTACATTGTTAGTCTAGTAGTACTCCATAAAAAACGACCTCTCGAGGTCGTTTTTTTTTGCTAATAAATAAAACAATCTTTTGGCTAATAAATGACTATCACATTAGGATTTTGTAAGACAGCCAAGTGATAGTCCATAGCGTTCAAAGTCATCAGCTGATTTAGTTGAGTGAAGTCTTGGTAAGAGTCACAGTTAGGGTCTCGGTCGCTACTAAGCGTAATATCATTATTCAGATTACTGGCAGATCTAAGATGACTCAGACTATTAAGAGCAAGCAATTGGGCGAATGATGTCACATAAGTAGCATGATTTTGCCCTAAAGTAGGAATCAATAGAGTTTGCTGTATTTTTACCACACACTCTTTTAGCTGCCAAAGCAGTCGGCAAACATTAGCTTGTTGTTTAGGCGCTATTTGCTGCAGCTGCAATAGGTCATCTTCATGATAAAAGCGAGCAGCGACGGCCAAGCTGACGTCAACCATCTCGAGATCAATAGCAACAGGATGCTGCGAATGTAATATAACGGCTACATAGTCTTTAGAGTGACTGAAACAGACATAATAGCCTGAGCGATTAAGCCGGTAAGGATACTTTGAGTCATCTAACTCATCTTGAATCTTTAAGTGCGATAATAATTCGCCACATAACTGGCGAACCCCTAATCGTTGAAGGGCCAAAGTATTATTATCAGACGATAAATAAGGATTACCTTGCGGATTAGGAGGTATTAATTGAGCAATAGCGCACCAACAGCACTCAGTTAGCTCATAATATTTTGTGTTCTCTAGCATGGTGGGGGCTAACATTGTGGTTCTGGCCTAGTTGTTGAGCCAGTATCATTAGCATTTAATCGTGTGACAACTATCATAAGATAAGCTTACCAATAGGTGACTATCAGCGCGATTTTGAT
>JAUNVX010000068.1:11203-13480 GCA_030540615.1 Psychrobacter sp. | reverse complement strand
TTAAATTTGCTTAGGCTATTTTTGTTTTCTGCCGTCAATTCAAAATGGTTATCAGCTTCCCCTATATCAATAAGAGGCTCAGGACAACCAAACCAATGGTTGAGCGCATCAATAAGCTGAGCATTAGAACGGCGATTTAAATTAAGGGTCATAATGCTATCGCCGAACTTGGCTTTCATATAGTTGTAATTGGCCACATCACCGCCGCGAAAGCCATAGATGGCTTGTTTGGGGTCTCCGACCAATAATAAGAAAGTGTTTATCTTTTTCTCGTTACGGCTGCTATCAGTTGCGGTACCACTCGCGCTAGGATTAACACCGCTTAAAAGCTGCTCATGGGTCGGGTTATGAGTGGCTTGGCTCGATAGATAAATGCGTTCAATCATTTGCGCTTGTTCGCCATTGATATCTTGCGACTCATCAATTAATGCCACGGGGTAATGATGGCGAATATAGCGCGCTAGCTTTTGACCTTGCCTGCCTGATAGCGCTTGATTTAGACGCACCATTTGTAAGGTAAAGGTCGTCTCATTGCGCTCTTCTAACCTGCTCGCCAGCTTGTCTCGAACGCTGATGGCGATATTGCGATTCAGATTAGTAATGATATTGTTTAGATAATTGTCTAATGCATCGGTTTGATCATGAATGGCTTTTAATACTTTGATAGTGGGGAGATTTATAAATTCTTCATAATTCTCTTCGTTTTTTGTTTTAAATCCTGTGGTTTTGCCTTCCGCATTAGGAAATAATTTTTTAATGGCATCATATAAGCCCATATTTTCATTGCTTAAGTTTTCAAGAAAATTGCTTCCATATTGTTGTACAGCTAATTGTATTTCGGGTATCAAATCCAATTTTTTACCTAGAGTCGTACCAGCGCTAATTCCTTTATTGCTTCTATAATCACTATCAAAATAAGGCTCAACATCTTGTAAGTCTAGAGCTTTAAATTCATCTAACAAAGCTTCTAATTCAATGAAGTCGAATGGATTACCAACATTGACCTCATCAATAGGTGCAGAGATAAAAGTCAGCGCTTTCTTGACCGCGCCTCGATGATCGTCAATCGTGGTCAGCTTATCTTGCTGTTGTAGCAATTGATAGATTTTTGGTTGGTTAAAATACAGCTGGCTTTGAAAGCGGCGCAGCTCATCATGAATGATGGCATCTGTGACCACTTGCACATCATCCGTGATGCCCATACCCTTTTGATAGCCGGTCTCAGCGCTATATTCAGCTAACCATTTTTGCGCCAAGCTGTCCAAAGTACCAACGAACAGCTTGTCTAAAGTTGTCAAAATCAGTTCCGTACGCCGGATAGCATCAGCCAGTGGATAAGTGGCTATATGGTCCAGCAAAAACCCTACCAAATGTAGATTGATTGGATCATCTGCTTTTTCGCTCATTCCTGCCAGCTTGGCTTGCTCTTTCAACCAGTTTTGACGCTTTTCAATCAGCTCGGCGCGCGCTTTAGGGTCTAGCAGTTTAGATTTTTTATCGGTTTTTGTTTTAGTCCTAGTGTTATTATGACTGGCCTTTTGACTAGCAGTGCGTTTCTCAGTATTTTCATTATCATCTGGTAGAATTTGTAACTCTTTGGGATATAGCGCTTCTTGAAAATCAGGGTTGTCTTGTAGATTACTTACCCATTGAAGCACTTGATAAAAATCAATCAATCGGTCATGCACTCGCTGACGCATCTCTGCCGCCGCCGCCCGCGTAAAGGTGGTAGCAATGATTTGCTCAGGGGGACGTTTGGCTTCAATCAGTAAGCGCAGCAAAATACCCGTCAGTGTCCAAGTCTTCCCTGTACCAGCCGAGGCCTCAATCAGATGCTCACCCGTTAATGGTATACAAACGGCAGGCACATCATTTTGCACCTCCAAAGTCATAGTGGCCGTTTGAGATGGCTCTGGACTTGTAGAGGCTTCATTACGAGACTGACAATCAAGTTGAGTCATAGGGCCCTATCATTATTTGAGTTATTGGGGTTTATATTAGAACGCGTTCCTTATCAAGCTTGGCTACAGCGGCTAGTACTTGCTAATTTTCTAGCGTTTTTAAAGCCTGAAACATAGGTTGATACATGGGCACAGCCAAGGTCTTTAAAGCATTGGCTAATGATGCAAACCCATCTTGGCCCTGAAGCACATATTGCCAGATGGCATGCTGCGAGCAAGTCTCATATACCGTATCCACGTGATGAGCTGGTGCAAGCCAATCGCTAAAATCATTGCGCTTGGGATAATAGGGCTTTACTTCATTCGTGTCTTTATC
>JAUNVX010000068.1:5305-11103 GCA_030540615.1 Psychrobacter sp. | reverse complement strand
CCTTGAGACCTGCCAATACAAATGTGACAACCAAAAGCGTAATAGATGCTCCGCTCTTGCAGAATTTGGTAAGATGTTTAGCCAGACTTTGCAATGACTCATCTTAGCGTCATCCGAAGGCTTGGTGACATAAGGCACTGCTCCTTTAAGCTTAATCTGTTCAGGTAACCAGTCTTTTATCACCTCTAAAGCGATAGCGGTAGTATTGGATTTATCAGTAGACTTGGCATTACCAACAGGGACCACAGCTGACTCATGATTGGCACTGGTAAATGACTGAGCCAATAACGACTCAAACACTTCATCCAAATTGACTTCTACAGTAACTTCTTGGACGGGCGTCAATAGCCCTAAGGCCTGAGAGATTGGCTCATTATCATCGTAAGTTTTTTCGGTAGAATCACTGGTAGAACCATCAATATCGATATGTTGTGCTTTGAGTTGGGCTTTAAAGTCCTCACACTGACTTTGCATCAATGCCAACTGATGACTTAGGGTAGTATGGCGAGCGACTCCAGCGGGCATAACATCCTGATACAACAAAGCTTGAATATCATCAAAAGCTTTGGCATTACTATTGCCTTTAAGAGAGTCGTTATCTTTAAGCGCACTGTTGGCAGACGGGCCAAAATCGTCTGCAAGGTTTAGGTTTGGGGTGGGTTTTGCAATATGCAGCTGCTTTAGTAACTGGTCATGGATTTGATATCGAGTCAAACCATCCAGCGACAAAGGCTCTTGTCTGGACAGCATCTCTTCACCTTTGGCGATGAACACCTGCTGCTCACGCAAAAACTGCTTGGCCGGATGACGCACTTGAAACACCAAGGATTGAATATCAATTTGCTCAATAGCAAAGATATCTTGACGTAAGCTTTCTGATAGCTCGACCTCTGATAGACTTTCAATACCAATTAGTTCAGCGAAGTCTCTTAACTCTTTTTTGCTAAGCTCTGTGGACTTTGGCTGGCTTATCTTGTCACTTAGCAAGGGGCTGCTCAACATTTTGGCCATGAGCTTATATTGCGCCAAGGTAGGTAGTGTCACAGTTTGTTGTCTGTTTGGCCGCTCTTCACTAGGAACGAGTAACTTTAAACGCGTAGTAGTTTCATTGTCTTGATTTGAGCCCTGCTCAATATGAGTATCACGCTTATTCAGCTCAGCAAAGACTGACTGCCAGACCTCAGCGGGGGGGTACTGCAAGCGCTGTTCGTACTTGACGCGTTGCATGGCTTGATCAAGCGGTTTGCGCCAACTGTCGTTTTCCTGATTGTCGCTGCTAGTATGGTCTTGACCATTACCATGCTTATTGCTATTATTATGCTTAGGACTTGTACCGTCATGACTCTCAAAAGATGTTTTATCAGTCACCTCATCTTCTAATAAGCCAACATCCCTTTCAAACAAATCACGCGAAAAAGGCAGAGCAGGATGATGGGTCACTAGCCAGCGCTCTACCAAATTCGGTAAATAGCGTTGAACTTTTTCTGTGGTGGCCGCATCTGCTCCTTCTTCCAAGCCATTGACGGGTTGCCATTGCCACTTGACCTCGCCTTGTAAAAACTGCAATAGCTCACTGACCGGATTCGCTGGCAGATGTTCATGGGTATCATTGAGACTTTGACCGTTATAAAAAATCCAACAAGCTGACCTCGCACACAATAAGGCATCTAAAAACGCCCCATTGTCATCGTCTTCACTAAAGCGATCACCACGTTGAGCTAGTCCAGCTTTCATCAAGTCATAGCGGTTATCACGGTCGCGATTGGGGAATTCAGAGATATTCATATTGAGCATCACAACCAGCCCAAAGGGGACGTTTCGCAGCGCCCCGAAACGGCCAAAAGTGATTACCCCGGTAGGCTCAGCACTGACCTGCTGACTCTCAAGCTCATCTTCGATACTGTCGAGCATAAAGCTAAGCTTAAGCGGTAGTTTCTCCACTTTGCTAAGTCGCTGCTCCAGCTCATGAGCATCTAAGGGTTGCTTGCTAGTAGCTTGGTTACCGGTGGTTTGGTTATCAGCAGTTTGGTCACTAAGGTCCTGATTAGCCGCCTCATTGTTAGCCGAAGTTTGTGAGCCATATTGTTGATAGTGCCGGTTAGCGCGTAAGCTTGACTTAAACCCATTCATTGCCTGATAGATAGCGCGCATGCTTCGGGTCTGGTCCACCGCAGCAAAATAAGTGTGAATCACTTGCGACTCAATTTGCTTGAGCCAGTCCTCCGCTTGCAAGCGCTGCTGATGGTCGTCACGACGCGCCTCTAGGCCCTGATAAATACGGCACAATGCCTCTATGAGCGGCGCATCGCCTAAACCAATACCCGCTAGTGGCAAGCTCTTTTCAGGTAGCGACCCCTCGGGCCATGTCAAGGGATAGAGACTGGCGTTTACCTTAGCCTCAGGCATAATCAGCCCTAAGGTTAATTTGTCTAACGCATGAGCAAAGCTAAATCGGTAATCATAATCATGCGTATCAAGACTTTGCTGCAAATGACGCTCATCAAAGCCCCGCACAAACCCTGCTTCAATCAGTAGGTTGCAGCCACGGCTCATCTGCTCATGAGTCAGACCAAAGCTCTCATACAGCGGTGGTAACATAAGCCAATCCAGCACTTCAGGGGCTTCAAAGCGGGCATTCTCGCTACCAAGCAAGCGGTAAAATCCGCTGATAGCTTCCCAAAGCTGGCGGATAGAAGTGTCCACTACCCCCGTCACCTTAGCCGGTAATGTAAGCCCATCTTGTCCCTTGCCATCGACAAACACTGAATTAATCAAGGCATGATGGCGATCAACGTCTGGGAGCAGCACCACAATATCTGAAAGATGACGCTTTGGTAGGGATTTTTCGCTAGTTAATGGCTCATTAAGCCAGCGCCCAATCATCCCGCGCAAGATTTCAAGCTGACGCTGCAAGCTATGACAGGCGTGGATGCTTAGGCTATTATCTTGGTCGGAGACTTGCCATTCACGGTGCTTGATAAAGCGCTTTTGCTGCAGCATCTCATCTGAGTGCCACTGTTGATTGTCCATCTCCTCAATAGACGCACTATCAACGTCATCAAAGCTTATCTGTAATTGCTCACCGAGGGCTTGGCTGACTCGTGCTGCGGCCGCTTGCTGCGTGCCTGATTCATCGAGCATTAGAACGTCGTGTTGCAATCTGGAAAGCAAGGTATCGTTGGTTTGATCATAGCCCCAATTATAATCGATACTATCAGCAGAATGGGACAAGCTAAAAGAGTCATGCTCGTCGTCTTCTGTGAATCTGTCTTGCCAATCAATGATAATATCTTCATGAAACTCGTTGCCTGAGAGACCAGCTAACATAGCAAAAGTCTCTCGCGACTGCTTGCCCAGTCGTGACAGCAGCGCATGACCATGGTCGCGGAGGAACACACTGTCAGGATTGATAATTTTTTGCCGTTGTAGCCAAACCTTGTCAACGATATCCGCCCAAAATAGTTTGGATGGGTTGTAGTGCAGCAAAGTAATGTTCATGTAGCGAGACAAATGCTGCAAAAAGTCTAGCTCATTTTGTGGCAACTGCTGAATGGTAAAAATCCGCAGATTTTTGGGTAATTTGGAGCGCTCATTGGCTGGGTTGGCTTCTAATGCTTGCCAAAACAGCTGTTCAATAGCGACTCGGTGTTGGTGAACGCCAGCAAATAGATGGTACCAAAGGTGACGCTGCGCAGCTTCGAGCTCAATATAATGTTCAGTCAACCATGGCGGCGTGTCTGTAGCAAACTGGTCAAAGCGCTCACTTAACGCATCCTTTTCTTTAATCATGGCCTCAACATCAAGGCTCGTATTATTTGACCATTGATTGAGCCAATTATCGCGGTGGGTCAAATAGCGATTAAACACTCGTGCCAAATCTGTCGACAACTGCCAAAGGCGCGTCTCTTGCTGTACTTGATCACTGTCTGTCCCTAAAAGCGACTCTAGTAGGGGGTGCAATGGATGAGCAGCATCTTCCATAATAGTTTGACGATAAAGGGTTAAATAACCAAATAGCCGCCACTGCATGACTGTGGTCGATAGCACCGCCACTTCTGGGACATTTAATAATGGTGCGTTTGGGCTTTGCTCACTGAGCCAAGCATTATGCGCTGATAGCACTTCCTGCATCAGCGCCCACTGATATTGACCCCAAAATTTGGTGGTGACTAAAGTGCTAATACCAGCTTGACTGGCTATCATCTTATCCAGCCAATCGCCCAGTACCATCGATGGCACAATGACCACAAACTCTTCAAAAATAGGCTGGTCTTTGGACTGATAAGCTCTAAGTAACTCAGCGACCAAGCGCTCAGTACGATGCGACTGAATAATGGTGAACATAAAGGCATGCCGAAGTTAATTATGGATTATAAAATAGCCCACTTAAGCAGGCACTTGCTACAATAATAGAGCGGTTTATCAAAGATTTAGAGTGCCATGATTGTGCCGTAATTGCTAGGCATCAATCAATAACTCCCTCACCTATACGACAGCTGATGTCGTGAGTGGTTGCCAATCAGGCAATTCACTGCTGATTGAGTAAAGTCGTGCTATTATAGGATTGATAATATCATTATTGGTATGATTCAATGCTGCATCATATCGCTGCCAGCTTTATATCGTTAGCCATTTAAGTGATTTGATATTATTTTATCCTTATGACATAACTTTATTTGATTGAGGTCGATAGCCACTATGCCCTTGCGTCCTATTGATGCCGTTTTTGTTCATCCCGAACGTCGCTGTTATGTGATTTATCATGGCGGAGAGCTTTGGCAGTTGACGCGAATGAAGCTCGATGATGCTTCGTGGTGGCGCCGGCAGCCTTATCGCGGCGATGTTAGCGCGCTCTATCTGAGCCAACGCCAATATATAGATGATTTTGACTTGGCCACTAAGCTTCGTACTTTAGATTTGCCCAAAAACTTGCATGGCATTAGTTTTCCCAA
This sequence comes from Psychrobacter sp., assembly GCA_030540615.1. Lineage (GTDB taxonomy): Bacteria > Pseudomonadota > Gammaproteobacteria > Pseudomonadales > Moraxellaceae > Psychrobacter. Next base: position 6,151 of record JAUNVX010000068.1, on the reverse strand, counting down.
ATTTGAAGACTGGTGGCTGACTCATGGCTTTGATTGGTTAAAAGATATCATTATCAAAGGCGACTCTCCTCTAGCGGCCCATAGTGTTGAAGCCAAAGAAAAGGTATCATCCGCTACAGTCAACCAACCACTCTCAAGCACTGCAAGCTCAGCCAATAATGCCAACTCTAAGCCTAATGATACTCAAGTTAGCCCCTCAAAGCCTGCTCGCTCCTCTAGTGGCAATATCTTTGATGATATGTTAGCAGAGTTGGTGGATGAGGTCCTAAATACTCCTTAAAGCAGTTCACTGCGAATAGACCTGACTTAATTTCTTAGTATGAATTAATCGTACTTAATTGCGATTGCTACTGATAATAGCCATGCGATTTTTATCTTTTTAAGACCGACTTTATGAATAAATTAAAATCTATACTTATTGGCCTAATTTTATTAACAGTGACTTTGTTAATGGCCGTTCTAACTTGGCTTTGGCAACACAATATAAAAAATATAAATCCTTTGCCCATTCCCGCCAGCCCTCAAGATTTGATTGCTCCAGTAGCAAGTGAAGCCAACGATAGTACCCTTGGCAATGTGATTGGTGATGGGGTGAATACCAACCAGACACCAAATGCAGACAACGCCGGCACTCAAATCACTATTTGCGCCGATGACGAGTTAAGAGCGCCGCTTAATGTGGTGTTGGTCAATTTTGAACGTCGATATCCCAATTTGGATGCTCAAGTGGTTTATCTAAAGCACTCGCAGATGCTGAGCCGTCAAGGGCTAATCAAAGGCTGCGATATGGCTCAGTCAGACTTGTTGTTATTTAGTCAGCCCATACCACCTAATTTGCTAAAAGAG
>JAUNVX010000068.1:0-5205 GCA_030540615.1 Psychrobacter sp. | reverse complement strand
ACCAGTTTACGCAACTTTATATTGTCTAGTGTGGGGCAAGATATCTTTGTTCAATTTGGCTATGATAATATCGATGGCTATAAGAACAGTGTCGATGATATGTTTAACCCTAAAGGCAATCCTCCTGCCGATACCCCTAATGAGCTGATAGAAAAAACTTTGGATTGATTTGCTTTATAGAGAGGATTTTCTTACAATAGCGCAGCTAAATTGACTAACTGCTTAAGCATTAGCCATTTACAAATAGTCAATATAAGCAAATCTAAAGAAGTAACGAACAACGTATTGACGTCTTAACATGACGATTTTCATCCCGTCATCTCCCTCCCTTATGCGCCTATAGCTCAACAGGATAGAGCAGTTGCCTCCTAAGTGACCGATCCAAGTTCGAGTCTTGGTGGGCGCACTTTTTATATTGAACGTCATATTAACTATATCTGCGCTCTCACAGAAGTTGATAGAACAGTTTATCCTAAAATCTTTAATTCTTATCTGTTGTGAGATAAAAAGTTGATACTTGCGTGTTTTATAAAAGTTCAGCTATTAACTAATTATTAATTTAAAGTTTAGACATAAAAAACCTCTTAAAGTTATGTTAATCGTAACTCTAAGAGGTTTCTTGTATTCTTGAAGTTAACTAGGTGGATAGGCAGCTAGTTGGATTTTGAGGGTTTACTTTAAAATTCTCTGACTAATCCGTGTTCAGCAGCATCATATTTAAAACAGAAAGGCTTACCCTGCTCATAACTTTGAGACATTCTATAGGCATCAATATTGCCAGAGAAACAAAACCGGTTAGAATTGACATTGAAATCAAAATTTATAGTTTCACCCTTTTTATTGACGGCGATAGGCTTACCGTTATAGTCGGTCGCATCAGACAGTGCATATCCAAAAGGATATACCATTTTCGTTTTGGTATCGATTACAACCAGACGATAAGGTGTTTTCCCCGTATAACCTGACTCATTTGTTTCAAACATATAAATAATTTTATTGCCATCAAAATTGGGTTTACGATTTTTCAAAACCTTAGCGTAACTTTTTAAACGGCCGTCTGTGCAAAACTTTTCATTTTCATAGTCAAAATCGCATTCTGATACTGTCACGCCATATTTAGTGATAGCAGCATTAGAAATAGCAGAAAATCCCAATGTGGCTATTGTGGTTACTAATAACAAACTCGTTTTTTTCAGCATTGTATCCATCCTCTTCATCTGATTGTTAGATAATATCTTTTGTCATATTGGCCGCCTATCTGATTTAACTATATCAGCCAATATACCCTCGAAAATATCAATCCGACGAATGGTAAATACTAATAATTATCAATTAAATTCTTACTAAATACATTATTTGTTTCATCATTTTTTTGATAAAAATAATGCGGTTAGCCTATTTCTAAAGCCAAATACTACTTGTTGTAATATCTGGCTTATTTATATGATACTTTTACTGGCTAGTTTTAACCTGTTTTTGCTGGCTGCTTTTTAAAGGCTACTTTTTCAAGGCGACAGTTAAAAAGAAGTTCGGCGATAGGTTCGATATCTAGGAAGCCAAAAGTTAGTTTCTAATCGGCGCTCTAAATTCTCTTTGGTTACCGGCAAGGCTAGCCCGTCTTCAATGGCTTGCAGGGCCACGGCATGAGCTATCTTTTTACTAATTTCTCTAATAACCTTAATAGGCGGTAATATAGCACCAGGGGCCTTTTCATAGTCACCTGATATATCAGCAAGTGCTTGGCTTGCAGCGGTCAACATATTATCGCTAATACCGCGAGCCCGCGCTGCCAAAACGCCTAGGCCAATACCAGGGAATATATAGCTGTTATTGCACTGAGATACCTCAAAGGTCTGACCCTCATAGATGGTATTAGGAAATGGACTCCCTGTAGCGATGATTGCCTTGCCTTTGCTCCAATTGGTCACATCTTGCGGCGTGGCTTCAACACGAGAGGTTGGGTTAGAAAGTGGTAAAACAATAGGATGCTCAGTATTGGCGCATAAAGCTTCAATAATTTCTTGAGTAAATAATCCTTTTTGACCACTTACGCCAAATAATACGGTGACTTTTCCTTGTTTAATCACTTGTAATAAGCCCAATTTCTGACTCTTGTCCCAATGCTTAATATCTGACTCTTTTTGAACTAAGGGCTCTTGGAACTTTTGTAGCTCCGTCATGCTGTCAGTTAGGAGGCCGTAGCGGTCCACCATAAACACTTTTTTGCGGGCCTGCTCTTCTGTCAACCCTTCACGCTGCATCTGGCGAACAATATGCTCTGCAATGCCGCAGCCTGCTGAGCCTGCTCCCAGAAACGCTATGTTTTGTTGACTCAGCTTTTGCCCCTTATTCAAACAAGCACCAATCAAGGTTCCGACAGAGACAGCAGCAGTCCCTTGGATATCATCGTTAAAGCAACATAACTGATCACGGTACCTATTCAACAGTGGCGTGGCGTTTTCTTGCGCGAAATCTTCAAACTGGAGCAGCACTTCAGGCCAGCGACGTTTGACCGCTTGAATGAATAAATCCACAAATTCATTATACTCATCACCAGAGATTCTCGGATTTCTCCAGCCCATATACATAGGGTCATCAAGCAGCTGCTTATTATTGGTGCCGACATCCAACAAAATAGGCAAGCAATACGCTGGGCTAATGCCGCCACAAGCGGTATATAAAGATAATTTACCAATTGGGATTCCCATGCCCCCAATACCTTGGTCCCCTAAGCCCAAGATGCGCTCACCATCGGTCACAACGATTACTTTTACTTTTTGTTTGGTGGCATTTTGCAGCATGTCATCGATTTTATGACGCTCAGGATAAGAGATAAACAACCCACGTTTTCGGCGATAGATTTGTGAGAATTTCTCACACGCCTGACCTACCGTTGGGGTATATATGAGCGGCATAATCTCTTCAATATACTGCTCGACCAAATGATGAAATAAGGTCTCGTTGGTGTCTTGAATATTACGTAGGTAAATATGCTTGTCCATGTCACTAGTGAACGAGCACAGCTGATGATAAGCGCGTAATGATTGCTCTTCAATCGTCTCAATAGTGTGCGGCAATAGGCCGGTTAAATTGAAGCTATCACGCTCCTCTGATGAAAAGGCACTGCCCTTATTTAACAAAGGCGTTTCTAGTAAAGCGGGGCCTGCAAAGGGGATGTATAACGGACGTTGGTTGGTCATGATAAAGTCTTCTTATTGAAAGTCGTAAGATGATACACAGTTAATGGTTTAAATTTTTACCCCGTCATAATCGGGTAAATGGCAGATTTGAGCTTCCCTTTATCTCTTTGGTTGATATCCTTATAATCTTAAAACATCTATGTTGTTAAAATATTTATACTCTTTAAATAGTTATGCTCTTAAACTACAAACCTAGGGTCAATAGATTTTGAGGTTTAGCTCACTATGCTACTACAAAGCGTTATAAACACAAGCAACAAACAGTATAAACCAGCATGTGGTTGTCGCTCATAGCTTGACTATATTATTGTCCTTACCGTCTTAGCACGCCCTCTATCAGTAAACTTATGATTATAATATTAAAAGCTGTCTATCATTTGCCACCGATAATAGAGCATCACTAATATTGGCTCAGTCTCCGACATATTATAATCTTTACCTGACTCAATCGTGGATAAATTGATGGCTAATTGGAGTTAATCATTAAATAAGATTAAAAACGGCTTCAATGTCTCAATAAATCCTGTGATAAAGGTAAAGACGGAAATACTAGTGCTTCATCACCCTCTTGCCACGGGGGGAACTTGGTCATCGATTGTATAAATATGGGATGCTCTAACCAGCGTTGCAGCCACCCTTGTAGATGCGGGTAAGGCAACTTATCAAAAACCTTGCGATCCACATGGGCAAATTGACGTACAAAAGGCATGATAGCAATATCGGCTAGACTAGGCTGCTCGCCTAATAGATACCTATGCTTGGTCAGCAGCGACTCTAACTGCTGTAAAAACACTTCGCCTTGTAGTTGGTACTCAGCCTGCGTCATTTCAGTATGACGCTCAGCATATTTATACCGATCGAGCCAATATTTGAACTCCTTATCGTTTCGCTTAATCAATTCTTCTGCTGGATCTTTATAGTCAAGCTCACTAGCAATTAGCCTCTGGCAGTCTTGCTGTTCAAATGCCCATATCATGATATCCATGCTTTCCTCAATGACGGTACCATCTCTAATCTGTAAAACTGGTACCGTACCTTTTGGGCTAATGGCTAGCATCTGAGCAGGTTTGTCTTTTAACACAACTTCTCGCAGCTCCACCTGCAACTCAGCGAATAAAATAGCAAGCCGAGCCCTTATGGCATACGGGCAACGACGAAAAGAGTAAAGAGTAGCAAGGGAGGACGTCATAACATTACCGGCGTAAATTAAGAAAGCGTTAGGATATGATAAGAGTGAATCTCTAATAGACCTATAATTAACAGCACAAATACCAGCAGCACTTTAAATAACTACTGATTATTCATTGAATATTTTTGACAAGAAGCATTTTTATAAAGAGTTATAATTTTTGCTTTTTTGATTGGCGCTAAACAGTGATTTATCAGTACAATAGCTTACTTTAGCGATCAGCTATCAGTTAATTAAGAATACTAACCGTTTATTACTAGCAGGCTATTAAAATCTGTGATTAACAAAGCCGATACTTAATGGTTGATATTGAACGACTCGTCTTGAAAGCTCATCATTAAATAGCTAATACCATAAATACTTAACGCTTTAAAGGCTCATTATGACGACATACATACTCGACACAGAGACCACAGGCCTGATTGAGCCACATATGACTGAAGCGGCCTACTCCATTATCGATATTATTAATGGTAAGGTAACTGTATTACAAGCGCCGCGATCCAAACGTTTTAATCCGCTCAAAGCCATTAGCTTAGGATCAATGGCCACCTCTCATATTTGTGATGAAGATGTGGCGAATGAGACGCCGCACACAGCCTTTAAACTGCCGACTAGCGTTCAATATCTGATTGGTCATAATATTGACTTTGATATGCAGGTGCTAAAAAACGCTGGCGTGACCCACACTCCTCAGCTGATTTGCACGCAAGCCATGGCCAGTCACCTATTGCCTACCCTTGATAGCCATAAGCTGGTGTCGTTACTGTATTATTTTCATCGTGATGTCGCTCGTGCACAAGCTAGAGATGCGCA
>JAUNVX010000067.1 GCA_030540615.1 Psychrobacter sp. | reverse complement strand
CCACTCAAATACTGACATGATCCATAAGCATTATGGCAAATTCATCCCAGAAGACTCAGGACACATCATCAAGATATTGGACCAGGCGCTAAAGATATAATCCATCTCAATCCACGGGCAAAATATCGGGCTTTTCAGCGTTAATTCGCTGCAAAGCCTTTATTTATGGGCAATCATTAACCGATAAATCACCATTTAAATAGCCATCTCAATCCACGGCCGTTCCACGGAGCCTAAGTCGGGCCAAATTTCAGGCAATAAAAAACCTGCTACAAGGCAGGCTACATATACGGTTGAGACAATTAACGATTAGCTAGTAAATGGTGGGGCTGGAGAGACTCGAACTCTCACACCTTGCGGCGCCAGAACCTAAATCTGGTGCGTCTACCAATTCCGCCACAGCCCCGAACTTTACTGACTACTCTGAGTTAGTGTGTCTCAGTGGTTGGCTATTATATAGAGTTTTTGGTTGGTGGCAAGTCTTTTTTTAAATTTTTTACTCATTATCGATATTTTTTGGTTGTGATTGCTGGTTAGTGGCTAGGCAAGCATAAAGCTGTTCTTCTAGTTGGTCAAGGTGCTCTAATCGAGTGTGTTGTTCGCTAGTATCCCAACCTTGTCTAGCGCGTTGGCTGTGCTGCTGCCCTATATGCTGCTTATAATAGTGCACAGCCGAGATTAACTGCGACAAATCTCTGGCAGAAAACGCGGTTGACGCATCATTGTCCATCATGGGTCAGAGTCCCTTCTATATTCGGCTATAAGGCAGCCAAGGTAATGTTAAAAGAATATAGTAGATATATTAAGCATTAAAGCATTAAAGCCAATCAACTAGTATTGGCGTGTCTACTCAATATCAAGCAGCTTTAACTTTCGTGTTAGGGTGTTTCGTCCCCAACCGAGTAAAGCGGCCGCATCACCTTTACGGCCTTTGCTATGAGCTAGGGCGACTGTCAGCAATATTCGCTCAAACTCAGGGGTGGCCTCTTGTAAGATATCGGTTTCACCACGAGCCAATGCAGCGTTTGCCCAATTGGCCAAGGCCAGTTGCCACGGCTCTAAGTAGGGGGCAGTAGATGGTGTCTCGCTAGTTGAAGGGGGAGCACTAGCGGTAAAGTGAGATAATGAAGCAGTATTGATAGTATTGGCAGGATTAGCCACAGTGGCATGATGATGAGCTACCTCAATATCTCTACCATTAGCTGTTGAGCTGCCTGTATTATAATCGGCGTGGGACGATGGTCGATTCGGTTGCACAGTCGATGTGTTTTGAGACGAAGCGTCAGGGTAGGTTGATGAGTCCTCGCTAGTTAATGAGGCAGGAGAGGACAAGGGGGCCGAGATGGGTGATTGTGCCGGAATTGAGGCAGGGTACTGATTGATAAAGTCGGTCAGCTCAGGGGGCAAATCTTCAGCCAATACCGTGTCTCCTGTTGCCATCACGGTAAGCCAACGACAAGCGTTTTCAATCTGACGTACATTGCCTGACCAATCAAAGGCTTGCATAATAAATAGGGCGTCAGGGGCAATATACTTTTGCGCCGTGTCCATCTCTTTAGCCGCGCGCTGCATAAAATGCTCGACCAACGCCGGGATGTCTTCACGGCGTTCACGTAGTGGCGGCAAGGGTAGGCGAATCACATTAAGACGATAAAATAAATCCTCCCGGAACTTGCCCAACTTCACCAAATGCTCTAGGTTTTGATGGGTGGCAGCGATGATACGGACATCGACTTTGATGGGCTTTTGACCCCCGACTCTATAGAACTCACCATTGGCCAATACCCGCAGCAGCCGCGTCTGAGTGCTAAAAGGCATGTCACCGATTTCATCGAGAAATAACGTACCCCCGTTGGCCTGCTCAAATCGCCCTTGGCGCAAGGTGGCCGCCCCCGTAAACGCGCCTTTTTCATGACCAAATAGCTCTGACTCAATCAAGTCATGAGGGATAGCGGCCATGTTTAGAGCAATAAAAGGCTTATTATGTCTTGGGGAGTGTTGATGTAAAGCATTGGCAACCAACTCCTTTCCCGTTCCTGACTCGCCAGTGATTAACACGGTAATAGGAGAGTGAGACAGTCGGCCAATGGCGCGAAATACAGTCTGCATGGCGGGAGACTGGCCGATGATACCGTTGGGATTAGTATTGCCCTTTTTGGTTGGCTGAGCCGACTTAGCATTATTGGGTTTTACTTTGGCTTCGTGCTTTGTCGCCATTGAATCTATAGAGACATTACTTTGAGCCACCGTCTTTGATGTTGGTTTAGGCTTTACGTTGGCGGGAGAGTTTGATAGAACCTTATGCTGCCGAGCTTCAGCTTGGGTCAAAGCCGCCATATCATTATTTTTTAAATCACCAGAATCTTGGTTCAATGAGATGCTATCGCTATCGTCTTTTTCAGCAGCCGTTATAACAGAGGCTTGGTGACGAGGCTTAATGGCCTTTTTAATAGTGGCAACCGCGTCGTCTAAGTCGAATGGTTTGGGTAAATAGTCAAATGCGCCTGTCTGATAGCTGTCGACCGCTGATTGCAAGTCAGAATGAGCAGTCATAATGATGATAGGCAGCTCAGGGAACTTTTTGTGAACCCAATCACTAAAGGATAAGCCATCCATTAGAGGCATGCGAATATCCGTCAAAATGACGTCGGGCAATTGACTGTAATCGCCCGTGCTCAACATATCATTAAGACGGGTCCAAGCGGCTTTTGCCTGAGTAAAGGACACCACATCCATATCGGCATCACTAAAAGTATCTGCCAAAATCAGACGTAGGGCAGGATCATCGTCAATCAACCATAAGGTACTTTGCGGCGAATCTGACTCTAACGTGGACATGATAACTCCTTACTACTAGGTCAGTGGACCTAAATGATTTGAATGATGAGTGCTTTTTAACTATCTAACAAGTTGGTTTTAGTCACTGGCTGATATAACTTTGGAGACTGTGTCAGTCTCTAAGGTAGGGAGCGTTTTTGACTGTTTCATATGATTATTGAGGACTATATTTATATTAGTGGCTATATTTGCATGGGTGGAAAGGCGACAGCTCATAGAACTATGATTGGGCGGGTCATATACGTCCTATCATCAAACTCTAACTAGGCACTGACTGACTAAAAGGCAAATAAATAGAAAAAGTAGTGCTACCAGGACTAGAGACCACATCGATGGCGCCGTGGTGCCGAGTAATCATGTCTTGGACTAAAGCCAATCCTAACCCAGTGCCTTTTGCGCGCCCGGTCACTAGGGGCAAGAATATCTGGTCAATCATGCTAGAATCGATACCGCCACCATTGTCTTGAATGTCAATCTTTAGCGCTTGCTTGTGCTGTACATTGCCGATGGTATGTTGAAAGGTCACCCGGGTCTGAATCTTGATGGTGGGAATATAACCTGACTGAGTCTCACGCTCGAACATAGCCTCGCAAGCATTATTCAAAAGATTCAAAAAGACCTGAATTAATTGATCTTTATCTGCCGTAAGCTCAGGTAGAGACAAGTCGTAATCACGCTCAATGACAATGTCAGGGTATTGAGAGTGGGTGAGGGTTAATACATGCTCTAAAGGCTCATGGATATTGATGCTCTGCCAATTGGCCAAACGGTTTGAGCCGAGCATTTGACCGATTAATTGAGTCAATCGGTCGGTCTCAGAGATAATGATATCGGCATACGTGCTAATCTTATTATCGTCAATGGCGAGTCTTTTGAGCTGTTTTCCCAGTAATTGAGCCGCGCCGCGGATACCCGCTAGTGGATTTTTGACTTCATGAGCCACTGATCTGAGCATGCGCCGAGCGACAGCATGCTGCTCCTGTTGCCGCTGCTCTTGACTGATACGGCTATGGCGATTTTTTTCCCAAATCTCAATTAAAAAATAATCTTTGTCATCTATATCAACAGGGGTTACGCTATAGTCCACCACGAGGCTGTGAGAGAGACCATAGATGTGCTGGTCATGATCAATAAATGGCTGTTGATAAGCTAGGGCATGGCTAAACTGCAACCCAAGCGCACCATGGATATCACTAGCTGAGGATATAGTCGAGGATAAGGTCTGGCTACTTCGTGTCTGACCAGCCGTCACGCTGTCTTTGATAGGATTGTCTATTAAATCATTCGCCGAACGTTCTAAATCACGGTCTATAGGACGGGCTGAATTTACTGTCTCTATGTTTTTTGCTTCTTTGTCAGACTCTTCTAATTGATGCGGCTCGCCAAAAGGTTGCAATAAATGTAGGACATTATGAGTAATGAGCCGTGACTGACTGGCGGAGAATAACTGCTCAGCTTGGGGGTTGGCCCAAAGTATCTGGCCCTCTTGATTCGTCCATAACATAGCAGTGAATAAATGCTTGGTTAATACCGTCATATCAGGCGTCTCAGACGTCTGCTTTAAGATGTCTTGATGCTGACTGATTAAGAGCTTAGGCGCTTTATTTATAATTTTAGACATTTAATCTCTTGTATTTTGGCTGTCTCATGGGTAAAAGTTGCAAGTTCAATACCAGTGATAAAGCACTGTGTTAGTACCATTTTAGACCGCATGCACTTAAATGACTCTACATTGCTCAGTTATGCACTAAATTGGTGCTAAATATATATCATTATGAGGTATTTTGGTTAAGCTAATTCGGACTAACCATTATTAATTCTTATTAAGCTCTTTATTGGTTTCATTGCTAATCTGTTTAGTCACCTGCTGATTAATCATAGCCCATCATCATTAATGGATAGTTAAGGCCTAAGTGCGCCTCTTTAGGATTAAATAATCGCTACAGTAGTCAATCGTCATTAGTGACCTTTCTCAACTGGTGATTTTGACAAAAAAAACGTACAATGCGCTCAGCCAACTTACTTGTACAAGGTCAGCTATGCCCACTACCTCAGCCTCAACTCCTAACGCTCAAGCACCACGCCACTCTGACGATACGGTGGTCGAGATTTATCGCCCAGCTCGCCCAGCAGAAGTAGCGAGTGATACTGTTAATCAGCCTTATCATCATAAGGCCAATCACAATCAAAACCGCAGTATTGAGCAAAGTGCACAAGCGCAGCAAGGCAATGATATCTCAGTGAGCACTCCAGTTATTGGGTCGGAAGACACCATGGCCGCCCCCAAAGTGGGCTTTGTCTCGTTAGGTTGCCCTAAAGCTTTGGTCGATAGTGAACGCATCATTACTGAGCTATCCCGCGAAGGTTACCGCGTCGCTGGCGACTATGATGGGGCAGATTTGGTGGTGGTCAATACTTGCGGCTTTATCGAGTCAGCGGTCCAAGAGTCTCTTGATGCGATTGGCGAGGCCATCAGTAAAAACGGCAAGGTAATCGTTACGGGCTGTTTAGGGAAAGAGGCTGACAAAATCCGTAGCATGCACCCAGCGGTATTGGCAGTGACGGGCGCGCACGCTTATGATGAGGTGATTAAAGCAGTTTCGCACCATATGCCGATGCCTGCGCACCATAAGCCGGCATTTAATCCCAAAATAGACCTCATTAATGAGGCAGGCATCAAGTTAACCCCAGGACATTATGGCTACCTGAAAATCTCAGAAGGCTGTAACCATCGCTGCACTTTTTGCATTATTCCAAGCCTGCGTGGGGATTTGGTGTCTCGCTCAATTGATGAGGTCATGAATGAGGCGGTTGCGCTCAAACGAGCGGGGGTTAAAGAGCTGCTTATTATCTCTCAAGACACCTCAGCCTATGGCCTTGATTTAAAGTATAAGACGAGCTTTTGGAATGGAATGCCGCTTAAGTCCAAGTTTTATGACATGTGCGAGGCCATGAGTAAGCTTAGCATTTGGGTACGCTTGCATTACGTTTATCCATATCCCCATGTCGACAAAGTCGTTGAGCTAATGGGCAATGCCAATAGCCAAGGCGGCCTGCTGCCTTATCTAGATATTCCACTGCAGCATGCCAGTCCTAGCGTGCTAAAAGCAATGAAACGCCCCGCTCATAGCGAAAATACCCTAGAGCGTATTCAGAAATGGCGCGAGATTAACCCTGATATCGTCATTCGTTCCACCTTTGTGGTAGGCTTCCCTGGCGAGACTGAAGAAGACTTTGAGTATCTTTTAGAGTGGCTAAAACAGGCCAAACTTGACCGGGTGGGCTGCTTTACTTATTCTGAGGTAGAAGGTGCGGTGGCTAATGACTTGCCCAATCCAGTCCCAGAGGAGATTAAGCAGCAGCGTTACAATCGTTTTATGGCGCTGCAGCAAGAGATTTCTGCACAAAAGCTGCAAGATAAGGTCGGCAAAACCTTGACGGTCTTGGTAGATGAGCTAGACACAGAAGACAATATTGCCATTTGCCGAAGTTATGCAGATGCCCCTGAAATTGATGGGCATGTCTATGTCGATGGTATCGATTTAAACGACCCTAGAGTTCAGCCGGGTCAGTTTTTAAGCGTTATGATTGATGAAGCCAGTGATTATGATTTGTTCGCAAGCTTTGCAGGATAAAAAGCTACTCATCTAGCGCGGCTCTATCATTATATATAACGCGATTTTTTGTTGGTTTTTAGCATACACAGACTTATCGGTTAGCGCTTAGATTTTGCTACAATTAGATGATTTGAATTTTTTATCGTAACTTTACTGAGGACAACCTTTTAGATAATAAGAAGGTTATCTCAGTTTATATAATAGCCCTGTTTATACAATAATGTTTATACAAAAAAAGGTATCCTCATGTCAGATAAAAATCCTCGTTATTCTAGAATTTTGCTCAAACTCTCCGGCGAAGCACTGGCAGGTGGTAAAGATATGGGGATTGACACCGCTGTCCTTGATAAAATGAGCTTATCTATAGCGCACCTTTGTGGCCTTGGTGTTCAAGTGGGCATCGTAGTAGGCGGCGGTAATCTATACCGCGGGAGTCAACTACAAAAAGAGGGTCTGGTAGGCCGGGTTACAGGCGATCAGATGGGCATGTTAGCGACAGTGATGAACGGCTTGGCCATGCGCGATGCTTTAGAGCGCCGCAATATCAGAACCCGCTTGATGTCCGCGTTGCCTATAGGCGAAGTCACTGAGAGCTACAGTAGCCGCAATGCGATTCGTTATCTCAAAAACGGCGAAGTGTGTATCTTTGTAGCCGGTACCGGCAATCCTTTTTTTACCACTGATACCGCTGCTTGTCTTCGCGGGATTGAGATTGAAGCGGGGATTATCCTAAAAGCTACCAAGGTCGATGGGGTATATGACAAAGATCCTACCTTGCATGATGACGCCATTAAATATGATAGCCTAACCTTTGATGAGGTGTTGGAGCAAAAGCTAGGGGTTATGGATCTCACTGCTATTGCGCTTTGCCGTGAACATAATGTCCCGCTGCAAGTATTTGATATGACCAAACCCAATGCCTTATTAAATGTATTAATGGGTGATAATGAAGGCACTCGAGTGTTTCATTAATCATCACCTTTAAGTCGTGAGACTTTAAGTTGTAAGGCTTCAAATTTTAAGTTTTTAACGCCTGGAGGCTGGGTAGGGTTTTATTTTAAATGACGCTGCCTGCTCACTAGTTAAGCGATGATAATGTTAACTGATAATCCCTGATTTTACCTATGATTGCCTCAATGATTGGATAACAGCCAGTCAATTTTTGACAGATGATAAAAGGATACCCTTATGATTAACGATATCAAAAAAGACGGCGAAGCCCGTATGCAAAAGACCATCGAAGCATTAGAGAATGCTTTTAGCAAAGTGAGAACGGGCCGTGCTCATCCTGGTATGCTCTCAAGCGTTATGGTGAACTATTATGGGTCTGACACGCCATTGAACCAAGTGGCCAGTGTCAACGTTGAAGACTCTCGCACCTTATTAGTGCAGCCCTTTGACCGTACTATGGTGCAAGCAGTGGACAAAGCCATTCGCGAAGCGGATTTGGGACTAAATCCAATGACTGCAGACGTGATTCGAGTGCCGATGCCAGCGCTAACAGAAGAGACTCGCCGTGACATGCAGAAATTGGCCCGCGCCGAAGCTGAGAACAGCCGCGTCTCTATCCGTAATGTTCGCCGTGATATGTTAGGCGATATCAAAGATTTGGCCAAGGAGAAAGAGATTTCAGAAGATGAAGAGCGCCGCGCCAGTGACGAGATTCAAAAGATGACTGATAAATATATCGGCGCTATTGATAGTAAGCTTGAGAAAAAAGAGACTGAGCTAATGGAAGTATAATACCCCTCTTTGAGAGATAGGCGAGGCGCTATGGGTGGTTTTATGGTGACCTCGCTTTTCACTTAGTGGCTGGTGGTCATTCCTTATTATAGTCCTGGGTCTGTTTACCTTGATTCATGATTATTTCATTTAAGATAAGGGTAAGTAATGGTATTGTCATGATGATTTTTTGTTTGCTCATTCATTGTATTAATCAACTGTAAAAGCCTAAGTCTCTATGTCAAAGTCCATCAGCGCAACCAATGCTTCTACCCCCAATCTATCTTCTGAACCGTTTAAGGTGATACCGCGTCATATTGCCATCATTATGGATGGTAATAATCGCTTTGCAAAATCTAGCGGGTTACCTAAAGGTGAGGGTCACGTGGCGGGCAAAAATGCACTTGACCCTATTGTGGAGCACTGTTTAGCGCTAGGAGTAGAAGTACTCACTGTATTTGCATTTTCGAGTGAGAACTGGCAGCGTCCTGTCTCAGAGGTTGAGCTGCTGATGCAGCTTTTAAGCGCTACTATCTATGAGCAGATGCCGCGGATGGACAAGTATCAAATTCGCTTGCGGTTTATTGGAGACCGCAGTCAGTTAAGTGCTAACTTGCAAGCTTTAATGGCAGATGCTGAAGCCAAAACTGAGCATTTTGCTGCCATGACCTTGGTGATTGCCATCAGTTACGGAGGCCAATGGGACATTGCTCAAGCTGCCAAAAAACTGGCCAAGCAAGTGCTAGACGGCCAGTTAACCGTTGAAGATATTAATGAAACCAGCTTAGGGTCGCAGATTGCTTTGGCCGATGCCCCAGCGGTTGATATGCTCATTAGAACGGGCGGGGAGCTGAGGATATCCAACTTCTTATTATGGCAAAGCGCTTATGCCGAGATGTTCTTTACTGAGACACTTTGGCCTGATTTTGCACCAGATGAGCTTGATAAGATGGTAATGGATTTTAGTCAGCGTCAGCGCCGCTTTGGATTGACCAGTGAACAGATTGAAGCTCAGGACAAAGCCTTAGCCTTGATGCCTAGAGCTTGCTGTTCAGGTAATATCAGTAGTTAGCCTTTTTGTCATGCTCTAAATCTAGATATAACCTGACTATTATGGTAGGGCTATGTTTAAAATTGGCTATATTCAAAAAAGGCCAAGCCTAAAAAGGCCATGTCATGGTTGAGTATTAGACAATTGAGTGTATTCTAGTGGTCGGCTATCTAAATGACCCTTATCATCCATGACGGCTACAAAGATTGACAGAGATAGCATTAAGGTTAATTAGGTTGATGTTAAATTTGACCAGTTTGTTCAGACTGGCCCGCTAGATAAGCGCTCCATATTCATTATAAAGGTAATCCCTATGTGGCAAAGAATTAAGACTGCCATTATCTTGGTAGCCATCGTTGGTGTGGCTTTATTCGCTAGTGACACTCCCATATTGTTTGTGCCATTGCTAGCGGTTGGGGTGACTATTGCCGCCCATGAGTGGACCAAACTCATGCCACGTTGGCGTCATCCGCCATTATTTGTCTTAATGGTATTGGCCATCACTTTAGGGACATTGTTATTTGAGGTGACTTGGGTCTTTTGGTGGGCAGCCTCTGTGGCTATCTGGCTCATGGCATTATCTTGGGTGACTAAATTCCCCGTAAAGACCAATTGGTATGGCAAAAAGCTTGGGTTAATGGGACTGGTCATCTTGACCGCAGCGATAACGGCGATGTTCTATTTATGGCAGTTGTCACCTTGGTGGCTAATGTACGTGTTTGTGTTGGTGTGGTGCGCCGACAGTGGAGCATATTTTGTCGGCCGCAAACTTGGCCGCCGTAAGATGGCACCTAATGTCTCTCCTAACAAAAGCATGGAAGGTTTGGCAGGCGGACTTATCACAGGTCTAGTGGTGGTGCTGGGAATTAGCATTATGAAGCTGCATCTCACGGGTTTGGACCTGATTAGCTTTATGGCATTATCTGGCGTGACCATACTGTCCTCTGTATTGGGTGATTTGTTTGAGTCCATGCTGAAACGCCGGGCTGATGTCAAAGATTCGGGCACTATTTTGCCGGGTCATGGCGGCGTGTTAGATCGTATTGATTCCTTACTAGCGGCGACGCCTATATTTGCTTTGGGGTTTTGGGGCCTACATCAGTTAGGTATCCTAAACTTGATAGGATGAGTTAACGCAGTCAGTCGATTAAATAATCTAACTAAAAATAGGCAGATAACTGACAAGCGACTTGAGCCGGGATATATTTAAAATGAAATCTATCTCTTTAAAGCTTAAGTATTTGTGTGACCACAATAGCACTGGTGCAAAGCCCCATTATTTGAATTCATATAAGCGACTGATTCTCGTTTGATATGACCTTATTAATAGATATGACTTTAACAAACAATAGGCAAAATAAACGATGACGCAGCGTGTTGCAATATTGGGAGCTACGGGCTCTATTGGGGATAGTACGCTTGCACTATTAGAGCCCAATCAAACGTTACCCCCAAGCTTTGAGGTTTATGCGTTATCAGGGCACAGTCGATTGGACAAGTTGCTATCATTATGTCAGCAGTTTCGACCCTCTCGCGTAGCTGTACCTGAAGCAGCCGTCAGTGAATTTGCATCGCGCCTAAGCCAATGCGGCTTAGATATCGAGGTGGTAGGTGGTCAAGCTGGGCTTATTAGTATCGTCCAAGATAGCGCCGTTGACACTGTTGTGGCGGCTATTGTTGGGTCGGCAGGACTACCATCAACCTTGGCAGCCGCTCAAGCTGGTAAGCGGATTTTGCTCGCCAATAAAGAAGCCTTGGTGATGGCAGGTTCCATTATGATGAAAGCGGTCAAGGACAATGGCGCTACCTTGCTACCGATTGATTCAGAACACAATGCTATCTTTCAATGTCTGCCTGCTGCTATTCAGCAAGACAATACCCAGATACACCAGTCAAGCTATGGGGTAAAAAAGCTATGGTTAACAGCCTCAGGCGGCCCTTTTTTGCGTCAAAGCTATGAGGAAATGAGCCAAGCTAGCGTGGCCCAAGCGGTCAATCACCCTAACTGGTCAATGGGCCAAAAGATTTCAATTGATTCTGCGACCATGATGAATAAAGGCCTTGAGCTGATAGAGGCAGCCCATCTATTTGATTTGCCTGAGTCTCAGATAGAAGTGGTGATGCATCCGCAAAGTATCATTCATTCGATGGTAGAATATAGCGATGGCAGTTATTTAGCGCAGCTAGGTAGTCCAGACATGAAGACGCCGATTGCCCATGCGCTCGCTTATCCTGAGCGTATGCAAGCACCGGTTAAGCCTTTAGATTTATTTGATTTGGCAGCGCTTGAGTTTTTGCGGCCCGACTTAGACAAATTTGCCTGTTTGCGCTTGGCTCGTAGTGCGATACGTGCTGGGATGGTGGCGACGATTAGTTTAAACGCTGCCAATGAGATTGCTGTGCAAGCATTCATAGACGAGCAAGTTAAATTAACGGACATTGCCTTGATTAATGAGCGAACAATGGACAAGATGGGCGAGCTATCTTTTGAGGCGCCGCAGCAAATTGAAGAGATTATTGAAGTTGATCAGCGGGCTCGTCAAGTAGCGTTGGCAGAAGTGGCTGCTTTGCGCTCATAGACAGCCATTAGATACACATGACAAGCACAAAGTAATCAGATTTCGTGGTCAGTCATGCTTTTTAGTGACAAGTTATGCTTTAAGACGTTACTAGCAAATTAAAAATTAAAGAGCTTTGAGAGTATAGCCACTAAAAGCCTGACCCTTTAAGAGAGCATGGTTTATTTAAGCAACTGGGCATAATCACCAGTAAAAACAGGTCATTGACCACTGAGGGTATTATGGGATTTTCACTGACAGTACTGGCTGCCATTGCTGTGCTTGGTCCGCTTATTGCTCTTCATGAATGGGGCCATTATATTGTGGCTCGGCTTTGCGGCGTTAAAGTGTTGACCTATTCTATCGGTTTTGGTCCCAAAATTGCTGGCTGGACCAGCAAGCGTAGTGGTATTGATTATCGTATCTCAGCCTTGCCCTTAGGCGGTTACGTCAAGATGTTAGACGAGCGTGAGGGCGAGGTCGCAGAGCATGAAAAGCATCTGGCATTTAATACCCAGACGCCGCTCAAAAAGATTGCCATTGTTGCGGCCGGTCCCATTATGAACTTTATTATTGCTATCGGACTATTTTGGGTGCTATTTTTGACCCCATCAGAGCAGTTAGCCACTAAAATAGGGTCTGTGCTTCCTGATAGCCCTGCAGCAGCAGCGTCTTTGCCTGTAGGTGCCAAAATCGTTGAGGTCGATGGTAAGGCTGTACGCACTTGGGAAGACATTAATTACCGTTTGGCCAGTCGCATGGGAGAGGTGGGGGCAGTAGAGGTTACGCTTGAACCAGTGCTTAATAACGCGGTCAATACACCAACAAATTTAGATAAAAGCGCTCCTAAGGTTTATCAAGTTGCTGTTAGCGACTTTATGCAAGGTAAGGACAAAGGTCAGGACCCTATTACTAGCTTTGGTGCAATCCCTTGGCAGCCGGCAATACCTCCTGTCATTGGTGAGCTTTCAGCAGATGGGGCAGCGGCCCGTCAAGGCATGAAAGTAGGGGATACCATTACGGCTATCAATTCAAAGCCAGTAACTGATTGGATAACGGCGACCCGTATCATCAAAGATAGCCCAGAAACTTTGCTCAACATTAGTGTCATGCGTGATGGCAAGCCTTTGACTTTGCAAATCATGCCGCAAGGTAAAAAAGACACAATGGGCAATCGTTTCGGTCAGATTGGGGCTATGGTCAAGACGCCTGAGATCGTGGTGCCAGCAGATTACAAAACCACCGTGGCTTACAACCCGATTCAAGCTCTAGGTAAATCTTTTCAAAAGACTGAGCAGCTTGCGGTAATGACAGTCGCTTCGATGGGTAAAATGATTACTGGACAGATTGGGATTGATAATTTGTCTGGGCCTATTACCATCGCTAAGGTTGCCAAGCAAAGCTTCGATATTAGCTGGGAGATGGTGCTGTCTACGGCTGCGCTGATTAGCTTAAGTTTGGCGGTATTGAATCTTTTACCCATTCCAGTATTAGATGGTGGTCATATCTTGTATTATGCCATTGAGCTGATTCGGGGTAAGCCATTATCTGAGCAAGTTCAGCTAGCAGGTATGAATATTGGTCTTATCTTATTAGCTGGGTTTATGATTTTGGCCATTGGTAATGATATCTCAAGGCTGTTTTAGAAGCTCAAGGCTGTTTTAATTTTCAAAGATAAAGTCTTTTCAAAAATATAGT
>JAUNVX010000317.1 GCA_030540615.1 Psychrobacter sp. | reverse complement strand
AGTATTCATTCCAGATAAATTCATAAATATCATGGCTGACCATATCGAGGCGATACTGATTAAAATGCTGATGGATATTAGCAATAGTAGAATTAAGACGACTGATAATCCATTTTTCGGGTAATTCCCATACTTCTGGATTGGCGTTTTGATCAATCGTTAGCGCGTTGCCTTCTTTATCAACGCAATTCATGAGTACAAAACGGCTAGCATTCCATATTTTATTACAGAAGTTACGATAGCCCTCGACACGCTTTAGATCGAAGTTAATATCGCGGCCCGTGCTAGCAAGAGAGGTAAAGGTAAAGCGCAACGCATCAGTACCATAGGCCGCGATGCCTTCAGGAAACTCCTTACGCGTTTGTTTTTCAATCTTCGCCGCGTCTTTGGGGTTCATCATATTACTAGTACGTTTTTCTACTAGGGTCTCCAAATCAATACCATCGATGATGTCGATAGGGTCTAACACATTACCTTTAGACTTAGACATTTTTTGCCCTTGACCGTCGCGTACTAGTCCATGCACATAAACCGTTTTAAACGGCACTTGCGGCGTGCCATCATCATTTTTGACGAAATGCATGGTCATCATGATCATGCGCGCGACCCAAAAGAAAATAATGTCAAAGCCTGTGACTAATACGCTAGTTGGGTGAAAGGTTTCTAGCACGCGCGGATCAGCGTTAGGATCTGCCCAATCAAGCGTACTAAATGTCCATAACCCTGAGCTAAACCAAGTATCAAGCACATCATCATCTTGGCGCAGTTTGATATCATCGCTGAGATTATATTTGCTCCGCACTTCCTTCTCATCACGGGCAACATAGATAGTGCCCTCTTCGTCATACCAAGCAGGAATACGGTGTCCCCACCATAGCTGGCGGCTAATACACCAATCTTGCAAGTCCGTCATCCATGCCATATACATATTTTTATACTGCGCAGGGACAAACTCAATACTGCCGTCTTTGACCGCATCGATAGCAGGCTTAGCTAATTTTTCAACCGCAACATACCATTGATCCGTCAACCATGGCTCAACGATAACACCACTACGATCGCCGCGTGGCGCTTTGAGTGCGTAGTCTTCAATTTCTTCTAACCAGCCTTCACTATCTGCTTGCTCAATCACTACTTTACGCGCAGCAAAACGCTCAAGTCCTGCATAGCTATTACCCAAATGATCGCTTGGTGTAGTTTCTAAATTGGGCTCACGCGTTTGCAAGTCTGGATAAACTTCCATCGCAGGCAGAATATGTGCATGAGCATCTAACACGTTAACGAGTGGCAGCTCATGACGACGACCGATTTCATAATCATTAAAGTCGTGCGCTGGAGTTATTTTGACGCAGCCCGTACCAAACTCGATGTCGACATAATCGTCGGCTACGATAGGTACGACGCGATCTGTAATCGGTAAAGTAATCGTTTTGCCAATTAAGTGCGCATAACGCTCATCTTTTGGATTGACGGCGACGGCGGTATCGCCAAGTAAAGTTTCTGGACGCGTCGTTGCTACGACTAAATAATTTTTGCCGTCTTGAGTCGTAACGTCTTTATCAGTGAAATAATAGCGAAAATGCCAGAGACTCCCTTTTTCGTCATGATTTTCGACTTCAAGATCAGATAGCGCCGTTTGAAATTTAGGATCCCAATTGACTAAACGCTTACCGCGATAAATGAGACCATCATCGAACAGACGCACAAACACTTCTTTTACCGCGTTGGATAACCCATCATCCATAGTAAAGCGCTCACGCGACCAATCCACTGAGCTGCCCAAACGACGAATTTGTGTGGTGATGTTATCGCCTGACTCCTCCTTCCACTCCCAGACCTTATCGATGAAGTTTTCGCGAGTCATATCTCGGCGTTTGATACCTTGTGCTTCCAGACGACGCT
>JAUNVX010000316.1 GCA_030540615.1 Psychrobacter sp. | reverse complement strand
TGTGTTTCAGGATGATGGGAGATTTTGGATAACTTATCTTCAGGCAAGCTCATAAATAAACGTAAGCGCTGCGCCAACTCACGTTGGACATGGCTGTAGCGGTCTTGCTCGGTAAGACTGTCGCTATGTTTTTCATTACTATGGTTGTCACTATCATTATTGTCACTAGCATCACCACTATTATGATGAGGGTCGCTAAAATGCCAGTGGGCCGTGATGGTGTCGTTTGATAGCTCATTCCAAATGCTCACTTTGGCCTCTTGCTCACTGTCCTCGCACAGGGTAAAGACGAAATCAAGCGGCGGCGCCTCATCTTCCAAAAACACACTGACATGCTTGGGACGCAGCCGAGAGGTATCAAAGCCCTCACGCTCAAGTACCTGTATAGCGACTGGATTGGCCTCATTAGCAGGCGCAATGCCCGCACTAAACGCCAAAAAGCGACCTTGGCCCATCTTATTGAGCATGGCCTCAGCCATCAAGCTACGCCCCGCATTCTCATGACAGATGAATAAAACGTGATACACAGTCTCAGGCACACCGACTTCCTTATTAAGGGTTCAAACCATGCATTATAATCAAATAAATATGGCAATCTTATGACAATCCTTAATGCCATGATATTTTGGCGCGGCCTTTGTTGAATTATAATGAGCGATTGCTTATAGTAGGGTCGCCTGAACCTGAAGCTCTAATTTTACTTTTTATCAGTTTTCCAATCACAGGAGCACCTTATGCCCAGCGTTAATCAGTATTTTGATAATAAAGTCACTTCCATTGCCTTTCAAACCGCTACTTTGCCAGCTACAGTAGGCGTCATGGAGATTGGCGAGTACGAATTTGGTACTAGCGAATTTGAGACCATGACTGTGGTCAGCGGGGCATTGACCGTTAAGCTACCAGACGCCAATGATTGGCAAACCTTTGAAGCAGGTCAGAGCTTCACCATCGAAGCCAATCAAAAGTTCAATGTCAAAGTTGAGGTCGAAACCGCTTATCTTTGCACCTATGGTAAGTAGTTAGACCGATTACAGCTTTCTATAGAGATATAGAGATATAGAGACGCTCAAAAGCCAAGCATTAACACTGTTTGGCTTTTTTGATAAGTAGCGTTTAATTTATAGATAATCATTAACTGGTTTATTAGGGCAATTCAAACTTTTAACTTATGGTATTGTCTATGATGGCGAGAGGCCAAAAATCCTAAAGGAACTGGACGAATTATCAAACTGGACTGTTTTATGCCCAATGCATTATCCACGTTAGCCGATACCCTAACCCCTGAATTACGTCATGACTATGAAACGCTCGCCAAACAAGTCAATCTGCGTTATGTCAGTGACAATGAGCCAGGCTATCGGCGTAAGCGCCATGGCAAAGGCTTTACTTATCAAGATACGCTAGGCAATACTGTCAAAGACAAAAAGCTTAAACAACGCTTTGAGGCCTTGGTCATTCCGCCGATGTGGAATGAGGTGTGGATTTGTCAGTTTGAAGATGGTCATTTGCAGTCGACAGGGCGCGATGATAAAGGCCGCAAACAGTATCTATATCACGAGCTTTGGAATAGCGTGCGCGACAAGGCGAAGTTTGACGCGGTGATTGGCTTTGGTGAAGCGCTGCCCAAATTGCGGGTGCAAATAGAGCATGACTTAGAGAGTGAGAGTCTGAGCCGTGATAATGTCTTGGCTGCTGTGGTCAAATTGCTTGAGACCACCCTAATCCGAATCGGCAATGACCGCTATGCCAAAGAGAATCAAAGCTACGGCTTAAGTACGCTTCGCAGCAAACATGTGAGTGAGACCGACGATGGTCTAGCGTTTGACTTTGTCGGTAAAAGCGCCAAGACCCATCATATTGAGCTGCAAGATGAGCGGCTCATTGATATCATTCAAGCTTGCTCAGAGCTGCCAGGCTACCG
>JAUNVX010000315.1 GCA_030540615.1 Psychrobacter sp. | reverse complement strand
TGGCAATTGCCCGATTTCAAATGCGCTACTAATTCACCACGAGCATGGGTCAGATAGTCCTCTAAGGCCTCATTGGCATACTCGCCAAGCGGCACTAGGCGAGTTTTATTTCCTTTCCCCGTGATTTGTAGCCAGCCCGCATTCAAATTAACCTGCTCAAGTGACAAATTCATCAGCTCGCTCACCCGAAGACCACACGCATAGAGCACCTCAAGCATGGCTTTATCACGCAGCCCCATCGCGGTACTGGTATCGGGCGCAGCCAGTAGATTATCGACATCGGCTTCAGACAAGTCTTTGGGTAACGCACGGCCAATCTTTGGCGTTTTGATACGCTCGCAAGGATTGTCCTCTCGCTTCTCATTACCCACCATCCACAGATAAAACTGGCGTAGGCTTGAGAGCATGCGTGCGATGGTGCGAGGGGTTTTGCCATCGCGGCCAAGCTTAGCCAGACATTGCATCACATCGCTGTCAGACCACTGGGTCAAAGCTAGATTATTAGTGGTCTCGCAATGGCGTAAGTCGCGGACATAAGCGTTTCGGGTACGGGTCGATAGGCCACGGGCAAGCATCGCCTGACGGAACTCGGTCAGATAGACTGGCTCGTCATCGACAGCAAGCGATTTGGGTTGGCGGGGCTGGACAGCGCGGTCTCGACTCATGGGATAGGCTCAACTAGAATAAAATCATTACCTCTTAAAGGGAGTCGTTTTGCATAGTACTGCTTGTGTTTATCAAGAAGAATTAAGTCCTCTTTCATAAAAGGGGTTTTAACATAACTTCTTCTTCACCAAATACCGATAAACTTCATCATAGCTTATAGGCTCATCCGTCTCATCAGCTGCTAATTGAGCTTCGCTGTTGTGAGTTAGCTGCTGTGCCTCTTTATCAAGGGTTTCGCTAAGTAGCAGCTCATGACCCAAATGACGACAAAAATTAGGAATATCCCGAGTGCTGGCAGGGTCAGTAGCGACTATCTCAATGACATCACCGCCATCGGCTTTTCGGATAATCTTATGCAGCATCATGACTGGCTCAGGGCAAATCAAGCCTTTGGTATCAAGATGATGCTGAATAGCAGTAGAAGACAGCAAATTGGTAGAGGAAGTAGAAGCAGTAGAGATATTATCAGTCATAATTTATGTTGTATCTTCAGATTATTTATAAATGTTAATTACTATAGGGTGTTGAAATAAATAGGCATAAAGCGTGATTTAAGCTGGTTTGTCTGTAGGCATGCTAGCGAGTGCTGTATCAGCAGTCGCGCCAGATTGCTCATCCATAAACTTAAAAAAACGCTTAAAGTTGGCACTAAACAAAAACGCCGCGCCCATCCACGCGGCGATACCGAGCCAGAGCCAACCCGATAATGAAAACAGTAAACTGACCACAGTAATAATCAAGGCCAAGCCAATACTAATTGCGACCATTGACGGCTGATTGAGCCGATAACGCAAAATAATAAAAGCATTATAAAGGGTAATAGGTATGGTAAGACCAACCAGCACATAAGGTAGATAATAAAATAACTTATAGAGCACATCACTATCACGGTAGGCCTTCAAGCTTGCGATAGTGCCGAAGATAATAAAGGCAGCAATCGCCACATAGATAGCATAAATAGCATAACGATTCAGGGTTTGGGCACCGCGAATACGCTCGACAGCTGCTAGCGGAAAGCCGCCTTTTGAGTTTGATTTGGTTTGAGTCGTGGAGCTGCCTTGAAGCGATTGCTCAGTCATATTAGGTCGCCAATGGCCGGGTAATAAGAAGTAAGAGGTTATTTACAGTCAAATTTTAAATTAGTTTTTGAGCCATACTACGCATAGTTAATGGACCAAAAACTAGTGTACTGAAAACTAACGGGCTGAAAAATAAGAGTCGAGCAGAATACAAGCCGCAATATCATCAATAGGGTC
>JAUNVX010000066.1:5775-13757 GCA_030540615.1 Psychrobacter sp. | reverse complement strand
TATCTTAAAACCACTACTCTTAATCATAGGACGCCAGCCATGTCGCCAAGCCCCGCCTCTATCTTGAATTACCATGTGGACAACCATATAGCCACCATCACATTCAACGACCCTAAGACGTTAAACGCCTTTGGCACGCCGCTCAAAGTGGCGTTTATGGAAGCCTTAACCCATGCAGAAGAAGACGAGCAAGTTCGAGTGATTGTCTTGCAGGGCGCAGGCGGCAACTTCTCCAGTGGCGGCCATATCGGTGAGATGTTAGAAAATGGTACCGAGGCTGACGCTCTCGCCGATAAGCTTAGCAGCATGGTACAAGGTGTCTCAGAGGTCAGCCTCAAGCTTCGCACCATCCATAAGCCAATCATCGCCAAATTAGAGGGTGCGGTCGCTGGCGCCGGTATGAATCTGGCGTTGACCTGTGACTTTCGTATCGCAGCGGACACCACCAAATTCGTTCAAGCCTTTGTCCATATCGGTCTGGTACCTGATGCTGGTGGTATCTACTTGCTCAATCAGCTCATTGGCGCGGCCAAGACTACCGAGCTTGTGATGCTAGGGGACAAGCTCACTGCTGAGGATGTCGCTCGCCTCAATCTGGTCAATGAAGTGGTCAGCGCTGAGCAATTAGATGCCGCCGTTATGACGCTAGCCAATCGCCTAAGCGCGCTTCCTGCTAAGGCGCTGGCTTCGATGAAACACATGCTTAATGTGCATGCTTTTGAGGGTCTTAATGAAGCGTTAGATATGGAAGTCCATCAACAGTCCATGCTCGCTAAGACCAGCGATTTCGCCGAGGGGATTAGTGCTTTTATGGAAAAGCGTAAGCCTGTTTATCAAGGTAAATAAGGACTGCTTAGTGGGTTTAAACTACTTAGTGGGGTTAAGAAGTGACTGAACGAACCTTATGCTTCAAGCTCGACTTGAATGTCACGACGCTCTTGTAGCTCAACATAAGCGCTATGGATAGTGACTTGGATAGCCCATTGCAGTGAGCAGCTGTCTGTCTCAAAGTTGGGGGGCAATTTAGGCGGCAAGTTAAGGGTAAAGGGGATTGATTTGCTCCTCATCTTGCTTAACTGAGCGCTATTAATCACTTGTGAGTCAATGACTTTATCATGGGTCATCGACTCTAGTCGGTGTTCAGCATTGTCTATCGATAAGTAACGAACGCTTTCTATCAATAGCAGTGATACGGTTATAGAGTCGGCGGTGATAGTCTGCTTGGGGGTGATGACAACCTCGCCTACTAATTGGGATAGAGGTGACTCAAAGCTTAGAAGGTTGAGATAGACACTACCAAGCTTGCGCCGTTGCCAATAGTCCCAACCTTCATTCAAGGTAATGGTAATCGCCAATAGTATAAAAGACAGCAGCACCAACAGACAAATCAGCCAAGTCGCTATATGAATAAAATAAACGGCCAAGCCTATGCTACTAATCGCCCCTAAAAAGACAGCTATGGCCAGTAATAGGCCCGAATAGTTAGGGTGGTTAATACTTAGCTTGTTATCGGGCAAAATAACTTTGAGCGGTGCAGGCGCTATTACCTCAAATACCTGCTCAGCATAGACATCTACCGCTGAATAGATAGCAAGTCTGGCGCAGGTACGCCAAGTCATCCTCGAAAAATAGCCTGAGTAGCTAAGGGGCAATGCAGCAGTGGGTTGCCTGCTTGGCAATTGAAGGCTAAAGTTATGCACATGCCTGCCAGCGCTTAGCTTGCCAATGGGTAGCGCTAACTTGCCAAACTTTTCACCGATTACCTCATCTCTATTTTGGATATGATAACTTACCCAAACATAAACGCTATCGGCCTGTATCTCCTCCATAGCGTCAATGATAATCTTGCCCTCTATCACGGCTCCTAATGGCACTTGCAGGCTTGGCTCTGACAGCTCTAGTTGTAATTTATACGGCTCGACTTGCAGCGGTGCTATATTGTCCAGCGGTTGTAGTCCTATATCAACTATCCGTTGCTGTTCTATATTGACTAATGATTTAGACACTAACCATCCTTAATTATGCAGTCGTCATCTCAAAGTTTTGCTGCTCAAGCAGCGCAAAGTCGCCACTGAGTATCTGTACTTGCAGGGCCCAAGTGAGCTTATTACCCTCTTTATCAAAGGTTGGTGAAGCGTCTTTTGGCAAGATAATGGTAAAGGGCAAGCTCACCGCCCGTTCTTTGGCGAGCACCAAAGTATCTCGAATAGGCTGCGGGTCTATTATCTTAGTAAAAGTGTAGCTGCCCACTTTGTCATCCTTTACCATCACGGACTTCTCAATCGTCATCCACGCTAGGCTAATCTCATCTATGACGACCCTACCTTGCGGCGTAATATGAAGCTGACCCGATAGCGCTTGCTCTCCCTTATCAAAGCTATCAAGACTCATCTGCACCATGCCTACTTTGCGCAAATGCCACATTTTCGGCACCATTAGCTTCATAATCACACTGGCCAAAAACACCATCATCGCTAGCCCCGCATAAATGGCGGTGGCACCCTCGTCATTATAGTGAGCTAAAAGCAACATACCGCTGGCGAGCACCATGATAATGCCGCCAAAGCTGAGAGGGATGAGCATATTTGAATGATTAAGGTTAGCGCTTTTGAGGGGTGTGGCAATATGCAAAGTGGTTTGGTTAGGGCTATTGCGCTCAGTATGACTATTAGTATGGGTATCGACAGGCCTATGAATAGGGTCGTCAGTGTGGTTGTCAGAGCTATAAGTCACGAGCACTCCTTAGCCCAGTTTGCAGTAAAGCCGCTAGCAGGGTTAATGGTTTTGCCTGCTGGCTATAGAGTCGTGCTTGAGACGAGACGCTTTTGACTGGCTGACTAGCGAAGCTACAACTGACCTTATTAAGGGAAAGTGGAATAAGCGCGAGTGGGTCAAAAATAATGAGGTTAAAAATAAAACGTCTAGAAATAGCAGGATTAGAAATAAGGGAATTAAAATTAACAGCATTGAAAATAGCTAAATTAAAAAAAGAGGTCAGGTTGATAAGGCGTCCATCCGTAATATTATGGGGGTTTTTGAGCTTTTAATGCTGGTAAATATAGTTAGATGAAAATAAAAGTGATACGGATAAGTTCAAGCGTGCTACAGGTATAAATTTTTCTAGCTTGCTGTGCCTACGCAGACAGAGGCTGCAAAAAATTCATTCCAGTAGCACGGTATTCTTTTTAGATTGAACTCACTATAACTGGGTCAGTTTCGTTATCAACTTTAGTTTACCTTAAATAACTGGGAAAATACAAAAAGCTTTTGCCTCGGGTGAGAACGGATTAAGCAAAGCACTGCTTTGCCCGTTCGCAAGACAAAGGCTGTGCCTGCGTAGGCGGCCATAGTCATTAAAGATAGGCGGCTCATGCGTCGCATATTTCTCCCTGTCTAAAGGACCACGGTATTGAGGCCAGTCTGTTAAGCTTTTGTCTTTTGCTTTTTGTGGTTGGTCATTTAGTCTGTTAAGTTTTTAGACCATAAAAAACCCCGCATCATGACGATACGGGGTCTTTGTCTTCTATAAGTAACGTTTAAACCGTTATCGAGCCTAAGTTATGATAACTGAGCAACGTTGATTTTGTCGGCTTCTTCGGTGTACTCAGCCATCTTGTCGAAGTTCATGTAGCGATAGACTTCACCGCCCATGCTGTTGAGCATACCAGCGTACTGCTGATACTCTTCGTTGGTAGGCAATTTACCCAGTACCGCTGCGACTGAAGCAAGCTCAGCAGAGGCTAGATAAACGTTAGCCCCTTGACCTAAGCGGTTCGGGAAGTTACGAGTCGAGGTCGAGACCGCAGTAGACTTAGGCGCGATTCGAGCTTGGTTACCCATACATAGTGAACAACCTGGCATTTCAGTTCGTGCGCCAGCTTGTGCATAGATGTTGTAGTAACCCTCTTCCATTAACTGGCGAGCATCCATCTTGGTCGGTGGGGCAATCCACAGACGAGTCTTGAGGCTACCAGCAGGCACTTCAGTGAGCAGCTTACCAGCGGCGCGGAAGTGACCAATGTTGGTCATACAAGAGCCAATGAACACTTCGTCGATGGTGTCGCCTGCGACGTCTGCCAAGGTTTTGGCGTCATCTGGGTCATTCGGACAGCAAAGGATTGGCTCTTTGATGTCGCTCATGTTGATGGTCATGTCGATGGCGTATTCTG
The DNA here is from genome assembly GCA_030540615.1 of Psychrobacter sp. Taxonomy (GTDB): domain Bacteria; phylum Pseudomonadota; class Gammaproteobacteria; order Pseudomonadales; family Moraxellaceae; genus Psychrobacter. The sequence goes on along the minus strand of JAUNVX010000066.1, from coordinate 9,588 downwards.
CATCGGCGTCAGCACGCATGAGGCTTGGGTTGGCTAGCCACTCTTGCATCGCTTCGATACGGCGGCTGATGGTACGGGCATCGCCATAACCTTCAGAAATCATCCACTTAAGTAGAGTGATATTTGAGTTTAAGTACTCAGTGACCGACTCTTCAGATAAGGTGATGGTACAGCCAGCAGCACTACGCTCAGCTGAGGCGTCAGATAGCTCAAACGCTTGCTCAACCGTTAGGTCTTCAAGACCTTCAATCTCAAGGATTCGGCCGTTGAACTCATTGATTTTGCCTTTTTTATCAACCGTCAAGTAGCCTTCTTTAATCGCTTGATAAGGGATGGCATGCACTAGGTCACGTAAAGTGATACCAGGCTGCATCTCACCAACAAAGCGAACACGGACTGACTCAGGCATATCGAGCGGCATCACGCCAGTAGCCGCAGCGAAAGCAACTAGACCAGAACCGGCTGGGAATGAGATTCCCATTGGGAAACGAGTGTGCGAGTCACCACCAGTACCGACAGTATCAGGAAGTAGCATACGGTTGAGCCAGCTGTGGATGATACCGTCACCTGGACGTAAGCTCACGCCGCCACGGTTCATGATAAAGTCTGGTAAGGTGTGCTGAGTCTCAACATCCACAGGCTTTGGATAAGCAGCTGTGTGACAGAAAGACTGCATGACGAGGTCTGCTTGGAAGCCTAAGCAAGCCATGTCTTTTAGCTCATCACGGGTCATAGGACCAGTGGTATCTTGAGAGCCGACCGTGGTCATCTTAGGCTCACAGTACATTCCTGGGCGAACGCCTGGTAGGCCACAAGCTTTTCCGACCATCTTCTGAGCAAGCGTAAAGCCTTTGCCTGTGTCAGCAGGCTGATCTGGCTTGGCGAACACGTCTGAATGACCTAGACCCATGTATTCACGAGCACGATTGGTTAAGCCGCGACCTACAATCAATGGAATACGGCCACCAGCACGCACTTCATCAAGGATGGTAGGCGAGTTTAGCTCAAAAGTAGACAATACTTCGTCTGAGTCATGCTTGGTAATTTTGCCTTCATGCGGATAGATGTCAAAGACATCACCCATCTCAAGGTTGTCAACTTTGACGTTTTCAATCGGCAAAGCACCAGAGTCTTCCATAGTATTGAAGAAGATAGGCGCGATTTTGCCACCGAGCACTAGACCGCCAGCGCGTTTGTTTGGCACGTTAGGGATGTCATCACCCATCAACCAAAGCACTGAGTTAGTCGCTGACTTACGGCTTGAGCCTGTACCAACCACGTCACCCACATAGGCTAGTGGATAGCCTTTTTGCTTAAGCTCTTCAATCATCTTCATCGGACCACGAACGCCCTCTTCGTCAGCGATGATACCGTCACGAGAGTTTTTGTGCATGGCCAATGAATGAAGTGGGATGTCCGGACGGCTCCACGCATCTTGCGCAGGTGATAAGTCATCAGTATTGGTCTCGCCAGTGACTTTAAAGGCAGTATAAGTGGCTTTTTGCGGCACTTCAGGGCGATTTAAGAACCATTCGGCATTTGCCCATGACTCCACCACTGACTTGGCGTGCTCATTACCCGCTTCAGCTTTGTCTGTGACATCATTAAAGGCGTCAAATACGAGCAAAGTCTTTTTAAGGGCTTCAGCGGCTTCAGCAGCGATTTCTGAATCGTCTAGCGCATCAACCATAGGCATAACGTTATAACCGCCTTGCATGGTGCCTAGGATTTGAACGGCTTTCTTCTTATCAATCAGTGGTGACTGAGCCTCACCCTTGACAATAGCGGCCAAAAACGCTGCTTTGACATAAGCGGCTTGGTCAACACCAGCAGGAACACGTTCGGTAAGAAGGTCCATTAGGAAGTCTTCTTCACCCGCCGGTGGGTTTTTTAGTAATTCGGTTAATTCAGCAACTTGAAACTCAGTTAATGGTAGCGGAACTGTCCCTAGCTCTGCTCGTTGTGCAATATGTTGGCGATAAGCTTCTAACACGATAATCGTCCTCTCAGGTTAGCTGTGGCACACCGCGTGGGAAATCAGAATGATGACCTGCGTTGAATGTGCAAGAAGAATTTGCAATGCGCATAGGATAGCTTAAATACGCCAAAATGTTAATGAGCAATCTGTAATGGCCCGTGATTAAAGGGCCATATTCACTATTTATTTTTGAAATAGTAACTTAGATAAGGGACATAATTGCTCTATATTTCCTATTGTCTGTCGTCATTGGGTTTTATAATGGTTCGACTTTAGTCCAATAACAGTTCGGCCAATTACAGTTAGCCCAATAACCGTTCGATAAAATGCTAGCGTCTATTTTTCAAACTGCCGTCTGCTCTTTAAAGATGGCAATCAGGCTTATTATGAAAACCTTTACAATCAAAAATCTGTAATAACATAGCTGGCCTTAAAGGTAAAACATCACTGATTTTAAAGACTCAAAACATACTTGCTAAAATAAATTTGTTATACTTGGCCTAATTATTTATTCAATGACTATTTACCTAATCATTATGTATTTGCCTCATTGTCTAATCGATGATTGCCCTCTTTAACTCGATAACTATTCAAATGCCCACTTATGGCTTGATGAGCAATAAGTAGGAGCGGTAAGGATAAAGGATACTTTATATTATGAGCGACATTGCTATTCGCGACTCAGTGACCCGAATCTCGACCGTTGAAACCTATGTTCCTGCCCCTAAGCCCAAACCCAAAAAAGCGGTCAAAGGCGAGAAGCTGCGTGGCTATGACAAAGTTGCTCGTATCCCGATTAAAGTGATTCCGACTTTAGAAACGCCCAAAAAGCCAGATTGGATTAGGGTAAAGATGTCCTCGCCTGCCGAGGTTGACCGAATCAAAAAGACCCTGCGTAAGCAAAAGCTCTACACGGTCTGTGAAGAGGCGGCTTGCCCCAATCTACCGCAGTGCTTTGGGGATGGCACGGCTACCTTTATGATCATGGGGGACATCTGTACCCGCCGTTGCCCATTTTGTGATGTGGCGCATGGTCGACCGAACAATCTCGACCCTGATGAGCCTCGTCATACTGCTGAGACCATCTTAGGATTGGGGCTTAAATATGCGGTCATCACCTCAGTCGATCGTGATGACCTGCCAGATGGCGGCGCTCAGCACTTTGTTGATGTGATTAATGAATCCAAAGCGCTCAGTCCCAACTGCTTAATCGAGATACTGGTACCAGACTTTCGCGGCCGAATGGAGGTCGCACTAGATATCTTGACTGAGACGGCGCCCGATGTGTTCAATCATAATATCGAAACGGTGCCCCGTCTGTATAAGGCCTTTCGTCCGGGCGCTGACTATCAGCACTCGCTTGATTTGCTCAAGCACTATAAAGCTCGTCGGCCTGATATCGCGACCAAATGCGGCTTTATGGTGGGTCTTGGCGAGACTGAAGAAGAGATTTATGCGCTGCTCGATGATCTCAAAGCTCATAATGTCGATATGATCACCATCGGTCAGTATCTAGCGCCGAGCAAGAGTCATGCACCCGTGGATCGCTACGTTCACCCTGATGAGTTTCAGCGTTACATGGACTACGGCAAAAAGATTGGCTTCTTTAGTATTTGGGCAGGTCCAATGGTGCGCTCAAGCTACTTTGCTGACCGTCAGTACTACGGTGAGGATTGTCCTGCTCCTATTCGCAGCAAAAAGGCTTTGGAAGCTGAGGGTAAGCTTGGCTGTTAATCAGCCACTGGTTGATTAAAGTGTCTTATTAATTAACGTGATTCATAGGTTAGAGTAAAAAAGGAAACTGAATTGAGCTTCCTTTTTTATTTTTGAATGAG
>JAUNVX010000066.1:0-5675 GCA_030540615.1 Psychrobacter sp. | reverse complement strand
AGGTTAGAGTAAAAAAGGAAACTGAATTGAGCTTCCTTTTTTATTTTTGAATGAGCGGTTTAACCATACCTTGTCTTATAATCAAATTTATATCTAAATGCTTGCTAATACTGTCAGCTTGCTGCCACTGCTCATGCTGAAAAACGAACTCATAATGACATACCTGTCCTGTGTTGTTTATCATCTCTAGATTTAAGACATCGCCATTGTTAGGAACAAAATCATTATCAAAGCAATTCTTATCATTCAAGTGATAGGCTATCCAGTCAGCTGCGTTTTGCTCATCCTCACTATATTGAGGGACATGACAGCGTCCATATTCTAGTTCTAACCAATCTTGCCCTAAATAACGCTTAAGTGTCCATGTGCTAGCAGGCCTGTGAGCTTTTGGCGTGATGACTTGATTTGAACAGGTGCATAACCTTAAGCCTTCTGAGAAATCACACATTATTTTTATCCTATTATAATATTAAAGCTAATTGCGTTTATCCCGCCTAGTATTTGCAAACCTTAATCAGTAGTATACTAACCCTATTGATTCTCTACCGTATTAGCACTATTTGATAGCCAATCTAATATTATAACCTCTGAATTTTCACTGATAGTAATATTCACCTCTTACTAAGCTAAGGACTCACCTATGGGCAGCGATTTTATACCCCAAGAAGGCTCATGCCCCTGTCAAAGTAATACCTATATGATTAACCGTAAGCCTATAGCTCGCTTTATTTGCCACTGCACTATCTGCCAAGAGTTTACCGGTCAACCTTTTAACGACGTGACGGTCTTGCTCAAGTCAGATATTAGCGACTTAAACTTAATAAGAACGAAATTTCGCCGTTGGAAACTACCGCCAAATATCAGTCGAGGCCTATGTAGTTGCTGTAGTAAACCCAGTATTGAGATGGCGCTAGGCCGTAATCTAATTATGATTCCTACCACTAATTATCCTGACGCAGCTGCTCTACCTAAGCCCACCATGCATATTTTTTATAACCGCCGGGTTGAAGATAGGGACGATGACTTACCAAAATATAGCGGCGCTATCCACAGTCAGGCAGCGATAATGAAGACCCTAACCCAAGGTATGCTCAAAAGAGCCACTAAAAAGGTCAATTAAGACTTTGTGGCAGACTTCATGTTGCATCCCATATTATGACTGAGAACCATTATGAAACTATATCGCCCTGTCGGCCTAAAAGAACTACAATTAATGATAGCCTCAGATTTTTCAGGATTCCCACCAAGGCTCGCCCAGCAGCCTATCTTTTATCCTGTATTGAACTTTACCTATGCTGAGCAAATTGCGAAGCGCTGGAACACCGTTGATGCCATGTCAGGTTACGCGGGATTCGTCACTGAGTTTGATATCGATGATGACTTTGCCAAGCGATATCCGGTGCAACTGGCGGGTGATAAAGATGTCCATCAAGAGCTTTGGGTGCCCGCAGAAGAATTGGACGAATTTAATCATAATATCATTGGTAGAATCCGCGTGATTGCTCATTATACGGGTGAGAAGTTCACGGGTGAGATTGATGAGAGCACTCATTTGCCGGTTAATCAGTAATCATAAATGAGAATAGTTGCATTGCGGACTTAGATTATTATAGCAACATTAAAAAAAGGGTTAGACAACTTCATGTTATCTAGCCCCTTTTAACGTATAAAAAATAGCTAAGGTTGGGTTGGGTTGGGTTGGACTGGTGATATTAAACCGTTACCACACTAGCTGACTTGGGATTATTCTTGTTGGCTTTGATATTAAGAACAAAAACGCCAATGACAATCACGCCGCCTATGACATCTGTTAATACTTCAGGATAAATGAGTAGCAAGGCACCAATGGCCAGAATTATCCGAGTAATGGCATTAATATTGCCTTTAAAGTATCCCTCGACAGCGGCGCTCAGCCCAATAACCCCCATGACAGAAGTGATGACCACAGTTATGATTTCAATAATCGGTGGTAGCGGGAACTCTTTGGCGGTGACCGCAAGCCCCACAGGGTCAATCATGAGCATCGTTGGGTTGTAAATAAACATAAAGGGCACGATAAACCCAGCTAAAGCCAAGCGTAAGGACTGAAACCCAGTCTTCATCGGGTCGCCACCTGCAATACCTGCTCCTGCAAACGCTGCCAAGCAAACTGGCGGGGTAATGTTGGCAAAGATGCCAAAGTAAAAGACGAACATATGCGCCGATAAAATAGGGATATCAAAACCTGCCAATGCTGGCGCGGCCATGGTGGCGGTAATGATATAGGCAGGAATCGATGGCAGCCCCATACCTAATACCATCGAGGCAAACATGGTCAGTATTAAAGTCAAAAATAGCGAGCCTGCCCCTAAGGTGACAATCGCTGAGGTCATCACCGTCCCAAAACTGGTCAAGCTAACCACACCAATAATAATACCCACTACGGCACATGCTGCCATAACTGCGAGCGACTGACGCGTGCCATCTTCTAAAGCACCAAGGATGTCCATAAGGCTCATTCGTGTCTCTTCTCGCAGCATACTCATGATGACGGTGAAGCCAATGGTATAAGCAGCAGCGAAGCCTACTGGGACAGAGCGCGCCAGCAAAAATACCAAAAATACAATCGGCAATAGCATATGACCGCGTGCCTTCATCACATCTTTGAGCCGAGGCAAACTCTCTTTGGCAATGCCCTTTAAATCACGGCGACCGGCTCGAAAGTGAACCTGTGCGATAACGCCTAAATAATACAAAACCGCTGGTAATAAGGCCGCTAGCGCAATAGTGCCGTATTTGACACCGGTGGTTTCTGCCATGATAAAGGCACTTGCTCCCATAATGGGGGGTAATACTTGACCCCCTACTGACGCACTTGCCTCCACTGCACCTGCGAAGTTTTTGTGATAACCAACTTTTTTCATCAGTGGGATGGTAAAGGCCCCGGTGCCAACCACGTTAGCGACTGCCGCGCCATTAATACTGCCCATAAAGCCACTTGAGATTACCGCCACTTTGGCAGGACCACCTTGCTTGTGACCGGCCAATGCTAGGGCCAAATCATTGAATAGCTGGCCCATCCCTGAGCGAGATAAAAACGCACCGAATAGAATAAATAAGAAAATAAAGGTCACAGACGCCCCAATGGCTGTGGAGTATAGACCTTCGGTCTTAAGGTACAGCTGACCGAAAATATCACCCATATCATAAGGCCGAGTCAACAGGCGGCTAGGCATAAAACTGAGATGACTAAAAAACGGATAGGCCAAAAATATCAGCGCAAATAAAGGCAGAATAAATCCAGTAATGCGCCGTGTGCCCTCTAATACGCAAATGACAGTGATGATTGAGAACAGAATATCGAGCTGATTGGGGATACCGCCTCGAATAGTGACAATGTCCTGATACTCAAGCATCAGATAAGCCGCCCCTGATAATGACAGCAAAAATAAAATCCAATCGTACCAAGCTACCTTTTGCCTACCGCCTCTTTTGGTGGCAGGATAAATCACAAATATCAAAGCAAAGCCCACGCCCACGTGAATGGCTCGCTGTAGTAAAGCAGGCATGGGGTTGAAGGTAATATAGAGATGAAAAATAGCGTAGAATATACAGATAGCAGCGATAACCCACTTGATGTAGCGATTGCTAACTTTTCGCGTGATAGACTCTCGATCAAATTTTTCTAATATTTCTTGTTGTTTGTCCGGCGTTGGCGCCTCAAGGTCTTGTGGCTGCAACTGCTCGGGAGTAATACTCATGACATGGCTCCTTAAACCATAGCTGCCAAGCAGGTATATACTTGGGTACTATGTGAATATTCGTATAGTCGCTGACCCACTTATAAATGGCCAGCTCTCTTCCTTGATTAATAATAGTGGCCTCAATATTGGACGATATCATCCAATTTAAATAAGGCAATGTGGTATCAATCTGATAATGCACATAGCCCGGGTACTTAGGCTTAGTGTCTTGACTTAGCGCCTCAGTAGAGGGCGTGCCTGCACCAAAAGTCTGCAAATAAGTATCGGTCAATAGCAATTGATTGTCCTGAATCTGATAGGACTCAATCCACCACTGTTTCTCTACAGAGTGTCGCCATTTAAGATCAAACTGAGTGCTTTTTAGATAGCAAGACTGACTGTCAAAGCTGACTTGGATGACCGGCTGCTTCCAAAGCAGCTTTATACTGACTATCAAAACTAACCCAGCCGTCAAAAAGGCTACTAATGTCCGTGCCATAATCATGCCAGATTGGGGGCAGCTTGATAAAAAAGAACCAGTAACGCGATTATCGCTATACTGGTTCTGGTAACGTCTTAATCTCATGGGCGGCTAACTTTACTTCACGCTCTGCTCATCATAGTATTTTTTTGCACCAGGATGTATCGGGGCCACCAAACCTTGTTGAGCCGTCTCCAAGCTAATACCAGCCGCAGCTTGATGCGCTGTTCTGAGCTTATCTAAACTCTCAAAAAAGGTTTTGGTCAATTTATACACATCATCTTCTGACAAATCTGAGCGTACCACGAAAGCATTCATAATGGCCGCAGTGGGAATGGCTGTCTCATTACCATAAGTACCGGCTGGTATCTCTTTGGCGGTAAAATAAGTCTGATTTTTGGCAAGCTCAGCCACCTTCGCAGGGTCAATACTGACCAGTTGCAAATCAAAGCCTTGTTCAAGCTCCATCAAAGATGAATTGGGTAACCCACTGGTCAAAAACGCAGCATCCAGCTTACCTGATTTAAGCGCATCAGCTGCTTCAGCGTAGCCCAAATAGTCTACTTTGACATCATCGTAACTCATGCCAAAGCCTTTGAGCAGGTTGCGTGCATTGACTTCTACCCCAGAGTTTTGTGCGCCGACAGCAATGCGTTTGCCTTTGAGGTCTTCAAAGGTTTTAATACCGGACTTTTTGGAGGTAACGATTTGAACGTAATTGGGATAAAGGGCGGCTATTTGACTGACATTAGCGATGGGCGCGCTAAAGTTATTTTCTCCTTTAACCGCATCACTCAACACATCACTCATTACAAAGGCCATTTCGACTTTTTGCTGATTGAGTAGATTCATATTTTCCACAGAAGCGCCTGTGGTTTGGGTTTTTGAGTTAACGCCATAGGTTTGGTTGTACGCTTCTGTCAGTGAAGTACCGATGATGTTGTAGGGACCTGATGCACCGCCTGTGGCTAAAGTGGCAAACTTAGTCTCTAACTTGTCCGTGGCTGCCGTGGTGGCGGCATCAGTAGCTGAGCTATCCGCTGTCTCGGTCGTCGCTGCAGTGGTATCGGCGTCAGGCTTGGAGCAGGCAGCCAAACTCATGGTCAAAATAGCGGTGAATAAAAGAGATAAGGGAGCACGTGTCATCATAAAAAACATCCTGTAAGAGTAGCAACATTAGAACTAATGGTTCAAAATTAATTAAGAGGTTGGTGTCGTTATATCGTATTATCGGATTAATACAAACTCAGTTAGTAAGCCGACTTAGGCTTAACAACTAAATACTGCAAACACTGTAGCAAATTATAGAAATAATTAATTACATAATCGTAATAATAACGTAATTTTTTAACAATTGACACCTAATCCGCTATTTTCTTATAATTTCTTCTTAATATTTAATTAATAAAATTACATAATGAAAGTTAATTATTAACCCCTAGCAGATTGTAATATCATAATTAATCCATTCT
>JAUNVX010000065.1:5636-13773 GCA_030540615.1 Psychrobacter sp. | reverse complement strand
GGAAAGATTAGAGTTATTAGGAATATTAGGAATATTAGAGTTATTAAGGCTATTTTGAGAATTGTCTTCCTCTATAACAGGTGCAATCACTGGCTCACTTAAATCATCCTGCAAAGCGGCATTATCTATGTCTATCCAACTGGCAGGAGCGCTATGGTTAGTAGAAGGCAAATTGGCTGATTGCTCGGTCAACGCCTGTTGTACCTGCGATAATTGTTCCAAATCTTCCGAAAATATTGGTTTAAATCGGCTCAATACCGCCTGGGCTTGAATCTGCTGCTCTGATTTACTAGCGCGCATACTCTCAAAAAAAACTAAGGCACCACCCACTAGCGCCAATACCAAAATAGGTAAAAACACTAGGACAATCAGTTGACCATAAGCGCTACTAATGCCGAAGCGTTTATTTTGAGTCATAAAAAATACTCTATTATTGAAGGTTAAATAAGGCCGTGCAATCAGGTGGCTAATTTTGATGGTCTTTAGGGTAGGAACAGCTCCTATTATGACAGCCAAAAATTTTAAAGCCAGACCAGCTCAAAGCAAAAATCCTTTAAGTATCACCATGTGTTGGTATTTTCATCAATGAACCGATAGGATAATGAGCGTAACCATTGTAATTGACAGCGACAGCAATCCTATCAAAATGCTATAATTTTGCCTCTTTAAACTTTTGAATAATTGAGTGACCCTATGGCTGCTAATACTGATGCTGCTTTGCAAGCTGATAATTTTACCCAACATATCACAGCTTTAGCCGATTGCGTTGGCAATACCCCATTGGTGCGATTACAGCGTTTGCCAAAGCTTGAGGGTATTAATCCCTCGGTGACCCTATTGGCTAAGCTTGAAGGTAATAACCCTGCCAGTTCTGTCAAAGATCGTCCGGCCTTTAACATGATTTTTCAAGCCGAAAAGCGTGGCGATATCAAGCCCGGAGATACACTGATTGAAGCCACTAGTGGAAATACAGGTATTGCCTTGGCCATGGTCGCTGCAATGCGCGGTTATAAGATGATTTTATTAATGCCAACCAACTCCACGCAAGAGCGTAAGGATGCTATGGCCGCTTATGGGGCGACTTTGATTGAAGTCGATGAAGGCATAGAAGCCGCTCGTGACCAAGCACTACAGATGCAAGCTGATGGTAAAGGTATTGTCTTAGATCAATTTAGCAATCTGGACAATAGCGCTGCCCATTATCAAACCACAGGACCGGAGCTTTGGCAACAGACCCATGGCAAAATCACTCATTTTATTAGCTCGATGGGCACCACGGGCACCATATCAGGTACAGGCAAATACCTTAAAGAGCAAAATCCTGAGATTCAAATCATTGGCCTGCAACCCGATGAGGAGGCCTCTATTGCTGGTATTCGCCGCTGGGCACCAGAATATCGTCCTGCGATTTTTGATGCGAGTGTTATCGACCGTATTATGGATGTTAGTCAAACCACCGCTGAGATTTACATGCGTAAACTGGCGCGAACAGAAGGTATTTTGGCAGGTGTTTCTTCAGGAGCAGCCACTTGGGCAGCCTTACAAGTCGCCGCTGAGATTCAACAGCAGCAGCCCGAAGCTGTGATTGCTTTCATTGTTTGTGACCGCGGAGACCGCTACTTGTCTACAGGATTATATACCTTAGAAGATGAATAATTGCTTTCAAGATGTATAAGTGCTTAGAGCATAAATAGGTGTTTTGTTCCCCTAGCCCCTCATATGCAGTTGGTTAAATTAATGGTTTTTTGACTCTTGTAGATATTATCATGATTGATTCCGCTTTCCCTAATGCCCCCTTACTTGTCTTTGATATCGAAACGGTCGCTGATATTGAAGGGGCTCGCCGAATATATCCTCAGCTTGCCAAGCTGAACGATAGCGATACCTTAGCGGCTTTGACCAGTCTACGCGTTCAAGAAGCCTCTCATGACTTTATGCGACTGCCCCTTCAGCGAATCGTCTGCATTTCAGCCTTATATGTCAAAGATGGTCAATTGTCTTTGTTTTCGCTAACTGCTGATAAGCTGAGTGAAGAGCAAATATTGAGCAAATTTTTCCGAGCTTTTAAGGATGTTGAGAGCTTACCACAACTGATTAGTTGGAATGGCTCAGGATTCGATATTCCTGTGCTCATCTACCGAGCCATGCAGTATGATTTGGCCGCGCCTTGGCTATTTGAAGAAGGTAGCCGCATCACCAATATGCGCTATGACAATTACGTGAATCGTTTTCACACCCGCCACCTCGATTTGATGGATAGATTTAGCCAGTATGGAGGCAGTCGCCGAGAAGCCATGGACGTGGTAGCCCGTCTTTATGGTTTACCGGGCAAAACGGATATTGATGGCAGTATGGTGGGGGCTTTGGTCGCTAACAACGATTGGCATACCTTATCGATTTACTGCGAGTCTGATGTGATGAACACTTGGCTCATTTATCTTCGTTGGCTTAGGCTGACAGGCGCGCTGACCAGTTTTACTTTTGAGCAATGGCAGAGCGTCACCCGTGACTATTTAGGTCAAAAAATGGAGGCTGACGAGAGCATCCGTCATCAAGATTTTCTTACCAATTGGCGTGACTAATGAAAGTTGATTTTACCTCATTTATGACCATAACTTTTCCAGTGCTATAGGTTAAATTTTTATTTAATATCCACTCCTTTATCCCTATCCCCCATTCTACATAGGCAGGTTTATGCAGCCCACCGATTCAGACCACGCTAACCCCATTAACGATGGCTCTCACGCTAGCCGTACCCCCAAACTGGCTAGTGGCCCTAGCAAAAAAAAGTCAAAACCCAGTGCTAGGGTAAGAAAGCGTTTAAAAGAAGCTGAGCCACTGCCCTTTACTATTGATGCGCTATTACATGATGGTCGCGGCGTGGCAGTCTATGGCAATGGCTTTGATGAAGCGGCCGGTCATATCACTGACAAACATGGCAAAAAAGTATTCGTCAGTTTTGCCCTGCCAGGCGAGAGCGTTCAAGTCAAGATGACCAATAGCCGTACCAGTTTCGAAGAAGGTGATGCTCTAGCTGTTATCGCTAACCCTAATCCGCAGCGAATGACGCCTCCTTGCCCGCATTTTGGGGTCTGCGGTGGCTGCTCATTACAGCATTGGCAACCTGATAGCCAAATCGCTTTTAAGCAAACTGTCTTGGCAGAGCTGCTTGAGCATCAAGCTGGGGTGCAACCTAAAGAGTGGCTTGAGCCTTTGGTGGGTGACCGACTGGGCTATCGAACCAAAGCAAGAATGGGCGTTCGCTATGTGGCCAAAAAAGACACTGCCTTAGTAGGGTTTCGGGAGCGCAACAGCAACTTTTTGGCAGAGCTTGACATCTGCTATATCTTAGATGAGCGCATCGGCTTTGAAATCCAGGCTCTAAAGCAGCTGATTAGCTCATTAGAGCAGCGTAGTAGCATTGCTCAGTTGGAGCTGGCCATGGGAGAGTTGCGGCCTGATTTGCCAGATGGTGATCAACCTGTCGCGCTCATCGTCCGTCATCTTCAGCCCTTGCCCCAATCTGATATAGATCAGTTAAAAGCGTTTTTTGCTGCTCGCCATTGGCAGTTATATCTACAGCCTAAAGGCCCTGATAGTATCGAGCGTATTCAGCTCCACGAGTCTGATGACATGAGTTTGCAGTTTGGTAGGCTTTATTATGAGCTGCCAGATTTTGATTTAACTTACGAGTTTATCCCTACTGACTTCACCCAAGTGAACCTATCTGTCAATCGCTTGATGACCAAACTGGCTTGCGATTTATTAGATTTGAAACCAGGGGAGCGGGTACTGGATTTATTTAGTGGTTTGGGCAATTTTAGTCTGCCATTGGCCAGATTGGTAGGTGGTAGCGATGGCAGTCAAGGATTGGCTATCGGTGTTGAGGGCTCAGACGCTATGACGGCACGCGCCGCCGAAAATGCCAAGCGTAATGGCATCACCAATACTGAATTTTATAATCAAGATTTAACACAAGACTTTAGCAATCAGTCTTGGGCACAGCAAGGTTTTGACGCTATCTTGATTGATCCACCGCGCTCAGGTGCTTGGGAGGTCATGCAATATCTGCCCAGATTTAATGCCTCACGCATTGTCTATGTCTCCTGCAACCCTGCTACTTTAGCACGTGATACCAAAGCATTGCTTGATCAAGGTTACCGCTTGACTCATGCTGGGGTCATGGATATGTTTTGTCATACGGGCCATGTGGAGTCCATAGCTAGGTTCGAGAAAGTATCAGCATCTACGTCATAGTCATCGGCCAAGGTAATGTCATCGGATAAGATAGACTAGCAAGGTGCCCTATCAATACTCTCTATATTGCTATCCTAGCTTTATACGCTGCACCTTTGTATAATGTAAGCCAGTACAAAAGCCTATCTTAATTTTATATAGTATAAGGCTTTAATCTTAAAACCCTTGTCCTTAAAGCCTTTGATATTAGGTGGTTAAAACAGATAGTAGGGAGCGTAGCGTTTTAATTACTAGTTATCAGCCACTCCCTTTCCCTATTAATCTTTAAGTTTTGGGTCTTTCAATCTAACATTTTATCGATAGCACGACTTCAGGTAGTGGTCATTCAAGACAAATTTTGCATCGAAGAAGCAGTTAGTCAGAATAAGATGACTCGTTATCATATGATTACTGACAACATCCTATAATTAAAAGATAATTCTCCATTATTAACCGCTAACCACTTAGACTGTCATTGGATGACGTTGGCGGTTTCATCAGTCACTTTTGCCCCTATTCATCAATTATTACTATTATTAATGGGTATTACGATTAATGAAACTGGGGTCTTAGTGAGCTGACTTTAGCTACCATCAACAGGAGCAAGCCGTGGTTAAGATTCGTGAAGGACTGCCGTTGGTTGACGGTCAGACGACTCAAACTGATAGTGCCACCTTAGCGGCGCAACTGGTCGCTAGTCAGCGCTCACAACAGTCTGCTAATGCTTACGCGCAGATGCCTTCTGATATCAAAGAGCAGTTGTCTACCCGTAAGTTGTATACCACCCTTGACCGATCTGAGCTTCGCTCTCGTCATGACGATACTTCCTCTAGCCTCTTTATATATTCCCCTAAAACTAATAGTCAGGTTACCTCTTATCATCCTAACTTTGATAGTAATGGTGTGGATAACAGCCATGTTGATACCGATTTATCAGACAATCTACTAGGTAAGTCAGATGATTCCATAGCTGTCCCACTTCGCTATGATATGGACGATTTTCAGGACGTTGATGGTCTTAATATCGATGTTCCTGCTTGGCTAGTGGGCGTGGCAAAGCGTATCGGTTATGACAGTCTCCCTAAATTAACTCGCGCTTGTGAGTTTATTCGTCATCAGATGACTACCGTAGAGTCTGAGCGCTCTGGTGCCTATGTTACAGGTATCGGAATGACGGATATCCTGACGTATTTATATCAAGATGAGGATGCTTTAGTCGCGGCCATGCTTTATCGTAGTGCCCGTAAAAACCTAATAACGCTTCAGGACATTCGCCAGGAATTTGGCAATGATATCGCGTCTTTGGTCAAGGACACTTTGGCGATGGGACAGCTCTCAGAGATTATTGAGAGCAACAAGCGTCTCGAAGATCATTTCGCTAATAATCAGCGTGAGCAGCTATCCAACATTTATAGCATGCTTATCTCAGTCACCAATGATGTTCGAGTCGTGCTGATTAAACTGGCTGAGCGTACCTTTGCTATGAGGGAGCTGTCTTTTTCAAATCCTGAAAGACAACAACGCGTCGCCCGTGAGGTCATGACCATCTATGCGCCATTAGCGCATAGGCTTGGCATCGCTCAGCTGAAGTGGGAGCTTGAGGACCTGGCCTTTCGCTATCTGGCACCCGACCGCTACAAGGAGATTGCTAAGTTACTTGCCGAGAAGCGCAGCGAGCGCGAAGAGTATATTGAACGCGTCCAAAATCAGCTGAATCAAGCCTTAGCAGAAGCCAATATCCATGCTGATGTCTCAGGCCGAGTCAAACACATTTACTCCATTTATCGCAAGATGAAGCTTAAAGGGCTGTCTTTTGATCAGCTTTATGACATCCGCGCGCTTCGGGTACTGGTAGATACTCCTGCAGACTGTTATCACGTTTTAGGATTAGTCCATGGGTTATGGCGCCATATCCCTGAACAGTTTGATGACTATATTACCAACCCAAAATCAAATGGCTATCGCTCACTACATACGGCAGTCATTGCAGAGCAAAAGTCACTTGAGGTGCAGATTCGTACTCACGACATGCACTTTGAGGCTGAGCTTGGCATGTGCGCGCACGTTAACTATAAAGAAGGTCTAAAAAATAAAAAAGACCAGTACTTAAACCAAAAGATTAGCTCGCTAAGGCAGCTTTTGTCCTTAAACAATAACAGTACTCGCCCTAGCGATACCAAGGCTACCACCCGATATCTATATGAAGATGGGTCATCAGAAACTATCCTAACTGAGCTCGATGAAGAAGAGCAATCAGTAGATTTTGGCGAATTTGAACGCATTTACGTGTTCAGCCGCGATGGTGATATTACTGAGCTTCCTAAAGGGGCGACTGTCTTAGACTTTGCCTATTATGTTCATACTCAGGTGGGCAATAGAGCGCAAGCCGCTCGTGTTAACCAGCGTTATGTTCCGCTCACTTATCAGCTCAAAACTGGTGAGCAGGTCGAGATTATCACCAAATCCTCAAGAGAGCCTAACCGTGATTGGTTAGTGGCATCGCTTGGCTATATCCATACCAATAGAGCTCGCTCAAAACTGCGTCAATGGTTCAACCGTCAAGACCGCGACAAAAATATTGAGATTGGCCGGCAGATGCTAGCGAAAGAGCTTGACCGACTCTCTGTTCATCCTAATAGCATCGATTTAAATGATTATATTCAATTTTTTCATGTTAATCATGCCGAAGATATCTTAGTCGGACTAGTCACGGGTGACATTGGCCTACATCAACTAACCAATCACATCTCCAAACAGCTGCAATTGGAGCCTGAAAAAGAAGAAGAGACCTTCACTCCTAGCGTGCATCCTAAAGCCACTGGCAAGCTTGATGCTTACAAGATTTGCGTGGATGGACTTGATAATATTGAGGTCAATCTGGCGGGCTGTTGTCATCCGGTTCACGGTGAGCCTATTGCAGGATTTATTACCTTGTCTAAAGGCGTAAGTATCCATAATAGAGGCTGCCCAGAATACGCTAGAATGATTGAGCGCGAGCCAGAAAGACAAATTAGCGCCACTTGGCTGTCAAAGACAGGCCGCTATCAGCCGGTCAAGATATGCCTAGAAGCTTATGATAGAAGAGGCTTGCTGCGCGATTTAACACAGGTGATGGACAATGAGAACGTTAATATCCGTCAGGTCGAGACCACAAGTAGTGACGATAACATTGCTTATTTAAAGTTCAACATTGAAGTAGCCGGTCTTGCCCATTTGTCCAAATTGCTCGCCAAGCTTGAGCAGCAGCCTGGTATCTTACATGCCCGCCGCGATGTTACTTCGATTTAGTGACTAACTTTTTATTAATATGATGGTTGTCATCAATTTATGCCTGAACTTCCTGAAGTCGAGACTACCAAGACCAGCTTAGCCCCGCTCATTGGCCAAGAGGTCACTGCTGTAGATATTTATCAGCCCAAGCTACGTTGGCCTATGCCTGATGACCTTCACACGCTCATTGGTTACCGTTTAATAGCGACCACCCGCCGGGCTAAATATTTGATATTACATTTTGCACCTAGTATTCCATTGCCCCCATCATCTGGTGATAACAAGGTTAATAAGAATAAAAGCTTACTAATTCATTTGGGAATGTCTGGCAGTCTGCAACAATATCCGGCCGGTCAGCCCATACGAAAACACGATCATCTTATAGTCACCTTTGCCAGTGGCATTGATAAAACCGATTCAAGCAATCAAAGTAATGATAAAAATAAAGACAACAACCGTGCCGCTAGCTCTAAGCTTAAAAACCCGTCATCAACTCTTCTAACTCAACTTCATTATCACGACCCAAGACGCTTTGGCGCCGTGTTATGGCTAGAGGATTACGAGGAAAAGCTACTGAATCATTTAGGGGTGGAGCCCTTATCAGAGACATTTAACGGCCAATATCTATTTA
>JAUNVX010000065.1:0-5536 GCA_030540615.1 Psychrobacter sp. | reverse complement strand
AATCATTTAGGGGTGGAGCCCTTATCAGAGACATTTAACGGCCAATATCTATTTAATCTCATTCAGCGGCATACGCTGAGCGACCCTATAAGCAATGCTACTAAGTCAAGTCCAACGTCTTTACTTGGTCAAGCAAGCAAGGTGTCTAGTGGTTCAAAAAGACCCGTTACCCGTGCTATCAAATCCGTGATTATGGATCAAGAATTTGTGGTGGGAGTAGGCAATATTTATGCCACTGAGAGTCTGTATTTATCAGGCATTCACCCTGCTACGCCTGCTAGTACTCTCAGTGAGTCGCAGCTAGCAACATTAGTAGGTCATATTAAAATCATCTTGCAAAAATCAATTGATTTGGGGGGCTCAAGCCTTCGTGACTTCACCGTAGCAAGCGGTCAAACGGGCTATTTTCAGCAGACTCTGCATGCCTATGGACGTCAAGGGGAGCCTTGTGGTAATTGCGCAGAAGTACTTATGACGACCAAAATTAATGGCCGTGCCAGTGTCTTTTGTCCTAAATGTCAGAGCCTCTTAGCTTAATTATCTTGCTTATCTGCTAACAACTTGTTTTAATAGACACAATACGAGTTATTTTTGAAGCTTGATACGAAACTGGCTATGAGTCGACAACTTATTGGTTAAGCCCGGTACTGATTTATAGTGAGTTGATAATCCATTATAAGTTGATAGCGCAAGTCTTTACGCATTTATAAATAAGCGATTGATTAAAGAGTAATATAACCAGTCGTTTAGAGACAAAATCAATAGATTACTCGGTAATTATTTAATATAACCCCCAACACCGTTTAGGCAGTGTCGACTTGACTACCCTGCTTTGACAATATTAACCATTAAGGAAGTCATCATGGTTTGGAAAACGACAATTAAAAATAATATGATTACCCTTGGCACAATCGCTGCTATTACGGCAGCCTCTAT
The DNA here is from genome assembly GCA_030540615.1 of Psychrobacter sp. Classification (GTDB taxonomy): domain Bacteria; phylum Pseudomonadota; class Gammaproteobacteria; order Pseudomonadales; family Moraxellaceae; genus Psychrobacter. Next base: position 4,600 of record JAUNVX010000065.1, on the reverse strand, counting down.
TATGCCAAGTTACGCCGCTATTGAGATTAACGAGACTGATTTCGGCCCTAGTTACGAGACCATGGCCGTTGATACGGTAGTCGGTAAACCCCTACAATTAGTCGCCGCTGTAGCAGGAACTGCCGCTTATATCGTAAGCTTGCCGTTTTCTATTGCTGGTGGTAATGCCGAACAAGCACAGCAAAAGATGGTTGTAGAACCATGGGAGGCCCTTCAGCGCTGTTTAGGCTGTACGGTTGCAGAAGACAACTATTACAAGAGTCAAGCCAGTAACCAAGGTTTAGTTAGAATCGTGGTTGATCAACCATCTGAAATTTTAATTAGCACCAATGATCAAGTCATCGTTACGCCGCAATAGTTATTTATAAGTTTCCACTTCATCATCAAAAAAGGCTAACCACATGGGTTAGCCTTTTTATTGCCTAGCATTTGGTCAATCATTAACGCTATTTAACCAAAGTTGAATTGCCTAGTTTGGCACTGATCTCACGTAGCAATACCACTTCTTCTGCTGGAGCTTCTGGTGCAGCCACTTCATTGCGGCGAAGACGGTTAACCGCTTTTACCATCATAAAAATAATAAAGGCAAGGATTAAGAAGTTGATTAGGACGGTGATAAAGTTACCGTAAGCCAATAATGGAACACCCGCTGCCTTTAGCGCATCATAGTTTCTAGCCACGCCTTCAGGAACTGGACCTAAAGGAACAAACATATTTTTAAAGTTTAGCTCGCCACCAAATATCATGGCCACCAATGGCATAATGATATCTTCGACCAAAGACGTGGTAATGGTACTAAAAGCACCACCAATAATCACGCCCACTGCTAAATCCATAACATTGCCTTTTAAAGCAAATTCTTTAAACTCAGTCATCATACTCATAAACTTATCCTTAATTGGGGGTGTTAATACATTCACTAGCGTTTTTAATTGCGCTATTGGTTCGTTATAAATAATAAAGATTAAAAGACTTAATTCTCAATAGTCGTCTTAAAGGCCCGTCAATTGGAGACTTTAAGACTCTTTACTAGCCGATTAAGGCCTATTTATCTTTAGAAATCCTGATTATTACTGTGCTCTAAACTAGAGTTATAATCGCATGGTATCTTGATTAAAATATCAACTAATGCAGAAACTTAGACAAAAACCTATCTATGACTTTAAATATCCAATATATTAGATACTAGTAATCAGACAATAATAGGGGTGAGAATCTAAGTTTTAGCAGTCGGGCTAGTATGATTAAGAAAGTCAAATTACTAAAGCAAAGTTTAGTAAAATATTGTCCTATTCAAGTGATAATTTATCTCAATCACAACATTAATATTAGAGCTTTTTATCATAATTATTAATAAGGTCGATGCTATAGCAGATTTAATAGAGTTTGTGAATATTGATTCACAGTATATAAATAAAGCACTTATCACTTACCCAATAGCTATCACTAACTTATTAACCAACTCTTAGCCAAACACTAGTCAAAAAAAAGGCAGTATAAACAGCTAAGCTATCTATACTACCTTTAGACTGTCCAATGCTTAATTAAGCATCTTTTTTACGGCCATGCTTTTTACGCTCACTTTCTGTCAAATAACGCTTGCGAAGTCTAATAGACTTAGGCGTAACTTCTACCAGTTCATCATCTTCAATAAACTCTAATGCTTGCTCAAGCGTGAACTTGATGGCTGGAGTCAAAGTCAAAGCTTCATCCGTACCACTAGCACGAACGTTAGTTAGCTGCTTAGCAGTCGTAGGATTCACAACCATATCATCGTTACGAGAGTTTAGACCAACAATCATACCTTCATAGACTTCAAGTTGAGGCTCAGCGAATAATTTACCACGCTTTTGCAGGTTAAATAAAGCAAAGCCCAAACAAGTGCCATTGGCCATAGAGACTAAAACACCGTTAGAGCGGCCACCGACATTACCAACCTTTTGCGGGCCATAATGTGAGAAACTTGAGGTCATAATGCCTGTTCCTGAGGTCAAAGTTAAAAACTCAGAACGGAAGCCAATCAAACCACGAGCAGGCATAGTAGCTTCAATACGAATACGACCTTTGCCATCTAGCTGCATATCGGTCATCTCGCCTTTACGCAGCCCCACTTGCTCCATGATAGCGCCTTGATGCTCGTCTTCAACATCAAATATGACATTCTCATAAGGCTCTTGCTTTTTACCATCGATTTCTTTAACGATAACCTCAGGACGTGAAACGCCAAGCTCGTAACCTTCACGGCGCATATTCTCAATCAATACTGATAAATGCAGCTCACCACGACCTGAGACTTTAAATTTATCAGGAGATTCCGTATCTTCTACTCTTAACGCAACGTTATGGATAAGCTCACGCTCTAAACGCTCACGAATATTGCGTGAGGTCACAAACTTACCCTCGCGACCTGCAAAGGGAGAATTATTAACTTGGAAAGTCATTGAAACCGTAGGCTCATCTACTGTCAATGGTGGTAGAGCCTCAACAGCATTTGGGTCACAGATGGTATCAGAGATATTTAGCTTATCAATGCCAGTGATACAGATGATATCGCCAGCTTGAGCATCATCGACTTCAATACGGTCAAGACCATGATAACCCATGATTTTAAGGATGCGGCCATTACGTGTATCACCATTTTTATCAATGACAGTGACTTGAGTGTTGGTTTTTACTCTGCCGCGTTCAATACGGCCAATACCTATGACCCCAACGAAACTATTGTAGTCAAGGCTTGAAATTTGCATACGAAATGGTGCATCAGCATCCACTTGCGGCGGTTGAACCACATCAATAATAGTTTCAAACAAAGGCGTCATATCAGCGGCTAGAGCATCAGGCTCAAGACCAGCCACACCATTTAAGGCAGAAGCATAAACTACTGGGAAATCTAACTGCTCATCAGTACCACCTAGGTTATCAAACAAATCAAATATTTGATCCATCACCCAATCAGGACGAGCACCAGGACGATCTACTTTGTTAATAACGATAATAGGTTTCAGGCCTTGCTCAAAGGCTTTTTGTGTGACAAATCGAGTTTGCGGCATAGGGCCGTCAACGGCATCAACCACCAATAGCACACAATCAACCATCGACATGACACGCTCTACTTCACCACCAAAATCGGCGTGACCTGGGGTGTCAACGATATTAATACGATATTCGATGCCATCTTTTGGATGCGTCCATTTGATAGCGGTATTCTTTGCCAAAATGGTAATGCCACGTTCTTGCTCAATATCACCTGAGTCCATTGCCCGTTCTGCTACATTAGCCCGGTCATCAAAGGTGCCGGACTGATGTAGTAGCTTATCCACTAGGGTCGTTTTACCGTGGTCAACGTGGGCAATGATTGCGATATTACGCAGGTGTTGAATGTCGTTCGCCATATAAAATGCTCTTGTATATATAAAAAATATCTTGATTTAGGAACCCTAATAGCAGTTATTTCTTAGCTAGACTATATAACCTATATCATAAGCTAAGACTAAGTTCCTACTACTGGCTCATAGGGCAGCTAGTATATCATTATTAAATGATAAATTTGTGACTTAAGTGCACAAGTTATTTTACTATTTTTAATTTTTATCTTAACTGTCATTTCCTACTACACTTATGCTCTCATTGGTAATTGGGTTCGACGAGAGTCATTATCCTAATACCACCCATTAAAAAAGCCACCCTAAGGTGGCTTTTTTAATCAATTGTCACTAATGCTCTAACTAAAAGATATTTACTGAACAACCATATCTTTAGTTTGATCAACTGTCATTGTTTTGTCACCAGTGATGATGGCATAAACACGACGGTTCATTGCACGACCTTCTTCAGTATCGTTTGGCGCGATTGGGCGGTCATAACCATAACCAACAGTGCTTAAACGACCTGGCTCAATACCGAACTCGTTAGTCAACATAGACTTAACGGCAACGGCACGGGCTTCAGATAGACGTTGGTTATAACGTGCTGATGGACCAGTTTTTGAAGCATGACCTTCAATACGGGCTGTTGAGTTAGGATACTCACGCATCTTCTCAGCAACTTTAGCGATTTCAGGCTTATATTGGTCTTTGATTTTAGACTTATCGTTGTCGAAGAAGACACGAAGTTCCATTTTCAATTCATCAATCATTTTGAGTTTGACTGGGCAACCGCGCGCATCAACAACTTGATTCATTGGTGTGCCTGGGCAATCATCTCTGCTATCTACTACGCCATCACCGTCAGAGTCTTGATCAACTGGTGTGATAACTTGAACGATAGGAGCTTCTGGAGTGACTACTGGCTCAACTGGTGGTACAACAACAGCAGGGGCTAAATGGCCACCTAGGACGACTTCTAGACCAGCTAGAGCCATGCCTTCCCACCAGTTATTATCAAAGTTATGGATCGCACGAGCTTCACCTCGAAGGCTTAGCGCGTCATTGATACGATACATAGCACCTAGACCTAGGTTACCGATAGTGTCAGTAGACTGAGCAACTTCAGTGCCTGCTTTAACCATTTTTCCAGCTTGCGTACCCTGAGCATTACCAGTAGCTAAATAAGCTTCTTGGTTTTCTACTTTAATTTTAGACTGACCAGCACCCACTAAAAC
>JAUNVX010000314.1 GCA_030540615.1 Psychrobacter sp. | reverse complement strand
CGAAGGTCTGCGATACCATATTCCGTGATATAGACATCGCGTAGATGCCTTGGGATAGTAAGGTTGGCGACAGTCCATAAGATATTGCTCTTGGTCTCGCCTCTACTGGTGCGAGTAGAGCGCAGCATCAATATCGACTTAGCCTTTGGCAAGCTATGCGCCATACTGACAAAGTTGTATTGGCCGCCGACACCTGAGACCACTTTACCATCTGGCAATGTCTCAGATGCCGCTCCGCCTAGTGCGGTCGCCATCATACAGGTGTTAAAAAAGCGGGCATGCTGGCGTTTGGCGATTTCTTTGGCATAATGCTCACCGATGATGGCGTTAATCTGACTGATTCGGCGCATGCCCACGGTATTGTCTGTGCCCTGCAAACTGTTGAGCCACTCATAAAACTCAGGCGAGCCTAAAAAGAAAGCCCCGTGCAAATACTGACCCGTTGACTGAACCCGTTGCAGGTCCTCATCTGATGCCCTGCCCTCATTGATGCGCTGCATGAGCTCAGCATCATCGACCACTCGGCGCTTGATAATGCCTTGCTGTACCAGTAAGCGAAAGCCTTCGTTGAGCATCTCGCTACAGCCATACAGCCCAATCTCAAAAGGTTCTAATCCCCCAAAAGCTTTGATGGTGGGGTGATTTTCGATATTGGCATCAAGCGCTTTTAACACTCGGCGGTAGGTGGCATTATCATTATGTCTGAGCACCAAAGCGTGACATAAGGCATCCGCTAGTGCGCCAATGCCAATCTGAAGCGTTCCCCCATCTTTGATCAAGGTTGAGGCATATAGGCCAATGGCATAGTCGATATCATCTACCGGTTGCCGAGGCGCAGCAAATAGCTTAGCGTCAATACCATTATCTTTAATGGTATTAATGGCATTGCTGCTAGACTCAGAACACTTAGTCTCAGAGTGATTAGAGCCAACATCAGCATCAATATGAACGCCAGGATTTAATATGGTGAGCTCGCCAGCATCACTGGTCAAGATGATATCGAGCATATTACCGTCAATGATAGCTTCAGTACCAATGAAAGGAAGCTTGGCATCCACTACCCCAATGACCATTGGTCTAGCATACCCTTGCGCGCTCATGGCTTGTAATATATCCAAGGTCAAATCTGTATTACACGATAAAGAGTACTGACCTTGCCCATTTTGCGCCAGTTTTTGGACTACCACGTTGATTTGACGCGCCGCTAGCGCATCCGCCACATGGGTATAGTTAAGACTGGCGTACGCGCTTTGCGCGCTTTGGCTGCCAAGTAACGCCCCCGAGCTCATATAAAACTCTTGCACTTGAATATTCGGCGGCAAGCTGTCAGAACTATTGGCATCCGCGTATTTAAGCCGTGGAAAGTCTCGCCCGTAAAGACGCTGAACAAAAGGCGTCAAAAAACGCCGCTCTAAATCAGACTTGCCTGCGGGTGGGTTCAAAGACAAGGCGGTATAGATGGTCATTTGTATTGAAGGGTCTTGGGCCACAGCATCATAGATAGCATTTAATAAATAATAAGGCTTGCCCAGTCCTAGAGGCGTCGCTAGGCGAATAGGGCCTGAAATACGAGCAAATATCTCGGTAACGACGGTCTCTAAGCTGTCAGTCATAAGGGGCGTGTTTGGGGTCATAGTGGCTCTAGTGTTGATTGAATCAAAGGTGAGTATCAGAGGCAAAATAAGTGTAATAATGCCTGATAATTTTTTCAAAAAACAGCTTTTCAGCTTAGGACATGTCCTCAATTATATTCAAACATTAAAAAACGCCAAAGATTTCGATGAGTCTTTGGCGTTAATACTTAAAACATTTGACAATCAAACGTTATTTTTTAATGGCTTAAGTACCTATGGCTTAAAGGTATCACGCAAGCTCACGATCTGGTTAAACACGGGCTTATCATTGCTATGCTCTTCAAGGTCTGCAATAAAGTA
>JAUNVX010000064.1:12742-13903 GCA_030540615.1 Psychrobacter sp. | reverse complement strand
AGGCATATCAGCAAAAGCCTCATGACTATAAAGCCATGTATTTGGGACAGTTAGCGCCAGCGTTGGCTGTCACCCAGCAGTACTTTTATCACGTTGCTGAGCTGATTGATACGATGCCTAATCTGAGCCATGAGCTTGCCATTCGCCAATTAAGGGCGCAAGTTGAGCAAGTGTCTCGCCTAGTATTAGAGACGGTCGGTCAAGCCTTGGGAGCGGCGCCTTTTTGCCGAAATGCTCACTTTGCTAGATTATCTGCCGATTTGACCGTGTTCATTCGCCAGAGTCATGGGGCTTTTGATTGTCAGAGAATGGGGGAACTCATTAGCGAATCAGCGGATAGCACCCAATCAACGCAGGAGTCCTTATGGCAACTTTGACTGCTAATAGCAATGCCTCGACCCCAGAGCCTCATCCTATCGTGGGTGACCGAGTCATTGAGGGAGAGGGCACCAGTGAACATGAGTGGCAGAGCTGGCAAGGGCTAAAAGACTTGCCTCAATTGGCCATCCCTGACACTATTAGGCCCCATAAACGTGTCTGCATCTTTGCGCCGCACCCTGACGATGAGATTTTGGGCTGTGGTGGCCTATTGCAGCATTTGGCGGCGAGCGGCAACCCTATTGTTTTAATTCACGTCACTAATGGTACCCAAAGTCACCCCGAGTCGCAGATTTACCCGCCAGAGAAGCTTGATACTATCAGGCCTCAAGAGAGCCGAGCAGCTTTAGAGGTCTTAGGAATAGCGCATCAAGTGACTGTCGCTACTTTTGAGCTGACCGATGGTAATGTCTTTAATGAGCAGCAGCAGTTTAACCAAAAGCTCGCCGCCATTATCCAAGCGGATGATATCTTGGTGGCCCCATTTCGTCATGACGGCCATCCCGACCATGAAGCCACGGGACAAGTGGTGGCCTCATTTGCTAAGCAACATAACTTGTCATGCTATCAGGTCTTGATTTGGGCATGGCACTGGGCCAAGCCTGCGGATAGCCGTATTCCTTGGCATCATGCTGTGAGATTGGATTTGAACGCCAATCAAGTTCAGCGAAAAGCCCAAGCTATTAATTGTTTTAAGAGTCAAATCACGGTGGATGAGAGCACGGGCAATCCGCCTATTCTATCGGCGCAGACCATCGCCAGAATTTGCCAACCTTGGGAAGT
>JAUNVX010000064.1:0-12642 GCA_030540615.1 Psychrobacter sp. | reverse complement strand
TATCAGCCCCTTCTTCTATAACTCATCAATCCTTTAATCTCATTGTTATCAGTGAAATTTTGTATTATTTATCGCCTGATGATATCGATAGTGTCATTGATTGGATTGGACAACATCTTGCCCTAGATGGCACGTTACTGTGCTGTCATTGGCGCTATGCGATTGAGGGGTTTGAGATGACTGGCGAGACGGTTCATGAGCGTTTGTATCGAGCATTTGGCCCAAAAGACAGTCAAGCTAACTCTGCCAATAATAAAAACGCTCATCATTGGGCATTGACCCATCAGAGCAGGCTGGTCGATAGTGACTTTTTACTAGACGTTTGGCAAAACTCAACCAAGACGGTGGCCATGCAAGAGAACTTGGTATAACTTAGGGTCTGTTAAATCTTTCAAATCTTTTAAATGATGATGGCTATTAATGATGTATATAAAAAATGACTGATGTTAAAAATGACGTTGAAAGCAACGTTGAGAATAATAGAAAAAGCGATATGAAGAGTGATATAAAAGTCGATATCAAGAACAATATAAAAATCGGCATCGTCATTCCCGCTCACAATGAGGCTGAGACCATTGCTCATTGTTTAACGTCAGTGGCAGCCGCCATTGCGCAATTGCCCCCTAGTGTTTCTACATATCTGTTGGTGGTGTTGGACAATTGCACAGATAACACGCTTGAGATAGTCAAGGCCGCTAATGTCGACTTTATCAGCGGCAACTATCAATGTGTGGGACAAGCGCGGGACATGGGTATTCGCCATGCTATCACTCAGGGCGCAACTTGGCTGGCTTGCACGGATGCGGACTCGTTGGTGACCACCGATTGGCTAGTCCAACAGCTTTACCATATTCACGAGCAATCTACCGATATGATTTGCGGTGTGGTCAGTATAGAGAATTGGTCGCATTTAAGCGCGCAAACGCGGCTGGATTATATGGCGCATTATCAAGATAATATGAACCATCGCCATATTCATGGGGCTAACTTAAGCTTTAGCGCAGAAGCTTATCTTAGCGCTGGCGGCTTTAGCCCCCTACCCTGTCATGAGGATGTGGACTTGGTCAAGCGCTTTGAGGCTAGAGGCTACGCTATTACTTGGAGCAATAAAGTCCGCGTTATCACCAGCAGCCGCTTGCAAGCTCGGACGACAGAGGGCTTTTCGGCATTTTTGACCAACCTTGAAAACCGCAATCTAGCGCCCTAGCGACTCTACTGCTCTAGTGGCCTATTAATAGGGTTATTGGTGGGCCTATCTTTAATCTGCAAAACAAAAAATATCGCACAAGCCACAGCAATAATTAGCACCCAACCTGCGGGCGGCCAACTGTTGGTTACGCCCTTGACCGCTTGCATCGTCAGCACCATCACTACCCCGCCAAGATTGCCTAGCATCATCAGCATAGCGACCGCTTTAGCTGCCTGAGTGGGATGAACCGTGTCTTCAGCAGCGGCTATCAGTAACGGATAGCCCGCCAATAGGAAAAATCCTAGTATAAAGCTAACCACCAAGGTACTAATGCCAGACGTCATATACAGTAAAGGATAAGTGGCAATAGCGCCCACTACTGTAGCTATCAATAAAAACAGTCGCCTTTTTTGCAATTTATCAGACAATAAAGGTATCACTAACGCCCCCAAGATACCGCCTAATATCAGCATAGCCGTAATCACTCCTGCGGTGGCTTCATCGACCCCTCTTGGTGCTAAGATGGGCGCAATCCAATTGCTAAGCCCATTAAAATACCCCATAGCGATAAAGATAGTGATTGAAATCATCCACAGGCGTTTGTTATGCAGTAGCGACTCTACTTCTCGTAGCGATATCGCCAGATGATGCTGTCGTGGCTTCTCAGCAATGACCAATAAAAACCCTGCCACAGCGATGGCAGTGACCACCACGTTTATCAGTAGCATCCCTGAAAAGCCAAGTGCGGCTATTAGAGGCGGCGAAGCAAAAGCGCCTAGAGCAGTGGCCAAAAACATTCCTCCCATGATGACACCCGTCACGGTAGCAATCTGCGATTTATCAAACCAGTCGGCTGTCACTTGATTAATGGCATTGGTAATATAAGGTTGGGCAATAGCAATCAATAACTGCCCGATAAAAACCACCCAATAATGCTCAGCGCCTAGCCAGCGGACGACCGCACCGCCTAGCATTAATAAGGCTGCGCAGCTGACCACCTTTTTATAGCCCATATTGTCCAATATCTTGCCCGAATGGATAGCAAGCAGCACAAATACGATAGGGAACATCAAGGTAAGTAGATTGGCCAGAAACTCACTGACCCCAAAGTGAGCTTGGGTACTAATAACAATAGTGGCAAACGTTAGCCATAAAAATTGATTCACCCCTAATAACACCGAAAATCCAGCAATGATGAGCCATTTATTCAAAGGCTTTGGGCGAAGCTCGTCAATTTGTGGCTCATTAATCGATGGCTGATTGATTGGCGCTATGGGGTCAGTAGATGAGAGCATAGACGAATCCTTGTCTTGGCCTTTATAGATAGAGAAATTATTATGAACTCATAATTGGCTAATAACAATAAGATGCTCAACCTTAACAACTACCTTAATAGCAACCTTAATAACAACTAAGCCGGTCTCGACTCAAAATTAGAATTCAACAATTGTGCCCTAGCCCTCGCTAAATATGCTACGCTTGATAAGCATCAAACCTTATCCATCAATCATAAACTTTTCAAGCGGTTGGCTCATGTCGCTATATCAACTTAAGTCTCAATTTCAAGACCACTTGCGCCCCATTAGCAATGAGTTGGTTCGCCTAGGGGCTTCGGCCAACCAGGTGACCATCAGTGCTATCGTATTAAGCGCTGGTACTGCCTACGTGATTGCCACTCATGCCCCATCAGCTCACTCTAACGCTAACGCTAAGTTACAGGCTAATTTATACCATCCTGCGAGCGGCCAAATCATTTGGTTTATCCTGCCTGTGTCTCTATTTATTCGCATGGCGCTCAATGCCATTGACGGCATGATGGCGCGTGAGCATCACCAAGCCTCAAAAAGCGGAGCCATACTTAATGAAGTGGGCGATATTGTCTCTGATAGTCTATTGATTGCAAGCTTATACCCGCACCTTAATCGCTATGCGCCAGACACTATGAGCCACCTTAAGCGAGTCAATGTCTTTAGCACATTAACCGAGCTGATTGCCATTACGGCCCATCAAGTCACATCGCAGCGTGCCAATCAAGGGCCGCTTGGTAAGAGCGACCGAGCACTAGAGCTTGGCCTAATCGGCGCTCTTAAAGCAGTGGGTATACCGCTTGCCCCTATCGCCAAGCCATTATTACTCCTCAATCAGCTATTACTGCTAAAAACCTGTCTCAATCGCTTGGCATTTATCGTTTGGCACTATTTTAATCAGTTCCATCCTGCACCGATTGCTGCCTCACGCTCTGCTAGTCTTGGCCTAGAGCTTGATAGCTTCTGTATTAATAATAATATTCAAGGACTTCTCATGACCAATAACAATGCTTCTACTAATAATGTTTCTATTAATAATAGCGATAACACGGATAACGATACGATTAATAACGACAACGTTAGTACTAACAAGGTAAATAACAATAAGAAAAATAACGACAAAATAAACAAGGATGATAATAATAATACTGCTACCAATCCCAAAAAAATCTCTAATAAAACTCACGGCTTTGACTCTAATGCGGATATTGAGCCTACCAAGCCTGAATCAGAAATCATCGCTGAGCAAAGCTGCTTTAACGCTTATGATGGTACCGCTATCTATTACCGCTATTGGCTGACCATGCCGTTAACGCAAATCGCCAAAATTAGCCGCAGTACACAACAGAATCAAAGCCAAAACTCTGGACCACAACTATCAACGACATTGAAACAGGTGATTTTACTTCACCGAGGTCATGAGCATTCAGGACGCTTAAGCGAGCTGGGCGAACGCTTTGCCCAGGCAGGCTATCAAGTATTCGCTTGGGACGCGCGGGGTAATGGCCGCTCTGGCGGTCTCAAAGACCATGCAGATAGCGTCACCGAACTTGAGCGGGATTTAAATGATTTTGTGAAGCTGGTCAGTGGTCAAACGGGCATTGGTATTGAGGACACCGTGATAGTGGCCAGTAGCATCGGGGCGACATTGGCAGCGGCTTGGGTACATGACTACGCGCCTACTATCCGCGGTATGATTTTGGGCACGCCTGCCATTCGTATTCGTCTTTACATTCCCATGGCCATTCCTGCTCTAAAAGTGGCGCGTAAATTGGGCTTAATGCCTCGAGTATCAAGCTACGTCAAAGCGCAAGTGCTGACCCATGACAAAGACGCCCAAGCCGCCTATAACGCTGACCCTCTAATCTCTGGCTCAATCTCCAGTGACTTATTGATTGATACTCATGCCACAGGTGAGCGCCTACTGGACGATTCAGCGGCCATCACTGCGCCGACCTTTATATTATGTGCGGGCAAAGACTACGTGGTTGATAAGCAAGCCGAGCGCGAATTTTATGAGCAGCTAAGCTCACCGCTGAAACGTTGGCAGCTATATCCTGACAGCTTTCATGCGATATTTCATGAGACCAATAAGGCCGATATCTTCGCTGACTGTATTGACTTTGCCGATAGCTTATTTGCGCAGCCTACATCAGATGTGGATTTGCGCCATGCCCATGTCAATAGCCCTAGTAAAGATAAAGTCGACCGCCTAGCGATTAAGCCCTTTAACCCAAGCTTTGCCATAACCCGCTTAGCCATGCAAAAGTTTGGTCATGTTAGCGATGCCATTGCCACTGGCCTTGAACATGGCTTTGATTCAGGCAGCTCACTGGATAAAGTCTATGCCAATGAGCCTCGCGGCAAAAATATCTTTGGCAAAGCAGTTGATAAGTTTTATTTAAGCAATATCGGTTGGCAAGGCATTCGCATTCGCCGTCAGCATATATTGGAGCTTGGCCGGTCAGCTATCTCTGAGCTCGCTCAAAAAGACTCAGCCCCTAATGCGGATATTCGAGTATTGGATATCGCAAGTGGTAATGGCTATTATGTCTTTGACCTACTCAAAGAGTTTGAGCACTTGACTGCCGAGCTAAGAGACTATGACCATCACAATGTGCAGGTGCTGGCTGACAAGGCGGAACAGTATGGTCTGGCAAATCGAGTAGCAGCCATCCAAAAAGATGCTTTTAATCCTGCGAGCTATATAGGAGACAACGACGCAGCTGACTTAAAAGATTTGAAAGACTTAGCAGCCAATTTCGATATCGCTATTGCCTCAGGGGTATTCGAGCTATTCTCTGACAATACGTTAGTCGCTACAGCACTTTCAGGCATCTACGATAGCCTGATTGACCAAGGCTATCTGCTCTATACCAACCAACCTTGGCATCCTGAACAAGAGTTCATCAGTAAGACACTGAACAATCACCGAGGTACTGACTGGGTGATGCGCTGCCGCTCACAAGCTGAGATGGATCAGCTGGTTGCACAAGCAGGCTTTAAGAAGATCGATATGCGTATCGACCGCTTTGGTATATTTACCGTCTCGCTAGCTATCAAGCTGCCTATTCAGCAAACGGCCAGTTGTACGACCACCAAAGTCAATCAAGCCGACACTCCTCAGTAATGGTCAAGCCTTATCAACGGGTTCAACTGTTTTCAGGCGGCGGTTCGCGCTTTGGCTACTACCTTGGTAGCTACGCGGCCCTATGTGAGATGGGTTTGAAGCCGGACCTCATCTTAGCGACTTGCGGTGGTAGCCTTGCTGCTTTATTGGTGGATATCGCCCCTGACCCTTTGAGTCTTAAATCATTAATCCAGAGCCGTGAGCTGTATCAGGTCATTTGTGCTAGCCAGCCAAGGGAACGGCTGCCATTATGCCAACCTAAACCAACCCTTTCCTTAAGCAACTTTTCTTATTTTACCCACGCGCTTAAGCGCTTTTACTTGTCTAAGCAGCCAAGCAAGCTTAATAAGCGTCATGTGGATGAGACTTATGACGATTTATTAGCGGAGCTAAGTAAGTTAGCGATGTTTGAGATTGATAATGAATCCACTTGGCTGACGGCCTTGATACGCCTTAAACCTACTGAGTCCAAAGAGTTAGCAACTTTACCATCGATGCCAGTAACCCCTTCTGAAGACGCCAACACTGACATCAACAAAGATACTGCTACTGACACCACCCAAAACACTGCGCCCCATATCGCTATTATCGCCAGTCGACTGCTAGCAGATATCGATAGCTCAGCTCAGACCAATCCACCTAAAGCCAAGCTGCAAGAGGTGCTGTTTGCCCCAAGCTTATTGGCTCAACATTCTACCCTCATGACTGCGCTTCAATGCCCCACCCACCAGTATGCGCCGCATCGTATCAAAGCGGATATTCATGCTGTATATCATTGGGATATCCAGCAAGCCGTTCGCGCCTCAATGGCAGATATGTATTATCTCACCCCCACTTTTATTGAAGATATAGGCTGGTGTTTGGGCGGGGTGATTGATCTCACGCCAATAGAGATGGCTTGCCAGTTAGGGGCGACAGTATTTGCTGAGACCAAAGCAGACTATGATAAATGGTTAGCCGTTCCTGCAATCAAGCGCGTCTTTGCTTTTGATGCCAAGCGTAGACTTCAAGGTATTCAGCAGTGCTACTCAAATTTATCTAGTGATAAGACTCAGATTCATTGGCTGCCTTTTGCAGATAACGGTCCGGCATTGGCAGGTCAATATGTGTCCAAGCGGATTAATTGGTTGGCTGGCAGGATAGAGCCCGTGCATCCTAATTATAATGAGTTTGTTCAGCAGATGCAGGCGCAGTGGTACTATGGTTATGACAAGACCATGCAGTATATTCAGCAGAATAATACGCCGTAATTCTTTTTTACGCAGCATGACTTAATGGCGTAACTTTAACCTCACAGTTTTTTATCACGTATAAAATATCAAGTGGATTGATTAAATGCCTAAGAGGACACTCAACGTACTAATTTTTGGCGGCACAAGCGGTATAGGTCTGGCTCTAGCCCACCATCATTTGGCCCTAGGTTGGCAAGTCACTGTGGTCGGTAGCCGTGCAGATAAAATCAACGCGTTGACCACATCGTATCCGCCAATTCGCGCCCTACAGTATGACCTTGCGCATCGACAAAACCGTCAGGATTTATTGACTCAATTGGATCATGAGGCAGTGTCCTCGAGTAATTTTAATCGTATATTTTACTGCGCAGGTTGGTATCTTAATGAGCGCATGACCACTTTGACTCAAGCCGATAGTGAGAAAATGCTGGCTATTAACCTTCAAGCTTTTCATGACGTATTTGCTTGGGCCAGTGAGCATTTAAAGCAAAACGATGGTTTGAAAAATACTAACGACCCTTTGCAGCCCCCTATTCGTCCTGCCTTAATTTGTCTGGCTTCTATTGCTGGAGTAATGGATTATCCTTACGCCAGTCTTTATGCCAAATGCAAACGGGCCATGATTACCACGGCCAGTGCATACCGCTTGGCATTGTCGCCGTTTGACATTCAGGTCAATTGCATCGCCTCAGGTTACGTCGACACCCAAACGCTTAGGGACTTAAATAATGGTGATACCAGCCACAAGCCTTTCGTCATTGATGAACAAACCGCCGTGCACCACATTATGCAGGCCATTGAAGACAATACTGAATTGGCTATCTTCCCTAAGCAAATGCGCTATCTAACTGGCGTTTTAAACCGTCTTCCTAAACCGTTACTGAATGCTCTGATGCGTCAAAAGTTGGATAAATTACCCTAGGTGATGATGCCCAATAAAAATAGGTGACTCTATGCTCTTTCAGAAATTAAAAAAGCAAGCTTGGGCGCTTAAATAGACCAAATGATGCGTTTATTAGATTAACGATGTTTATTGGAGAAGGTAGAACGAAGTTTAAGCCATACATTTATAATTTAAAGCGTCCTAACGAGGTACTCGTTTTTGCATCTGGCGAGATTTAAAACGGTATCTGGGGTGCATTAGCTGAGTGATAGTAATAAACGATGATAACTAATGCCAATGGAATCCAGACCACAAAAAATGACAATGTCTGCCCCAGCCCTCATGACACCCGTGTAAAGGTGTTACGGTAAATAATAAGAGTAGCAAAAATGGCAAATACAGTAGTTTATACCCCTTACCCTGATGCAATCTATAAAAACTTTGCAGGATAAAAAATACCACCAAAAACGTCAAAACCCTTTTAAGCAAAGTGCTGCCGAGCCAAAATGAAATAGCAGGGCTAAAATAAATAAAGACAGCAATATATTGAATCAGTAGGGCTAGAGTTATACTGGCTATTGAAACCCAATAGAGCCTATCTTGTAAAAATCCTGAAGGCCATGACATAGCAATATAGCCGCCAGAACTTAATCCAGCACATATAAGTCCTACATACAGCAGTTCTAAAAAGACCATATAACCACTCATTGATTGTTGCAAGAGGACATATACAGAGCACTGGAATAAGTCTGCTTAACTTAAATGACTACTCTAATATCAACGAAATGGTAAGGTATTTATTTCAAAATACGATTGGTAACCCAGGGCTTCTGACTCGGTTGGCAGCGCTATAGTATCCTTCATAACACAATGTATTATCAGTACTGCCATAAATCTGGCTATGTCTTCGTTAGAGAGTTGCTCATCAGCAGGGAGTATAGAAAGCAAGTCTACAATCCCTTTGTCCATGACTTTATTTTCTTCCTCAATACTTTCAGCGTTTCGCGTTTTAGCAAATATATTTTTATAGGCTTTATGAACATCAGACATCCATGCTTTGTCAGATTGAACTCGAGTAGCCGTTAGAGAGATTAAAATGGCATAAATGGCTGTGCGAATATGCTTTGGGTTATTGGCTTCAAAATAAGAGAATACCACCTCAGTCCAATCCCCATTGTCTGGTTTATTGGTGTTATATAAAAATTTAAACCTTTTATCTTCACTCCAAACCACAGTATCCATTGAGATGAGTGAATCTTGACTTGAATTATGCAAAAAGGGACGATGAGTATGGACAAGATGAATGATTTTCTCAGTCATTTCGACAAAAATATAACTGTTGCGCTTATAAAGCCGCTTCACTAAATTGATAAAATCTTGCAGGGTATAGCCTTTGGGCAACTCACCTGTTAACAAGAGACAGTCGCTTTGCTCTGCTAGTGACATCATCTGCTCATTAAACAAAATCTTTTCTTCTTCTACTACGGTTAATGGCATCTGTGAAAAAGCGTTATGGCTTAACTCATTTGCTTTAGCGGTTGGCGCATTATCGATAGCAATAAACTGGGGGCGAATACCAAGACTATCCCATTTTTGTTTATCCTCTATTAATTGCTCTTTTGGCATAAACCCAGTAAGTATGACGTCGTTGCCCAACTGGCGAAGTAAAATCGCGACATCCAAGGCATTAGCAGGTGGTGGCTTTACCCATAAAGCCTCTTTATCATCTGTGTCATCATGTTTGGTCGACTCAGAATGTGGACTAAAACAAACACAAGTGATTAAAGGCTTACCACCCATTGAAGTCAATAAATTTGTCATGCGTTAATCCTATAATATCAACCAATAAATCACCGTAAATAGCGGCACGCCCACCAATAAGCTGTCTACCCTATCGAGTATCCCCCCATGACCCGCTAGCATTGTCCCTACATCCTTGACGCCATGACGACGTTTAAAGGCAGACTCTAATAAATCACCTACGATACCACTCACAGCGAGCAGATAAGCCAGACCAAAGCAAACTATAGGACTAAATGGCGTCAACCAAATCCCTAAGGCTGTGGCTAACATAGCGGACAACAGCGTCCCAAACAGCGCGCCTTCAATCGTCTTATTGGGGCTCAAGGTTGGCGCAAGCTTTCGCTTAAAAAAGCGCCCACCTAGCAGTCGGCCACAAAGATATTGAGCGATGTCGTTGAACTGACTGGCAAATAGTACGAATAGCACGATGCCGTGCGCGCCTCTGGCTAAGCTTAAATGATGCAGCGCAATAAGGCTCACCGCCAGAGTCAATAAGGCTATGACCAACAGCGCATCTAACCGGCCAAATCTCGGTAAAGGAATCTTGACCTTGACCTCAGCTATACCAGCAAAAGCGGCTTGGGCGCTGAGCTTTTTGAGCAATTTGGACTTACTAAATATCCCTCGCAATCTGGCTATCTCATATAGACCTCTGAGGGCGATGAATACAAATAGCGCATCCATCACCCACCAGTAAGGATATCTGCCAGCGCTATTTTGCTGCTGCGAGACCCAATAACTGGTAAACAACAGCGCTAGCATCCACCACCATGAGCGGGTGATTAAATAAATGGTGGGAAGCTTCCGCCGTACCGAGCCGATACTTAAAATGAGCCAAACCAAAGTATTAACCGTCATGATGGCAAGGATAAAAATTTTATCTGCTGACAGTGTTATATGTTGCATGATAAAAGGGCTAACAGATGAGCTAAATGAGAAGCTAAAAATAGGGCTAAAAAATGACGGCACGCTATTATTCCAATTATTATTGTTGTCAGGATTAAGTTTTTGATGCTTAAGGATTGTTTTATGGTTGTTAATTTATAATTGTTTTAACGCTTGCTCTAACACTTTATTCAAAGTAGACGCCGGCAAAAACTGCTCTGAGATATGAGCATTGGGATAATAATGATTGATCCACTGCCGATAATTATCTAAAGTAAGCTTACCACAATATAGCAGATATAAAGTTTCGATAGCGATGCTTCGGGACAACCCCATCACGCAGTGAAAATTAATCAACGTGATGGCCTCGGTTTGAGTAGTATCGGTTTGAGTAGCACCGACTTTAGTAATATCAGCATCACTATTAACAGCCGTCTTCGGTAAAGACTGACCGCTCATAGACTTAGGGTTCACAGGTCTGGCTAGTAACTGGTCCAATTCTTTAAATAATGATAGCAACGCCTTAATATCAAGCTCGGCGAGCGACTGCAAATCCAATAGTGGAAAGTAGAGATACTCACATGAACCATCAAAGTACTGAGGATTATGGGCAAGCTTATTTGTTAATCGATTTGATAAATCAAGCTTAGGAGTTAATTGCTCGAGTGACGACTTAACATTGACATAATGACTGGACACCTCGCCACAGACATCCACTACGATAATGCGTATATGGCGATAATGAGCTTGATGGATATCATTTTTATCATCTATGCCTTTAGTTATAGGATAATCAGACTTATGCTTGGCATCTTTTAGCGCTAATTGAGCAATCAGTTGAGTAGCGCTAGCGGATGACAACTTTGGGGTAGCGATGGTAAAAACTGCTGAGTTAATAGGATGAAAGTTAGTCCGCTGCCACGCTTGGCTCACCTTCTCTACTGCTGTTAGTTTTTGCTCAATCGATTGTTCAATTAATTGCTCAGTGATACCCTGCGATGAATACTGGTTTTTATTGCTTATCAGTCGCAGAACTAAAGGCCGCATCGACCACATTAACTGGTAGCCACGTAATAATGGGGCGAACCTAAACCAGCTGCCAGGCGTTAGCTTACCTTGCTCATCTTTGGCAAACCACCGCTTATCGCGATGAAGGTTGGGCGCTTGGTACGACCATGCCACCATCCAGAAACTAAGTAGCCAATAACTGGCCAAAGTGATAAACAGGTACTCTATTAACGGATACTTATTCAAAGATAAGTCAAAAGCAGTGACGGTAAGCGCTTGTTGAATAAAAAACCCAGCAATGGCGATAATGACAAACCCCGTCAAGCCTACCACCAGATATCTGAGTACCAAATGATTGCGAAGCTTGCGCCGCACCATCTCTACTAGCACAGACAATATAATCCCACCAACGATGTCTAATAGGTGATGCTGATAAGTAAATACTGTGGAGACAATGATTAACCCACAAATCACTATTAAGGCTACTCGGCAAATGATGGTTAGCGGCTTGGCGCTAGCCTCTTTTGTTTTGACCTTAAGCTTATGCGTCACCGGCCACAATGATAGCCCAAGCAATAACGCAAAACTGACGTGCAGTGAGGGTAATTGATTGAAGGGCTTGTCCGTGACACTCAAAAACTGATAGCCAAACCTAGTCCAATCGATGGTTTCAGGACGCACAAAAGAGAACCGCGCGGGATATAGATAAAAAATAACCGCAGCCAATACAGTGGCCAGCACTAATCGCCACGTTAACGCTATTAATTGCTTAGAGGTTCGAACCAAAAAGAAGCTGGCACAAAAGAGTATCAATGACCAGCTATAAGGCACAATCATACTGGGAACAAAGCGGATTTGAGTATCAAGCGCGCTCACTAGCACATGTACTTTATGCGGATAGAGCATATACAGAGCACTGCTATAGCTATTGGTCAGTGGATACAAGACATAAAAAACAGCTAACGCAATAGCCAAATGGCTGACTCGCACTTTAAGGGATAGTGGTGGTGACAATCTGTTAGGAAAATTAGGCAAGTAGCATACTCTTAATAGGTGACTCTAAGGGTGATTATTTTTGTTATACAAATATTTATTTGATTTATGTTGATTAAATATAAGGCAGGATATCACAACGAGGCTATCGAATTATCTATTCAACTTCCAAGAGCTCACGCATAATTTGCCCAATACTGCGTTTAGGCGAG
>JAUNVX010000063.1:6782-13950 GCA_030540615.1 Psychrobacter sp. | reverse complement strand
AGCTCGGCCCGTCACGGGAACGATAAAAAAAGCGATTGACCGTCAGTATCTGAATTTAACGATTGCTGAGCAGATGATGATGGTGGATGCCGCCCTAGCGCA
Source organism: Psychrobacter sp. (assembly GCA_030540615.1). Lineage (GTDB taxonomy): Bacteria > Pseudomonadota > Gammaproteobacteria > Pseudomonadales > Moraxellaceae > Psychrobacter. The sequence continues at coordinate 13,848 of JAUNVX010000063.1, read as the reverse complement.
GCGCGATTATTTGGCAGGTGAGGCATTAACAGCCGCAGATATTCTGATGGCATTCTTGCTACAGGCGCTAGCAGTGTCGATGCCCAATTTTACGCAGTATCGCCATGTTGTGGAGTATCTAACAACCTTGCAAGCAGGCGAAGCTTATCAAAACGCCCAAACTAAGGGGAAGTTTAATGACGATGAGTTCACTCGCTACTGGGCCAATACTTGGTAAATGCTAGGGTTAGACTAAGTGGCGGTTTGACTTGCTCTTAACCGTATTATTAGACATATTTTTAGGATTTTTTGCCCCAGCGCCTTTTATTTGGCTGCCTTCACTTCAGTGGCCCTTACTTCAGGGATTTGCGCTTTTGTCTCTTTTATATTAGCGCTTTTTGGCTCTGCCTCTTTTACCTTCTCGCCTTCTACCCCCAAAGCATCCGTTTCTGCTAACGGAGCATTTGAGTCAGCCAAAGGCAATACTCTTGGATAGGTCTCAATCCCTTGAGACTCAAGCCAGCTTTGCAGCGCAATTATTTCAGTCAACTGCTCGTCAATAATCTGCTGCGCCAGCGCCCGCATCTCCTCATCTTGACCATATTTTAGCTGAGTCTGAGCAATCGCCTCAGCGCCGCGGTGATAAGCCAGCATGATTTTAGCAAAGCTAACCTCAGCTTGTTGACTCTTTCGAGCCTCACGCATTTTGGCATCCATAGCATCGATAGCGTAGTGATAAGCAGGACGAGCTTGCTCTATCATGGGATCGATTTCTCTGGTATCAGGGTGCGAGGCCAGCCATTTTTTTAGCGCATCAATCTCAGCTTGTTCTGTCGCGGTAATTTGCTCTGAGAGTTGCTGCAATTGTGTATTATTACCATAGCGAGTCGCTAATTTGGTCAAATCCATCGCGCCGCGGTGATGTCCCAGCATTCCGCGAGCAAAGGCCACATCGACACTATTCATTGACAGCATTAGCTGCATCTCGGCAGTCAACTTGGAGATGGCCTTATCATAATTGGCCTGCATCTCATTGAGCCCCTCGGTACTGTCAGCACTCAAAATAGGCTTTGGTTTTGATGTCTCGGGCATCTCTAGAGGTGCATTATCATTCAGTGCGGCATCGGGCGATGACGGCGTAACGTTATCTTGAGATGAAGGATTTTGAGACGCAGGAGTACCGGAGGAAGACGGCTTATCAGCGGGCTGGCAAGCGCTGAGTAAAACGGCCAAAAAAGAGCAGCCCATAAAAGGTAAGGCATGGCAAAAGGGGCGAGCAAAGAGCTTCATAAATATCCTACGGCAAAGCGGGTATGGCGAAAGTCAGGTAAGAGTGGGTTTGGACAGTCTTGATTAAAGGCGATTAAATTTGGGGTAATCAATATTAAATTATTGCTATCAAACAGCCGCCAATAAATCTTAACTATTAAACCTTATCCATTAAATCGTCGCTATTAAGAAGACAACTTCTACTGGGTAAGAAGCGAAGCGTTCGGTCATTAACAGTCGACTTGAGGAAGGCTAATCCAATTTAGCATCAGTGCCATTAGCAATATAAACGCTCAATAAAGTCATAAGTCAATAGGACTATGGCAACTCGTTAGCCCCTGCTCTTTATCATACGCCATAGCCAAGCTATAGACCAGTGTGAGTTGATATTAATCCTAGTAAAGTAGGGAGGTACATAATAAAAGCGATTTCAAAGCTACCAAGTACATTAAAAAGCGACTAAATATATTGGGCGTAGCAAACGGTTAGAGATTGATTATGAAAGTCGCCTATGCTAATCAAGCCCTAACTTTTTGAGCCGTGAGGCATTTAAATGTACTCGAACAAACTCTCCTACGCCAAGTGCTCCTAGCTCAAAGTCTGCCACTGACCAACGAATCAATCGAAGGCAAGGTAGACCAACATGAGCGGTCATACGGCGCACCTGACGATTTTTGCCTTCATAAATGGTCATTTTCAGCCATGCCGTCGGAACACTTTTGCGCTCTCGAATAGGCGGGTTGCGTGGCCAAAGTGGCATCGGTAGCTCATCAACAGATAGATGCTGCACGATTGCTGGCAGGGTCAGACCATCTTTAAGTAGCACCCCGTCAGTTAGCTGCTGAATCTGCTCTGAAGTAGGGGTGCCCTCAACTTGCACTAGATAGGTCTTGCCTTGCTTGTGGTCAGTTTTGGTAAAGTCGCTTGCTTTAGGAGGGTGAGTAATGGCGCGGTTGACTCGGCCATCACTGGTCAGTAGCAGTAAGCCCTCAGAGGTGGCATCCAACCTACCAACGACTCGCAAAGACTTATCCGTAAAATAGTCGGCGAGTGTGCCAAATTCGTTATTGTCATCAGGGCGAAACTGACTTAGGACCCCATAGGGCTTATTGAATAAAACAATATCAGTCATGAGAGTAGAGGTCGCTATTGGACAAGGGGCTAAATAACTTATTCGCTTAGTAGCTTATTAACTTCGCAGGTAAAGAAGCCAATAAAGCAGTCACTGAATACGGGTTAAAGATGGGCTAGTTTAGCATTTACGCCATTGATTATCTAATCCACACGAGGTTTGAAATAGTAGATTGGTGAAGGGGATGAAGTGTAAATAAGTCCAGATAGAGCTAATCAATAACAAACAATAAAGGGAATAACTTTATTCTCATAAACCCACTATACAAACAAGGTATTTATTTAATCAATACTAATTCCTTGTTCATAGGCAAGAGAATTACCGACAGGGTTAAATATTTCGTTACCATGAGACGGACGACATCTATATTGAAAAAGTTATCCCTATCCCAACTTAATAGCATATATCGTTAATCACTACTGACTCTTTAGCAAAGAGACCTTTCGTTCTAGCAAATTAAACCCGTTAATAACGACAGTTACATTGTCTGTAACCTACGATAACCATATTGCCAGTAACCCAGGCTAACAATAATGAATTGCCACTATCATCAGTAACTTATAAATACTTAAGGAGATGAATCTCATGCCCTATGACAAAGTAATCGTGCCCACAGACGGTGAAAAAGTCACCGTCAATGCTGACCTCACCATGAACGTGCCCAATCATCCCATCATCCCCTTCATCGAAGGCGACGGTATCGGGGTGGATATAACCCCTGTGATGATTAAAGTCGTCGATGCGGCTGTTGATAAGGCCTATCACGGCAAGAAGTCTATCGTTTGGATGGAGACTTATTGCGGCGAAAAAGCCGCCAAGATTTACGATGGCGAGTACATGCCCAAAGAGACGCTCGAGATATTAAAAGACTACGTAATCAGCATCAAAGGCCCTTTGACCACGCCCGTTGGCGGCGGTATGCGCTCATTAAACGTTGCCTTGCGTCAAGAGCTTGATTTGTATGTTTGCCAGCGCCCAGTACGCTGGTTTGAAGGAGTTCCCAGTCCTGTGCAGCATCCAGAGCTGACTGACATGGTCATCTTTCGTGAAAACTCAGAAGATATCTACGCCGGTATCGAGTGGAAAGCGGGCAGTGAGGATGCCAAAAAAGTCATCAAGTTCCTGCGTGAAGAGATGGGGGTAACTAAGATTCGCTTTACCGATGATTGTGGTATCGGTATCAAGCCGGTGTCTAAAGAAGGCACGCAGCGTCTGGTTCGAAAGGCCATTCAACACGCCATCGATAATGACTTGCCGAGCGTCACTTTAGTGCACAAAGGCAATATCATGAAATATACCGAAGGCGCGTTTAAAGAGTGGGGGTATGAGCTAGCAGCTGAGCGCTTTGGGGCAGAGCTACTCGACGGTGGTCCTTGGATGAAAATGCAAAACCCGAAGACAGGCAATGAGATTATCATCAAAGATGTCATCGCTGATGCCTTTTTGCAGCAGATTTTGATGCGCCCAGCAGACTATTCTGTCATCGCTACCCTCAATCTAAACGGCGACTATATCTCAGATGCGTTAGCGGCAGAGGTAGGGGGTATTGGTATCGCTCCTGGGGCGAACAAAGGCGGCGCAATATCAGTCTATGAAGCCACCCACGGGACTGCGCCCAAATATGCGGGCCAAGACAAGGTCAACCCCGGCTCGCTCATCTTATCGGCTGAGATGATGCTACGTGACATGGGCTGGACAGAGGCCGCTGACTTGGTGATTAAAGGTATCCAAGGCGCTATCGCCAATAAGACTGTAACTTATGACTTTGAGCGCTTAATGCCCGATGCTATTTTGCTGAGCACTTCTGAATTTGGTAAAGCCATCATTAAGCATATGGATATTTAATCTATCAAATTAACCTCTTATTAAAAATATCCTATTAAGAATACCCATTAAAAACACCCCAAAGTCTTAGACCTTGGGGTGTTTTTTTGACAGTAAGCCAAACTTCAATACAATTGATTTGACTAAAAGCTTATCCCACTATTACAACAAAGCCAACGCTTCATTGAATAGTTTGCTTGGGCGCATCACTTGCTCAGCGATAGCCTCATCAGCGAAGTAGTAGCCTTTGAGGTCAACAGGATTGCCTTGAGCTTCATTCATCTCTTTGATGATGGCCGCTTCATTGTCTTGAAGCTTTTGCGCCAATGGAGCAAACTTCGCTTTTAGCTCGCTGTCTTGGTCTTGAGCTGCCAGCTCCTGAGCCCAGTACAGCGCTAAATAGAAATGGCTACCTCGGTTGTCAAGCTCGCCAGTCTTACGCGATGGCGATTTGTCATTCAATAGCAGCTTTTCAGTGGCAGTATCGAGGGTATCGGCCAATATCTTGGCTTTAGCATTTTTATCATTTTCTGATAGATGCTCTAATGAGACCGCTAGTGCTAAGAACTCGCCCAATGAATCCCAGCGAAGATGGTTCTCCTCAGTGAGCTGCTCGACATGCTTAGGAGCAGAACCGCCTGCGCCTGTCTCAAACAAGCCGCCGCCTTTCATTAGCGGCACTACTGATAGCATTTTGGCACTGGTGCCAAGCTCTAGGATAGGGAAGAGGTCAGTGAGATAGTCGCGTAGGATATTACCTGTTGCTGAGATGGTATCAAGACCACGAGCGACACGCTCTAAGGTATATCGCATCGCGCGAACTTGCGACATAATCTCAATGTGCAGGCCTTCAGTGTCATGGTCTTTTAGGTAAGTTTTGACCTTTTTGATTAGCTCATTTTCATGCGGACGGTAAGGGTCTAACCAGAATATCACTGGCGTGTCTGACTCACGAGCGCGGCGCACTGCCAGCTTGACCCAATCTTGAATAGGCTCATCTTTGACCTGACACATGCGCCAGATATCACCTTTTTCAACACGCTGCTCAAGCAACACCTCATCAGTGTCATTGTCCACGATACGTGCGATACCGGCATCACTTGACTCAAAGGTCTTGTCATGTGAGCCATATTCTTCAGCTTTTTGTGCCATTAGGCCCACGTTAGGCACTGTGCCCATCGTCGTAGGGTCAAAGTTTCCGTGCCATTTGCAGAAGTTAATCATCTCTTGATAGATACGCGCAAAAGTAGACTCTGGCATCACCGCTTTACAGTCATAAAGCTTGCCATCAGCGCCCCACATTTTGCCGCCATTTCGAATCATCGCAGGCATTGAAGCATCGACGATAACGTCACTTGGCGAATGGAAGTTGGTGATACCTTTTGAGGAGTCTACCATCGCTAGTCGTGGACGATGCTCTTGGCAGGCGTGCAAATCGCGCTCAATCTCTTCGCGTTGTGAAGCTGGTAAAGTGGCGATTTTGTCATATAAATCTGCCATACCATTATTGACATTAATGCCAAGCTCTTCAAAGGTCTTGCCATGCTTCTCAAAAGCATCTTTATAATAGATTCTCACGGCATGACCGAACACGATTGGGTGAGATACTTTCATCATCGTGGCTTTGACATGTAAGGAGAATAAAATACCGGCTTCGCGGCAATCTTCCATTTCACGCTCATAAAACTCAAGCAAGCACTTTTTGCGCATGAACATGAGGTCAATGACTTCTTTATCTTTGAGCGCAATCTCTGGCTTTAGCACTTTGGCGGTGCCATCATTTAATAGCAGCTCCATGCGCACCTTGCGCGCTTTGTCTAAAGTCATAGACTGCTCGCCATCATAAAAGTCGCCACTGTGCATATGGGAGACGTGGGTCTGTGACCACTGCTTCCATTCACCCATTGAGTGAGGGTGCTTGCGAGCATAGTTTTTGACCGCTTTAGGCGCACGGCGGTCAGAGTTACCTTCACGAATGACAGGGTTCACAGCGCTGCCTAAGCATTTGCCATAACGCTTACGAATCTCTTGTTCCTCTTCGGTTTGAGGGTCTTCTGGGAAGTCAGGCAGGGCGTAGCCCTTATCTTGCAACTCTTTAATGGCCGCTTTAAGCTGCTGAACAGACGCACTGATATTCGGCAGTTTAATGATGTTGGTGTTAGGGTCTTGAGTGAGCTTGCCAAGCGTCGCTAAGTTATCAGGGACACGCTGCTCTTCGCTTAGATAGTCGGGGAACTGCGCCAATATTCGCGCTGCCAAAGAGATGTCACTGGTCTCGACTTCTACGCCTGCAGGCTTAGTAAAGGCCTTAACGATAGGCAACAACGATAGGGTCGCAAGGGCAGGGGCTTCATCGGTTTTGGTATAGATAATTTTTGACATTATAGTAAAGTATCCTTTTTTGGTTTGGTGGGTTTAAAACGAGCTAAAAATAAAGCAGTCAAACAGTCGTATTCATTCACTAACCTTAGCGCTAAAGCCCTAGATTTAAAAACATAGTACTAAGGAGCTGCTGCTAAAATATTGGCGCTACTCTTAGGGCGTAGCTGATAAACCTGAAGACGCAACTGATAAGCTAAAGGGCCAATCAACTGCTAAGACATCCCTCAAAATTCAGATATCGGGATAGTCTTAAGACGTCGTCCGTAAGGTTATAAGGCAGGTATATATGATGACCAATTGTACTGGTTTTGCTTACTTCCAATGTAGGCGATTTATATAAGGCTAGTAACAACGTATTCTACCAGTCCTCTTTGTCAATATCATCTTTTCTATCAAATTACGGTACCATTATTGGCGGCTATCAAGTGGGTTGAATGTTGCTAGCCGCCCCAATCAACTTCGCTTTTGATTCAATATTAT
>JAUNVX010000063.1:0-6682 GCA_030540615.1 Psychrobacter sp. | reverse complement strand
CTTGATTGAGGCGGCTGTTCAAAAGCAGTCTATTGCTGGGATTTAGATAGATTGATAAGCGCCCTGATTTAATGGTTAGGACGCAGACTAGTTTATGGACTGATTGATGCCTCGTTGAGGACCCAAGCAGAGCAATATAGTTATTAAATGGGCTATGGTTGGTGCTCATCATGGTGCAATGGGTGGCGCTCTAAGAGCAACCTTCCACTAGCGAGATAACCTCAGGTTCGCCGATTTCGATACTAATGACCTGACCTTTGAGCCGACCTTGTAGCTCAGGTGACCATGCTTGCGGCATGATACTATTCTGGTTTAGCTTTTGGCCACCTTGCATTTTATATTTAATTTGTAGGTTCAGTGGTTTAGCTTGACCAGTATTAGAGTTTGGCCGTTGAGGATTGACCGCTGTTATTAGCTCATAATGATTGCCCGTGCCATCGTATTTATCCAGCTCATAGCTCAAGTTATTTTGATGCGCGTCCCAAACTTTAGCAGCGGAATCACCTATTTTAACACCTGTATAAAAAGGCACTTTGGTATCATTAATACGAATTAAAGCGACTTTATTATCGATAATTTGATACAGCGAAGCAGGAACGTCGGCTAACAGCGCATCGGACGGCGCAGTTTTAACCGAATGACTGGTGAAATAACAACTGGCATTTTCAAGCGCTAAGTTAGGCGGGATAAGCTTTTGGGCCGTCAGATACTCAGGTGTGATAGTGTCCCCAAACCGGACTCCTTGGTAGCCTTGCGGACTAACCAACTCTTTAGGATAAGAGCTAGGTTGTGTTTCGGTAGCTTGCCCAGATACAGATATTTGGGGAACTGGCGGGATGGTGGTTGGGCTTGGAGCGACAGTAGTATCGGTACTTGGACGCTCGCAGCCCGAGAGAGCACCACTACCGACCAATAATATGATAGGCAGTATGTGTATCCCGCGCATTACAGTTATCTTGTTTTGTAAGGTCATTAGGGTATCCTTATAACAATAAAAGCTTAGTAAAAACAAAATAATCATCAGCTTCTTTATGATGAAGATTATACGAACTATACTTGCAAATTGTGACAGCAAAATATCTAAGGTTTGCTAGGCTAAGTGGATTCTAACTCATCATAATCGATAATTTTGCTTATGACTTACTCGTACGCTTTGACGCAAGACACTGACTGGCAGAGCCAAGCCAGTTGGCAGGTAGCGGATACCCCTTTTATGTCTTTTGCCTTTTGGCAAACCCTCATGGATACCGAAGCAATCGGCGGTGACTCTGGTTGGTTGCCTATTTTTATTACTGTCTTTCAAGACAAGTCAGCTGCAAATGACACTAAAGACATTAAAGAAGAGGCAACATACAAAGAGTCTATGCTGGTCGCTGTGATGCCGCTGTTCATTAAAGGCCACCACCGAGGTGAGTTTGTCTTTGACCATGCTTGGGCGGAGGCTTATGCGCGTTATGGAGTAGATTATTACCCAAGGCTTGTTACGAGCGTGCCATTTACCCCCATTACAGGGCAGCGTCTTTGGTTAGCTGACGGCATCGAGCTCACGCCTGATATTTTAGAGGCGGCTCTAGCAGGGGTGGACAATATCGCCAAGCAGTGCAGTGCGTCAAGCTGGCATGGGCTGTTCGTCAATGATGAATTGGCGGCCTTGGCAAATCAGCTCAATCAATCGGCTATGAGTCCACAGACTATTGAGCAAAGTCTTGCTGATAGTCTAGCTATGGAGAGCGTCACTGCTAATTCACTCCCTCTACTAGAACGTCAAGGTTGTCAATTTCTTTGGCAAAATCAAAACATCCTAAAAGACAGTGAACCTTTTGCTGACTTCGATGAGTTCCTCTCGAGCCTCACTGCCAAAAAGCGCAAAAATATCCGTGCCGAGCGCAAAAAAGTCGCCAACCAAGGTATTAATTGCCGATTAAAACTTGGCGCCCATATCACTAGTGAAGACTGGGCGGCTTTTTATCATTGCTATGTGATGACCTATGCCGTGCGGGGTCAGCAGCCTTATTTGAGTAACGATTTTTTTATTCAGTTGGGTGAGACTATGCCAGAGCATCTGATGTTGGCTCAGGCTTTGGATAGCTCAGGTGAAATCATCGCTAGCAGCTTATTCTTATATGATGACCCTGACAGTCCGAACGCCACACTCTATGGCCGTTATTGGGGGTCTTTGGGAGAGTTTGACAGCTTACACTTTGAGCTGTGCTATTATCAGGGCATTGAGTTTGCTATTGGCCAAGGTCTTAAATATTTTGACCCTGGCACGCAAGGTGAGCACAAGCTCATTCGCGGGTTTGTACCGACCAAGACGCACTCCTTGCACCGCATTTATGATAGGCGATTCATCCCTGCTATCAGCGATTTTTGTGAGCAAGACCGTGACTATATGGCGAGATATCGGCAGGAGGCGCACGACGCATTGCCTTTTAATGTGGATAATATGCCTGACTTTAAGGGTTGATTTCCCTGATTATTAACGATAGATAGAAGGCTGCTTAAAAAGCTGTGACAGTTCTGAAAAAATATACCTATAAAAAGGCGTTTGCTTGTTTTGATTGTCAAAAGTCATTTAAGCGATTGGTTAATCTATTCACTGATGACCCTCAGCAAGTGGTTTGCCCCAACTGTGGTGGTCAAGCCGTCAATTTGGGTAGGAACTTTAAACCTCCCAAATCATCTAATAAAAGGCAGTGGCAAAAAGTGAAACTGCTATACCTATAATCAATATAAGATGAATACTGTCAGTCTTGACGAAGACCATCATTAAAACCAGCAAAATCTCTAATCACATTCCAATTTTCTATGAACCATAGCGACCAATTACGTGCAAACTTCTGATATTCCTAAGCCTTTAATGGTATGGCTCACCAGCAGCGGCTCTTTAACCGCCATGCTAGAGGCCAAAGCAAATCAGCCGCTACGGGTTGAGCGCACCTTTGAGGGCTATCGACCATTAACGCTGGCGCAAAAACGGCAACTGGGCTATCAAGGCCATCAGCTGAATCGTCCGATGATGGCTTGGGTGCGTGAGGTACTGTTATACGGTAATGAGAAGTTGCCTTGGATTGCAGCGCAAAGTCTCTTTCCTGTGCCAAGTTTGGTCGGCGAGGCGAGGCGGTTGCAGCAGCTCAAAGGGACGCCAATTGGCTACGTGATGTTCAAGCGTCAAACCACCTTGCCAAGCAGCCGAAGTATTCAAAAGACAGCGCAGGGCTGGGAGCGGCAAACGCGCTACGACTGGCACCATCGCCCTATTCTCATCAGCGAGACTTTTTTGCCAGCTTTTAAGGGCTAAATAGTGCTGACGTTGAATCATGAATTTTATCACTGTTGAGTCAGATTAATGGCTAAGGACGGGACGGTTGGTAGGTCATATAAAAAAAGCTTGCGCAAAATGCAAAATATGTTATAACTGATTTTTAGTAATATGATAATCCTCATGTTATTCTCCTTTTTTTAGTGCTAACTTTGGACTTTTTATGACCCTATCTATCAATAAAAACCTATCAAAGATAAGCAAAAGCTTATCCTCAAAAGCGTTGACCTCTTTGGCACTTTTGAGCGTATTGGCAAGCTTTCCGTTAAGCGCCAATGCAGGATTTTTAGACAGTATCCGCGATGTGCAAAACACTATCAGCTCTATTGGTCAAACAGCCAATACCATTCGCGGTAGCAAGCAAGCGGTAGATGACTTGAGCGAAGAAGTCGGCCTTAAGGGTCAATCAGTCCCGCAAACCACTGCTAATACGACTGCCGGTCAACCCGCCACTGGCGCTGTACTTCAAGGCAAGCTTAATAGTACTACTCTCTACTCTCAGCCAAACAAATCATCAGCATCAGTGGCTATCTTATCCGGCCAGGACATCATGATTTATATGGGTTCTGAGCAGAATAATTTTTATTACGTGCAAAGTGATAAAGGTGAGGGCTGGGTGTCCAAGCCACTAGTCGCTGTTCAATATTAGGGCGTGTCTTAGCGGCAACCATCTGGTCTAAATTGTGGTTTATAGATATCAAAAAGAGTCCGCTTAGTCTGACTCTTTTTTGCCGTTTGGGGGGCAGATTTCATGTTACACTTAAGCCTTACAGCGAGGCCTATGTATCCCAATACTGCTCAAACCTCATCTGTTGTTTCTGTCACCTTTTAAGCCCTTAATTATTCACTTTAACCGGAACTAATAGGACCATAATATGTTTAAAGACATCTCCATCAAAGACTTTGACCCCGCTCTTTATGAAGCCATGACCAATGAGAGCGCCCGTCAAGAGTCGCACATTGAGCTGATTGCTTCAGAGAACTACTGCTCGCAAGCGGTCATGCAGGCCCAAGGCTCAGATCTCACCAACAAATACGCGGAAGGTTACCCAGGCAAACGTTATTATGGCGGCTGTGAGTATGTCGACGTCATCGAGCAATTGGCTATTGACCGTGCCAAAGAGTTGTTCGGTGCTGAATATGCCAACGTCCAGCCCCATGCTGGCTCGCAAGCCAACTCAGCGGTATTCTTAGCATTATTAGAAGCCAACGATACTATCCTTGGTATGAGCTTAGATGCAGGTGGTCACTTAACTCATGGTGCTCATGTCAACTTCTCAGGCATCAATTACAATGCAGTGCAGTACGGCCTTGTTGAAGAGACCGGTCTTATTGACTATGACGAAGTTGAACGTTTGGCTCAAGAGCACAAGCCAAAAATGATTATTGCTGGCTTTTCAGCCTACTCTCAAGTGGTAGATTGGCAACGTTTCCGTGACATTGCAGACAGTGTTGGCGCTTATTTATTTGTAGATATGGCGCATGTTGCAGGCTTAGTGGCAGCTGGCGTCTATCCAAGCCCAGTACCATTTGCTGATGTGGTGACTACGACTACTCATAAGACTTTACGCGGCCCACGATCAGGCTTAATCCTCTCTCGAGATGATAAGCTTGCCAAAAAGCTTAACTCGGCGGTGTTCCCTGGTAATCAAGGCGGCCCACTCATGCATGCCATCGCTGCCAAAGCCGTCTGCTTCAAAGAAGCTTTGCAAGATGACTTCAAGAGCTATCAGCAGCAAGTGGTCAAAAATGCCAAAGCAATGGCCGAAGTCATTCAGCAGCGCGGTTATGAGATTGTCTCAGGTGGCACCGAAAACCATCTAATGCTGATTAGTTTAATCAAGCAAGACATGACGGGTAAAGAAGCCGATAAATGGTTGGGTGATGCTTATATTACGGTGAATAAAAACGCTGTACCAAACGATCCAAAATCACCATTTGTTACCTCCGGTATTCGCATTGGTACGGCAGCGACCACCACTCGCGGCTTTACTGAGGATAACTCTCGCGACTTGGCCAACTGGATTTGTGATGTACTCGATAGCCGTGGTGATGAAAAAGTCATCGCTGACGTACGCAGTAAAGTAGAAGCCATCTGCAAGACGCTGCCTGTCTATGAGAAGAACCAGTAATTAGGTAGCATTTTAATACATGCTTAATATTGAAAAACCGCTTGGCTAATTGGCTAGGCGGTTTTTTATGGAGTGAAAGATGAATCAAGACATCAATACTTTACTCAGTCAGTTATCAGCGTACCCTAATGACGACAAATTATTAGCCAAGGTTGCTTTGTATTATATAGAGCATCCAGATGGTGATAAGGACTTAGCGTATCTAGAAAAAGCTTATCAGGTCAATCCCTCGATAGAGAATACCCATAATCTAGCCTTTTGGTTATACCATGAGTATGGCGATTATGAGCGGGCTTTGCTGCTACAAAAGCAAGTGATGGCGCAGCAGCCACAGTCTTATTATCCTTATGTCAGTTACGCGCAAATGCTGCTCACTCAATACAAAAATGAGGAGGGGAGTCTCAAATTAAAAGACACCATCCCGAAAGACGCTGACCGTCATCAGGAAATTATTAGCATTTATCAGCTAGCGCTGAGCAAAATTAATAATCTCCCTGTTGACCAACACCAATATCATTTTGAACAATCCTTTTATTGCCTAAATAATATCGGTTACGCTTATGCCATGTTAGACGCTTATGATGAGGCCTTCATCTATTTTGATAAAGCAATGGCGTTTATCAACAAGTTACTAACTGATAATTTTAGAAGCCTGCCTGACGTAATATCCACCGCTACTTTAGAAGAAAAACATTATGAGGTTTTGCTTAATAAAGTCAGGTTGTATATTTTGCTAGATAATAGGCAACAGGCATTAGTCTTACTTGAGCAAGCCTGCGCTAACGAGCAGCATTGCCATTTAAGCATTGCCCAGTTATATGCCATGTTAGGAGAGTATGCTTTAGCAGATAAATTGGTTGGGGATGAGCAAATTGATGAATCATGGGCATGGATTTGGTACGCAATATCTCAGGTAAATCATAAAAAATGGCGGTCAATGTTAGCTGAGGCATTAGAAAATGAACAAGCGTTTTTACAAGATGCCAAACTTGAAGCAGAACAATTACTATTAGATGATAATCAATCCGAATGGACTAATCAGCGAGCATTCATTAAAGAATCAGAAGCGACGATTGCTAAATTGAAGGCTCATTTAATAGCAGGTAGTCAGCCTAAACCGTCAGGTAACCTTAAACCATATTTTTATAGCTTTTATTTTGGTTGCTTATTGTATGGCTGCCAGCGTCATTTAGGATTAATGGATGACAGCAATAGTCCAACTCATCAT
>JAUNVX010000313.1 GCA_030540615.1 Psychrobacter sp. | reverse complement strand
CCCACTAGCACAAGTGACAAACAGGTGCCTAGACCCACTAACATCATTAGCGCGTAGATTAAGAGTAGCTTGGCTGCCATGGCATAATGCTTGGGCTGATCGGCCTTAACTTTGCCAAAGTATCCGCGTAACGCGAAGACAATAGCCGCCAATAAAATAAGGTTGGCGATGGCCATTAGTCCCATAAAAAGGGGCGCTAAAATATTTTCAATCATGATAAAAACTCAGTCATAAAGCTTTGTTATATCAGTCACTATAGCAAAAAACTTTGTAAAAAAGTCAGCTTTGATGATGCTGGTGATTAAGAATTTGCTGACGATGTTATTAGTTTTTAACTAGAGTAAAAACTAGGGACTGCCTATAAAAACGAATAATTAGAGTTTAAAAGGTCATTACATATGTTGACAGTAAGCTATTTAACAAATATCATGGCTTTAAAAGCATAATATCTATCAATAAAATTAATAAGTTATCGTTATTTAAAACTATTAATGGTCCTAGAATATAAATATCTTTGATGTCAATTAAAGTAATCAGGGCCAAATAGTCAAAATAATACTAAATTCAAATGACATCAAGGAAGGACTCCTATGTTAGATCCCCAAAACACCACCCCCACTCAAGTCAATACACCTCATATGAATGCCAATCAACCTCTAAGCCAGACTGCTAATACTGGCATCAGCCAAGACAGTAAAAATCTAGTCATTCTAAATTGGTTAGGTTGCCTATTTCTTGGCTTTATCCCTCCACTGGTTTTGATGTTGGTCAAAAAAGATGATGCTTTCGTTCAGGATCAGTCTAAAGAGGCGCTTAATTGGTGTATTACTTTTTTCATTGGTTATATTGCGTTTTGGATAGGGGCTTTGGTTTTAGGCCTTGTTTTAGGGATGGTGTACGGGCCATTAGCGGCTCTCCCCATGATGTTGGTTATGTTATTAGCCCTTTCTCATCCTATATTCTGTATTATGGGCGCGGTAAAAGGCTCTTCTGGTACTAACTTTAAGATTCCTTTTAACTTACGCTTAATTAAATAAAGATGATTATTGCTAGTGGCAAATAATTGGCTCTAGTCATTAACTTCTAACTGCCAAAAGGAGTGCCCAAGCACTCTTTTTTATTAGGACTTGAGACTTTATTAAGACTTAAGTAAATTTGGGTCAACAAGATATTATAATTACTCGAAAGATATCATCACCGACAAGGAATATATTGCCATGCGTTTGAAAAAATTGGCCATTGTGCTACTACTGACCCCATTATTCATGGCCTGCTCAAAAGGCCCTTCTGAGAACGAAGTTGAAGGATTGATTAAGGCGCAGTATGACCAAGCGCAAAGTTTGATGGACGATGCGATGGCGAGTGCGGGCAGCGAAAACGCTGAGATGACCAAAGCAATGGGCACGATGATGGCAGGTATGATGCCGACGCTAGAAGATGTTAAAGATGTCAATTGCGATGCTATTGAAGGTGATAATACCTATATGTGTACCGCTAATATTGCCCAAACCATTAATGGCAAGAGTCGCACGGACAAGGCCAGCTTTAAAGTCTATAAGGTCAATGATGAGTGGGTGCTGAGCAATCCATAGGGTACAGGCCGTCAACGGGCCTAAGACCATTCATTAGTCTTAAATTTTGCAATATCGTAAAGTCACAAAAGCCTCTAATTGAGGCTTTTTTTATAAGTGAGTTTTTTAGAGGGTCAGAATCTGAAAGTGCATTCGAAATGATGACTCAACTCTAGAGCTCAAGCGTCTACCGAGCTCAGCCGTCTCTTAAAATAAATAGACTATTAAGGAATACACAATGAGTAGCCTTCATTTATCCAACCAGTCAACAGGCCGACCATGGTGGGCGCTTACTCTTGTGTTCGCGCCTTGCTTTGCTTTAGCTCAGACCAATACGCAGTATAAGATAGAAGACTTCTCGGACGACTACTACGCTCTTATCAC
>JAUNVX010000062.1:12045-14002 GCA_030540615.1 Psychrobacter sp. | reverse complement strand
TCAGGCCTAAGTGATATAAATTAATAAATTACAAAAGGGTATTGTAAATGCTAATAGTTATCGTTATTATAAATAAATACTGATTGTGGTGATGATTTAGACGCATTTTGTAGGGCTAAGCTTTATCTAGCTAAGATATAGCCAAGTGAAATAGTCAATTAATATCAGTAGTTTATATAATGACAGTAGGCTTATAGGTCGATAGGAGCGGTATTATGTACGTTTGTATTTGCAATGATGTCAAAGAAAAGCAAATCAAAGTTGCTTTAGCATCTGGGGTAGATACCTTAGAGGGGTTAAAGGACGCTTTGGATGTCGCCACTTGCTGTGGTTGCTGCGAGCCTATGGTCCAAGATTACGTTGATGAGCATCAGGCCATGATGGCTGATGTTAGCCTGTTATCCAAAATTGCCTATGCGGTTTAACAGTACTAATGCTAATCAAGTGACTGGCAGGCCTCATACCTATCGGTAAACATAAGGCCAAAAAGTAAGTTACTATTCTCCTAGTCAACCTTAGCTGAATCCATAGATTAAATCCCTATAACCCAATAATGGTGAATGAGCCTTATTGGGTTTTTATGTGGGAATGGCAGAATAATGTTAAGATATTATTAATATCATTAAAAAATAGATTAATAATTTTTTATCCATTATTAAGAAAATTTAATATATGAAACATAATCGATTTTAAGATAATAAATAAAATAATATTATAAACAATGATTTATAATATTAATAAACTGATTAAAAATATATAATGATAATAATTACCAATTGCCCCTTCATTCCCAGTTCTAAAAAATACTGGCATCTGCCCAGGTGTGTGTTAACATTTTAACCATAGATTTAATTAAACATAGGCTAAAGTCTAAGCAGCTATTATACAAATCCGCTATACAACCCCACTTATCTTAGAGGTGCAACCATGCAAGGCAGCCCAAAAGTTATCGACTATCTAAACTTTTTACTGGCGGGTGAGCTAGCCGCTCGTGATCAGTATTTCATTCATTCAGAGATGTATGCAGAATGGCATTTTGGCAAGCTGTATGACCGTATCCATCATGAGATGGAAGATGAAACCTTACATGCTCAAGGCATTATTCGCCGTATCATGATGCTAGGCGGCAAACCTAATATGAAGGTTGATGGCATTCATGTTGGATCGACTGTGCCAGAGATGCTTCAGTTGGATTTGAACCTTGAATATCAAGTGCAGAAACATCTTAAGGACGGTATCGCTATTTGTGAGCAGGAACATGATTACGTGACTCGCGATATGCTAGTGGCTCAGTTGGAGGACACGGAAGAAGACCATGCGCATTGGCTTGAGCAGCAGCTGCGTCTGATTGACATGATTGGCCTACCTAATTACTTACAAAGTCAAATGGGTGAGGTCTCAGCCTAACTCAAATTAAAGAGTGGATTGAGTCTTGAGCAGTCATTTATTTTGATAAAGAGGTAGTATATGAGAGGCGATAAAGAAGTCATCCGAGCCCTTAACCAAGTTTTGGGTCAGTCGCTGGTTGCGATTAATCAGTATTTTTTGCATGCACGAATTGCTAAGAACTGGGGAATTGAAGAGCTTAACGAGCAGTTCTATAAGCAGTCTATTCAAGAGATGAAATGGTCAGACAAGATTATTGAGCGCATCTTATTGCTTGAGGGTTTGCCGAATTTGCAAGACTATGGCAAGCTTTATATTGGTGAAGATGTGGCCGAAATGATTGACTGTGATGTCAGGCTTGAGAATCAGAAGTTTGCCATTATTACGGACGCTATGACGCTTTGCGAGCAAAAGCAAGATTATGTCTCACGCAAGCTGTTATTGACGATTAAAGACGGTAACGAAGAATATATCGATTGGTTAGATACCCAAAAAGATCTAATCGATGCGGTGGGAATACAAAACTATATTCAAGCTAAGATAGACGACTGATTAACTAGTACTGTCTAAT
>JAUNVX010000062.1:0-11945 GCA_030540615.1 Psychrobacter sp. | reverse complement strand
AAGAAATGCGGGATAATGCTAGGCTGAACCGCAATCGTGGCTAACACCCCAAAAGCTCCGCCCCAAAGATGAGCGAGATGGTTTATATTACTATTGCCTTTATGGTTGGCATAGATGCTATAGCCCACGTAACCTATGGCAAATAAGATAGCAGGGATAGGCAGCGCGCCAAACAAATATAACATATCCCAAGGATACATGAGAATATAGGCAAATAAGACTGCTGAAACGCCGCCTGATGCGCCTAGGCTTAAATACATAGAATTATTGCGATGCTGAAAGTAGCTCGGAAGGATGGCAACGACAATAGCAACTAAGTAAAAGACAATAAACCCTAAACCGCCAAGATATTGATTGTAAAATTGCTCAATGATTCGGCCAAAAAAGTATAAAGTAAACATGTTGAACAGTAAGTGCATACTATCAGCATGAATAAAGCCATGAGTAATCAATCGATACCATTGACCTTTTGAGACCGCAGGCGGATAAAAAATAAGGCGGTCAAAGATAGCTTTACTTTGCCAAGCTATTAGACTGATAATCACTGTTACTATGATAATGGCAGTGGTGTGATTAAAGGTAAACAATACATAGTCCTTTGGGTCGTGTTGAGTCATCATTAACGTAAAAAGAGCACGTTATAGCTCTAAATTAGATTGCTCTTTATAACACTACTTTATAACGAAAGATGTAAAAAAGTAATAAGATTGTTAGTGCTGATATCTTTCATGTGCTGATATATCAGTTCTATACTTTTAAGAAGCTTATTATACGGTGCTCCTTAGTAGGTCATCCTCAAAACTTATGCACGTTATTTTAACTTAACTATTTGATAATGATATGTAAATTAAAATTAGCCATGAGTCATCCATAATTAGCAGCAAGCGTGCTGAGTATAAGACTCACAGGTTAACGTTTATTATATAAGGGCTTTGCATGAATCTTGTCTCCCATCTCAGTCAGCGTATTACGCCCCTAGTTATCTCTAAAGTAGGCAGTTCAGCCACGACTGGCGTCAATAATCATAGCCATACTTCTGAGGCCCTGCTATTAGAGCAGTTTTATGCCTTGATGATAGCGCGATTGGTGGCGCTTGCTGCTGATGATTCTAGTATCGGTATCGATACTTTGCTGCCCTCTGAAAAATTGCAGCGTGTCGGCACACAATTTAATCAACTGTGGGCAAATCCAAGCGAGGCTGACCGTCTTGTTGAGCTGTTGGCGACCACCTATGCGCTAACTGGCCCTTATTGTAAGGACTTAATCACTTCAGCGCAGCCCTTAGCTTATCAAGAGCTGATTCAGTTAAGTCACGATGAGCAAACGCCCTTGGTGGTGTATTTGGACCAATATATTCCTATGGTTAGGTCCTATATTATACCGACTGCTACAGGCTTAGTTGGAGTCAACACTGGCTTAACAGATACGGTTGTGACTCCTAATGACCCCATTACAACCAATAATGGTAGTACAGCCGAAGTATTAATATCGCCAACCGATTCTAGTGACATACCCAGTGTCCCCCTTAACCCTAATGATCATGCACAAAACTTTAAAATGAGAGGGCGGGGAAATAAAAATACTCCTATGCTTTGGTGGCTGTTATTACCTGCTGTTTTAGGATTAGCGGCTTTAGCCTGGTGGGGATTGACTCAATATCAGTCTCGCAACCAAGGCCAGTTAGAAGCTCAGGCGCCTGCTGAAATTAAAGCTGCGCCTGCCGAGCAGACGACTAAGGCCGCAGAGTCCTTAATAGGCCCTTCCTTTACGCTAAAGATGGATGTCGATCAACGGTTATATGACTGTAAAGGAGCGGTAGGAAGTGCTGAGCAGCAGTCTGCCCTAATAGCCATGCTACAAGCGTCTCTAGGGGAGCAAGCCGCTCAATGTCAGATTGAGGTAGACCCTAATGTTGATGCCGCTAAGCCATTGCCGCCTGCCTTATCCAATATAGTGCCTATGATAACGCCAATCTCCTTCGCCACTATGAATCTACAAGGCAATATCATCCGCTTAAGTGCCCCTGATGCGGCAGCACTACAGCAATTATCGACTAATATCCAAGCAATAGCGCCCAGTCTGACGGTTGAGATTTCGGCGCCGCCCGCCATGCCTATGAATAATATACCTGAGACAGGACTTGATCAAAGCCAAAACCCAAATGCTGTTATGGAAGGGCAGGGTTATGGGGATAATAATATGACGACTAATATCCCTAACACGGTTAATTCAGGGTCAATGTCATCTGATTCAGCCTTGCCACCCTCGGCATCATCCATGGCGCCCACCTATCCCTCACCGGTGCCTAGCACGCCAAGCGCTGATATGAATACAGCGCCGCCTGGTCCCATCTCCCAAAGTGAGCTTGATGGTATGCTTAATACCGTTATCGTTGCTGAACCTGCTAATGGTGGTAGACCGATCCAAAGTCAGGGCAATCCTTGATAGATTCATCTGTCAAATAATCGTTAAGATTTTAACTGTTTAACATAAAGTTTAAGAGCAAAGGATTGATTTGAATAGAGCCTTGATTATATCGCGATATGATATAAATAGATTTTTATTAAATTTCTAAACATAAGTCTGCTGGTATAGGGCAAAAAGCTGCTATTAGTTACGTGGGATGACGTAATTACTACTCAATGTAGCAATTGCACAACATCAGGCTTATTGAGTATGGTACTAAAGAGTCTTTATAATCGGGTCAATGGTGAATAACACTAACTTGAACATTTGGTTCGATGTTCAAAAGTCGTTTGGCTAATGTCGCAAGGCCAATTATAAAGCTTAGCATACATTACCTAGCCAGTCGCACGACAAACAATCGCTACATCACAATAGAACTCAATCAATTTTTTATTGGAGGAAGAAAGTTTATGGATATTATCAATCATCTAGCACGTACCGTTACTCCTATGGTTTTAGGGGACAATCGTACTCCACAGAATGAAAGTCTACTTGAACAGTTTTATGCTATATTTGCAGCTCGATTGGCAGATAACGACACCTATAGCCGTTTTTCTGGTCAAACCATTGCCAATGATGACAAAGGTTTTTTTGATCGTGTTTGGACGGACCAATCTCATCGTTCTAGCATTGCTCACGAGCTTGCTAAAACTCATAGCATTGATGAAGCATCGGCCCAAGCATTGGTCGCAAGCGCGGCGCCTAAAGCTTATCATGAAATCAGTAGCTTAGCGGGTAATACTCCTGTTCCTCAGTTCTTACGTGATAATTTATCTACTTATCAGTCGCATATCCCTGCTTGGGCAAGTACCGTTGTGCCTGCGGGTTTATTAGTGGCCGAGCCTGCTGGTCATCGTATTTCTGATACTACCAGTACCGCTCCTCTTCACCGCGAAGAGCAAAAGAGTGGTAGCTTTATGAAAGCGTTATTGCCGATTATCGGCTTAATCATCCTAGGCGCACTGGCTTGGGCATTGCTTAAAGGCTGTCAAGAAAAGCCAGAGCCTGTTGCTACTCCTGTTGTCACTGAACAACCTGCTGAGCAAGCTCCTGCCGCTGTTGCTTCTGATATTGAGCCTGCTTCATTACGTATCACGACCGGTGAAGGCAATGAAGTCTACGCTTGCCGTATCAATGCAGGCGATGAGACCCTAAATAACAGCATCCTTGATGCGATGCGCGGCGCCTTTGGCGACCAAGCCAGCAAATGTCGTTCAGACATCGATGATGGCTATGCGACTGATATGCCAGCTGCTGCTCACCTTGCAGCGTTATTGCCTATTATCAAAAGCTCACCTAATGCCAGCATGTATATCAGAGGCAATGATATTGTTCTAAATTCGCCAGATGCCGCTTTGTTGCAGCAATTGGTCTCTGATGTTCAAGCAGCAGCGCCTGGTATGATGGTCACCGCTGAAGGTCCATTGAATGCTGACACTGAAATTCAAAATAGCTTGACCGCTGCTGAGACTGCAATTGGTCGTTTAGGAACTAATCCAGACCCACGTGATGTAGCTCGTGCCCTTAGTCTTCAAGTTATTAACTTTGACGTGGATAAAGCCCTTATCCCTGAGGTTAACAAGCCTTTGCTTGACCGTGCAGCGCAAATTATCAATGAAGTACCAGATATGAAGCTTATGATTATCGGTCATACCGATAAAACAGCCTCATCTGAGTACAACATGAAGCTGTCACAGGACCGTGCAAATGCAGTTAAAGATTATCTTGTCTCTAAAGGCGTTGATGCTAGCAAGCTGATGACCAAAGGTATGGGTGAAAAAGACCCAATCGCTGATAACTCAACCGACCAAGGTCGCTTCCGTAACCGTCGTATCGAATTTACGGTTTATGACGAAAGCATGGCTAATGATGCCAATGGTGTTACCGTCACTGCTGGTAACTCTGGTGATGTCACAATGAGCACCACGGTAGGCACTGGTGTTGATAATGCTGTCGCAACAACAGGTAATGCAATGAACAACGCTGCCAATACTGTTGGTAATGCTGCTACTGCAGCAGGTAATGCGGTTGTTGGTGCAGGAACTGCTATCGCTAATGCTGACCCAGACATGAACCCACTAGATAGCAATAATGATGATATATTGCCAGACAGTGATGACCCTAGCAAAGGCACTGCATTAGATCCTAATGCTCCTAAAACTAAGTAAATTAATGGTAAGACACTTTTAGTAAAAAAACCGCTTCTATCAAGAGGCGGTTTTTTTTGGTTCTTAATTTGGGCTTTTAGTTATAAATATTGAGTAGGATCACTTTTAGACACTACATCAGCTTGATTAGTATCAAAAAAAGCGCTAAGAACATTGTCTCGAGCTTGAGACCAGTATTTAAATTGCTCGCAAGTGGCTACTAATGAGCCCTGCCAAACAGGGGTTTTACCGCATAGAGCTCCCAGGCGTTCTTGATTGGGATAAGGCAGCTCTTGAGCACTTAGGGCCGCCTCATGCGCCGCCACTCTATCATTACACACTAGCGCCATATCGCATCCTGCCGTAATAGCAGCGCGAACACGCTCACTAACGCCGCCCACGACTTGGGCAGCTTTCATCGATAAATCATCAGAGAACAACACCCCTTGAAAGCCAAGTTGCTCGCGGACGATATGTTGCAGCCAAATCTCTGAAAATCCAGCGGGCTTGTCATCAATTTGGTCAAAGATAACATGGGCCGGCATCATGGCATCAAGCCAAGGCAAAGTTTGGATAAAGGGCTGCATATCAGTGGCTTGAATCACCTCAAAGCTGCGTTGGTCAATCGCATCCGCAATATGAGAGTCGGGCGCTACCGAGCCATGACCTGGAAAGTGTTTGGCTGTTGTTGCCATGCCAGCGGCGCGCATGCCTTGCATAAAACGAGTACTGAGTGCAATGATTGCCTCAGTATGGGCATGGAAGCTTCGATCACCGATGACTTGGCTGATACCATCGAGGTCCAATACTGGGGCAAAACTTAAATCTATCCCCACTGCCAAGACTTCAGCTGCCATGAGATAGCCGCAGTCATAGGCTAAGCTTAAGGCCTGACAAGGCTGACTATCAAAAAGCTCGCCTAATCGACCCATTGCAGGCAGTGGTGTAAACCCTTGTCTAAGCCTTGCTACGCGGCCACCTTCTTGGTCTACTCCGATTAATATGTCCGGATTGTGGTAGCGAATGTCATCGCATAACTGCCGAACTTGCTCGGGGGTGGCAACATTGCGAGCAAACAAAATCACTCCGCCCACTTGGGCTTGTTTGATTAAGGAGATGTCATCACTGGTTAAAAGAGTGCCGCCTACATCAATCATCAAAACGCCAAACATAATCTCTTATCCTATCCACAAAGTCTGACTGATATTATGACAGCTAACCCTCCAAAACGTATATAGCTGTCTGGCTATACCGCCAATATCAACCTGATTGTCCTTTATTAATAAAGAGGGGAAGCTTAAATTAATTATTTATTAAAGGCGATACACACGCTAGTGACATTTCGGTCGCTTGATTATGCTAATATTTAGCCAGTTATAAGATGAGTCACATTTTATTCATTTTATTTTATTCTATAAGTTTTACGATCATCAGGCCCTATTGGTAGTATTTTATTAATAAGTCTGAAGGGTTTTTAATTAGCACTGTTCCAGCAACTAGGTATCTATAATGAAAAAACAACCCACACAATGGCTTTTAAGTGCAGCGGCAATCGGAGTCGCTGGTGTCGTATTTTCACAAAGTTATGGCGTTGCAATCGCTAACACGGACATTGAGGGCTTTAAGATTACCCCCGAGCAGCAAATGACCACGCGTCAAGTAGCAGCTTTGTTAGATCGCAGCCATTATCTCAATCAGCCCCTTGATGAAGCTATGGGCCGTAAAATCTTGGCCATGTATACTGATAGCCTTGATCCTAATCACACCCTGTTTTTGCAGTCTGATATTGATGAATTCACTAAAAAGTATGGTGATAACTTCGCTAGCCGCCTAAAGCGTGGTGATCTCTCAGCAGGCGTGGAGGTGTTTGAGCGCTACCGCAAACGCTCAAACGAATACTTCGAATTGGCAAAAAAACGCCTTAAGACGGACATTAATTTGACCCGAAAAGACACCATTATTCTGGACCGCGAAAAGCTACCACATTTTAAATCGGTTAAGGAGCAGCGTGACTATTGGGATCGTCAGATTGCTTTTCAGCTAATGAGTATTAGTTTAGGTCAAGAGAGTGAAAAGGCCAAAGACAAAGTATTCTTAGACAACCCCGATATCACTCGAGGTCAGGACTTGGTACGAAATGACCAACGCAGCCCAAGTGAGATATTACTCAATCGTCTTTCTCGTCAGCAGCAGCAGCTACAACGTATCAAAGATGATGAGATTATGGAGAGTGTCCTAAACTCTGCCATGCTGACTTATGACCCTCATAGCAACTACTATGCGCCCATTCAGGCCACTGAGCTACAGATTCAGTCAAGCTTGCAGCTAGAAGGTATCGGGGTCTCTATCCGGCCTGATCGAAAAAACCCTGACTATACCCGCATTGTGACTTTGGTCGATGGAGGCCCTGCGGCCAAAACTGGTCAAATTAAGCCCAATGACTTAATCATTGGTATCGCTGAAGAAGGCAAACCCATGCAAGATGTGGTGGGCTGGTCCACTCGTGAAATCGTTGGTCTAATTCGAGGTAAGCGTGGCACATCAGTGACGGTCAAAGTCCGACAGCCCAACGCTCCTGAAGCTAGCGCTCGAAGCGTCACTATCGTCCGTGATGTCATTGAGCAAGAAGACACAGGAGTGACCCACCGCGTTATTGAAGTTCAGCGCCCAGGGATTGACAAGTCGCCTAAACGTATTGGGGTGCTTGAGATACCAAGCTTTTATCTCAATTATCAAGCCCGCCGAAATGGCGAGAGTTATCGAAGTGTCAGCATCGATACCCAAAATGCTCTAGAGGCTTTAAACAAAGAAAACATCGATGGGCTAGTGGTGGATTTGCGAAATAATCCGGGTGGCTCATTAGATGAAGTCGCTAAGATGTTGGGTCTATTTATTAAGCAAGGGCCACTAGTGCAAATTCGTGATAACCGCGGCAACGTGCAAGTCTATCAAGATGAAGATGGTGGCAAACAGCTTTATGATGGCAAGATGGTGGTGGTTACTAACCTAGCATCGGCGTCCGCTAGTGAAATATTTGCTGCTGCTATCCAAGATTATGGCCGCGGTCTAGTCGTAGGCAGTACGACCACGGGTAAAGGCTCTGCGCAGATTCAACTGGATAATTTAGCTTTGGGGTCTGCCACATTAACCCAGCGCAAATTCTATCGAATCACAGGGGGCAGTACTCAAAATAAAGGCGTGGTACCCGATGTTGAGTTGGTTAACATCTATGACGATGCCACCTTTGGGGAGCGCTCACAAAAGTATCCGCTTAAATGGGATACTATTAAAACTGCCCCTTATAAACCCGAAGGCAAATTTACCACGGATACCCTAGCCACACTTAATCAGCAATCTAAGATTCGCCAGAAAGTCGATCCGCAGTTTAACTATTTGACGAGCCTTAATAGTATTCGTGATTTAGAAGATGAGAAAAAACCTATTGAGATTAATATCAATAGTCGCCGAGCTAAAATGCGGCTGATTGAGCAAAAGACGCTAGCGGCTGAAAATAAGCGCCGACAGGCCACGGGTGAGAAACCCTTTGCAGATTGGAATACTTATCAAGCCGCCCTTGATGCCAAATTTGAAGAGCGCAGTCAAATGAAAGAAGCGGAACGTCCGCAGCTGCCAGAGGACGAAGTCTTTGTCAAAGAAGCGGCTTATATTATGCTCGATGCGTCGCCAACACTGCCTAAAGTGGCCGCCCCTGCTTCAGAGCTAGCCACTAAGACAATCGCAGGACCAACCACTTCTATCGATTCGCCCAAGCATAAGGATGTTATTGCTCAGTAACTTCAGAAACTTCAGATTTTATTTGGGTTAGGTTGACTGCTGAATCAAAGCCAACCTAAATCAGTCGCTTTGTAGTTGCGTGTCATTTAACAACTATAATGACTAGATGATTGATTACGCTGTTCGTTTAAGGCTATTGTCAGCGTGAAAAAAGCAAAGGTATCAAAATATCTTTGCTTTTTTATGCTCTGATTTAATGCCGGTCAATGAAAGCTGCTTGACTAGAATCTGATAGCACCGGATAAACATCAGTGCCTAAAATCACTTCAAAGGCAGTACAATCTTAATAATAAGGCCTTTATTGCCCGAATCTTGGCCGAGACTATTGGCAGCCCTCAGTTGACCACCATGAGCATTAATGACCCCGCGAGCAATAGCGAGTCCAAGACCGTAACCTCCAGTCTGACGTTGTCGGGCGCTGTCTAAGCGCACAAAAGGCTCAAAGATGTGCTCAAGCTCAGCCTCTGCAATACCGCCACCTTCATCCTCAATGACGATTTGTAATTGGTTTGATATTGAAGGCTCTTTGTTGCTCAAGTTGTGACTTAAGGCTGGATTAGCATTAGCCTCAATCATAGTACTTGAATAATTAACATTATTTGCATTACTCTCCCTCATTACCTTACTAGAATGAGGGGTTTGATTATCCTGAACATCAAACCCATGAATAGCACCGGACAGTGTTTGAGCGATAACCGTGACCCGATGAGCTTCAGGAGTATGAATAAAAGCATTACGAATAATATTTTCAAGGGCGCTATGAATCTGTTCCTCATCCGCATAAATCATTAACTTATGAGGCGCTAAAAGTTGCCAATCAATCTGCTTGTGCTGAAACTCAAAACAGACATCCGTGCCAATAGTTTTAATCAGGGCAATCAGGTCAAAATGCTGCTTGTCAGGAGCCCCCGTGCCAATGCCCATTTGTAGGGATTGAATGTGAATAATCTGACCTATAAGGGTGTTAAGGCGAGCAGACTCTTTTTGAATACGGTCAAGATAAGGCAAAGCTTTAGGTACTTGGTCGATGCTGATATCACGCGCTAATTCAGTGGCCACATCAAGTCGTGACAGGGGAGAGCGCAGCTCATGAGAGATATCACTTAGCATCTGCTGGCGTGCCTGCTCACTTTGGGTCAGACGCTGTGACAGTAGAGCGATATCTTGAGCCAGCGCCCCCAGCTCATCACTGCCTAAGCTGCGCATGGCTGAGCCTGCTTCATTATCAACGCCCGTATAGTCGCCTTGGGTCAGCTGATGCACCCGGCGCTGAACCTCGTGGATTCGATTGGTTAAAGAGCGGCTAAGAGCGTAGCAGACCAAAATACTAAATAAAATCAGTAGCCCAAGGCGCACGCCTAAAGAACCTTGTTGCATCGCCATGATGTCGCGAAAGGGTAGCCTAGGATTGAGACGAATATAGGCGACACTGCCATCTTGCAATGTCACGCTCATCTCGGGCAAATCGCTACCGGCTCGCCAAGCTTTTAGCGCTGCTTCTGCTGGTTTGGACAATAAAAACTCAGTTGTTGGCAATTGAGTGAGGACATTTCCTTGTACAGATGAATCCAGCGTTGCATTAAGGGTAGCCTCATGGCCTAAGTTGGCTTTTGAGGCGACGGGTTTTGCATCAGATGTTCGCGGGTTGGGGCTTAAGGGAGGCTTTTGGCGTCTTTTAGGCAATAAAATCGCCCCACTATTATCCGTTACGATGATTTGATGGCCCAGACCGCGATGCTTGCGATATAAGGCTTCAGCAGCGCTCATGTCTCCTGATTCAAGATAGACAGCAAGCTCAGATTGCAGGTCAGTCAAAAAAGCCACTTGGTTACGCATGCGCTCATCAATAGCTTGGGTCATGAGGTAACGCTCAACCAAAATGCTGAGCACAGAGGTCAATAACACAATGCCTAAAAGCGATAAAAATAGCCGCCAAAACAAAGTCAGCTTGATAGGGGAGGAGGGCATAGTAAGCTCTAAGCGCTTAACGGGCGCTAAAGTAAAAGGCTGAAATTTGGACTGTCATCAAAGCACCAATTGATAACCACGACCCCGAACAGCTTTGATGGGCTCATCATGATAGGACTGGAGCTTTTTACGCAGTCTTGAGATATGCACATCAATGCTTCGGTCAAAGGGTTGCAGCTCGCGTTGCAGAACCTTTTGTGACAGCCACTCTTTACTGACCACCTCACCTTTATGCCGTAGTAAATTAATTAGCAAATCAAATTCAGTTCCCGTTAGGGTAAGCGGCGCCCCATCAATAGTGCAGTGACGAGTGACGGTATCCATCGCTAAACGGCTATCAGGAAGAGGGGCGTCTTCAGCTAGCGCGCCTATTTGCGCCGAACGTTTGACCACAGCATTGATACGGGCCAATAACTCACGAGGGTTGCAAGGCTTGGCAATATAGTCATCTGCTCCTAGCTCAAGCCCAATGATTCGGTCAATCTCATCCCCTTTTGCGGTCAGCATAATCACTGGGATAGAGCTGATGGCTGGCAGTTGTCTTAACACACTGAGACCATCCATCTTGGGCATCATGATATCGAGTACCAGTAAATCATAGCTGTGCTCTTGGAGCCTCTCTAGCACCTGCTCCCCATCATAAGCACAATCGCAGCGAACCTCATGACTGGCCAAATACTCCTGTAGTAGAGCACTGAGCTCGTCATCGTCATCGCCTAGCAAGATATGTAGCATGGTAGCATCCTAAACCTAAAGGTAATAAATAAGCGCGGTGGTTACATTATCAGTCAGTGACCACGCTCAGAGCAAGCTTTGGTAGCAATCGTTACCTTTCTTAAAGTTTCATGAACCTTTGCAACGCTGATTGGCCTTATGATAGTCACAAGTTGATGTGAACCACTGACATCAAAAGCTTTGTTTAAACTTGTCGACCCCTAAAATAAGGATACTCCCATGAAAAAATTACTCATTAGTGCCCTACTAGCTACCACTTCAGCAACCTTGATGTTAAGTCCTGCTATCGCTGTCCCTGCTGCTCCTACCACCCTTAATAAAGCAGACTTCTCTGACAAAATGATGAAGCGCTTTGATGGTCTTAACCTTAGTGACACTCAAAAAGCTCAAATCAAAACCATCATGCAGTCGCAGCATAGCCAAACTGACTTAACGCAAATGCGGGCTGAACGTGAACAGTCTAAGCAAAAAATTGAGGCGCTGACCAATGCCACTACGCTAGACACTCGTACTTTAAATGCTCTAGCAGATGCAGAAGCCCAAAAAGCCAAACAACGCTTTATCAAGCGGGTGCAGACTCAGCATGCGATTAACCAAGTATTAACAGCCGATCAGCGTGCTAAGCTTGCGGCGATAAAAGCTGAACGCAAAGCCCAACATCAAAACCATGGTCCTCGAGGTAAAGGTCCTGGTATGAATTGGGCACAAAAATAGCCATTTGGTTGAATAGCTACTAGATTGAATAGCCCATCCCTAAAAAGCCAGCAAATCATTTGCTGGCTTTTTTATACTTGCTGTCCCGTCACGAAATAAATTTAAGAAGAAGTAACTTTA
>JAUNVX010000312.1 GCA_030540615.1 Psychrobacter sp. | reverse complement strand
AAAGGATATCCTCATGTCATTGCTGCAAAAACTAAAACAATTAATCTCAAGCTCTACCAGTGACATTGACAGTATGCCCGCCAATGCGCTGCTCATTGATGTGCGAAATGCCAACGAGCATGCTACTGGCACTATCGAGAACTCGCTACTCATCCCTTTGCCTAAGTTAAAAGATACTGCTGCTACAGAATCCAAGCTAAACGATAAAACCCGTCCTATTGTGGTTTACTGCGCCTCTGGCGTGCGCTCGTTTAAAGCCAAACGCCAATTGCAGGCGTTGGGGTACAGCAAGGTCTATAATGGTGGCGGCATTAATCAGGTTAGAGGTTTGCTACAGAAGTAAGCCTGTCGTTCTAAACGCCACTGTCAGAGCGCTCATTTTATCTATTGGCGCTATCCTTATTCTAAGAGAGTAATTATAGGAGAGTAATCGTGAATAATGAGTCAAATACTAATACGCTAACAGACAATACTGCCAGTAGGCTTGAAGCCAGTCTTAAGCAGGCGGATAAGCATGCTAGTGAGAACAATCAGACCGCCAAAGCGGAGCCGAAGTCTGCTTATGAGGCGTGTGTGTTGTCAGAAGCTGCTAAGGTGCATGCGCTGATTGCTAAGGCGCAGCGTGAGGCTCGGGAGCGGGCTTTGAAGGAGAAAGAAAAGAGAGAGGAAGAGTGAGTATAAGGATGTACTCTTACCCAATAGGACTAAATCATGTCTATGGATGAATTCTTAAAATGCGTAGCCCAAAAAAATAAGCTGAATGAGCTTAGCTACGCTAACAATGAGATAAAAGAGTTTGAATATGACATCTCTTGCGAGGCGGATGCTCTAACCAAAAGAGGTCAAGAACTAGACTTTCAGAGTGAAGATAATAGTCAAATATTGGCGCTAATCAGGCATTTTGATGTCAGTAGCTTTTGTATCCATAGTTTTTATTTTATCGAGCCTGACTTATATGGTTATAAGGTGCCGCACTATATTGAACTTGATGGTAAAAGCTATCTGCATATAGGATTTGAAGAGACCAGACCAATAGGTGTCGATACAGTAACGCATGGAGTGGTCTGTATTGAAGTGGTCAGTTATCGCGGCTTCTGAGGACGCATTATTGGGCGTGAGCGTGAACTCAGAACACTTCCTAGAATTCTTTAAAAAAGTATAATGTAGTACCTTCCATAGTAACTATTTCATCCTTTTTAATTGCCTGTTTAAAATCTACCACTATTTCATCATAAGATGCATATCCATAATCATCTTTACAAGACTCCCAATATATTCTCAGCCGCCATAAATCGAATCCATCATACCTTTTTTGTGGTCCATAATCGAAATCAACCTCGCAATTCGGAAATTCCAATAAACAACCAATACCATGAAAACTATATTTTGTATTTTTATTAAGAAAACCTTTTTGAGGCAAAGCTTTTCTGCCCCAAGCGTTTAGTGGATACTCATCGCCAATTTTTTGACGGAATAGGTCTATTCCATAAGCAACTTTAGATTGATAGTCAATAATAAGCCTATTCAATTTCGAAGTCATATTTTCGTACCTATACGCGTAAATATTCATTAATAATATTTGAGATTTGTGAGACATTTTATAGCGAATATTACAATAAAATATATATAGTCAATCCTCTCTAAAACTGGTACGTAAATGAGTAGCTAGTATAAATTTACTGGCTAGAAGTCAGGATATGACTGAGACAGGCGTAAATTTATACTAGCGACTCTGTATCAAATCCTAAGTGGATTGACTATATAAGCTTGATTTGAACCATTAATTTTTCCCCAATCTTTTGCATGGGTTGATAGACAACTTTCTGGTATTGCCTCATCTGATGGAGCAGATTCCGCTAATATAGCTGATAAAAATGAATTGACCAACATTGAAGCATTTTATCGCAATTTGCTGTTTTGACTCATAGGTTGACTGGCTATTGTGACTTTTCATTTTCTCTTTAAG
>JAUNVX010000311.1 GCA_030540615.1 Psychrobacter sp. | reverse complement strand
GGTCTTCGGACTTCCCAGTTCAAGTCTGGGTAGGAGCACCACACTCTCGTGGCGAAATTGGTAAACGCGGTGGATTGAGAGTCCATAGCCTTACGGCTTCCCAGTTCGAGTCTGGGCGAGAGTACCATTTTATTTGGCTAGACAGCTTTATTATTAGCATTGTATTAGTAGTATTGTTTTAACACTTTTGGCGAAGTGGCAGAGCGGCCGAATGCACCGGACTGTAAATCTGGCTCCACAAGACACGTTGGTTCGAATCCAACCTTCGCCACCATATTTAACATGTTAAAAGACATTGGTTTTTTAATGTTTTGATTAACGCTCCCATGGTGAAACTGGCAAACACAGCAGACTTAAAATCTGCCGCCTCACGGCTTCCCAGTTCGAGTCTGGGTGGGAGCACCATTTTTTATTTATCACTTTTATCACTTCTACCACTCATTGGTTGATTTCATGATAGGTCATCCACCAGCATCACTGTTCAAAGAAAAATACTGTAATATATAACACTTATTGGACTTTACAAATTTGGATTGTCACTATGCGTCATCACTCATTTCAGCCGATTAAGACTTTACTAGCGTTACTATTGATGGCCGGTATGACCGCTTGTGCGAATCAGGTGGCAGTGACTTCAAATAGTTCTGTCGCTACAGCTGATAGTAGGACTGAGATAGCTATAGAGGGTAATACCTCTGTTAATAATCAAGATAGTCGAGTGGTATTTGTGACTAAGAGCGCTGCGACCAAGTTGCTCGCCACTGAAGATGAGTACATTAAATCGTTAAGCGCTTTTGATTGGCAGGCAAAGTTCAAAAGCAATCGTAAGCTATCGCCTAGTGAGCTGAGTGACTACTATGCCAAGGCCACATTAGAGTGGGACTCGACTTCTGAACAAAAAGTACTTACGGCAGTGAAGGTGTTAGAGGGCAAGATTACTGGGTTAAAACTGCAACATCCCGCTACATTAAAGTTCCTACTGACTAATGGGCTAGTGGAGTCAGGGGCAGCTTACACCAGAGAAGATTATATCGTGTTGACCACTGAGATGCTCAGCCTACCGCAATCCGAGCTTAATTATATTGTCGCCCATGAGTTCTTTCATGTGTACTCCCGCTCCCATCAAGCAGAGCAAGATAAGATGTATGCAGCTGTGGGCTTTAAGCAAATACCGCCTTTGGTATTGCCAAGTGAGCTTGATGCGCTAAGGATTAGTAATCCAGATTCGCCTATTATGAGGTTCGCAGTAGACTTAGACTATCAAGGTAAGCTGCTGACCTTTGTGCCTTTATTGCACTCAAATAAAGAATATGATACAGCGAGTAATTTATCGTTTTTTAATTATTTAAGCAATGATTTGCTCGCTATTACCGTGCAAGATGGTCAAAGTAAATCCTTATTAATCAATGGCAAACCTTTGATTGTGAGCGCTGAGTCGACCAACTATAAGGCTGTAGTCAAGCCAAACTCAGCTTATCTGCATCATCCAGAAGAGGTGTCAGCCGAAAACTTCTCATATTGGGTAGTGGGCAAAGATATTGAGCATAAAGCGCCTGTGCAAAAACTAATCACTACCATGGCCAGCATTCATTAACTCGCCTACCGATATCAAGCCTAAAGTATATTAACTAGCAAAGTCCTCACGTAAAATAGCCGCCAAATTGCGCTCGGCCAAACCCGTGATAAACACATAAGGGTTGACCCCTGCACTGCCGGGGATAAGCGAGCCATCTTGCACATAGATATTCTCATGCCCGCGCACTCGCCCAAACTCATCGGTAGCTTTACCGAGCACACAACCGCCCAAAGGGTGGTAGCAAAAGTTATCCCCAATCCCGCTGTTGAACAGCAAACTTGATATCCTACCGCCGTTGGCATGAGCGAGTTTTTCTAGCAGGGCTTTGGCCGCCCGCACTGAATAGTCGTTCTGCGAGCGTTTCCAGTTAAGCTTGACGGTCTTTGAGGCTTTGTCGTA
>JAUNVX010000061.1:5890-14439 GCA_030540615.1 Psychrobacter sp. | reverse complement strand
ACGTCGCCACAAGCAAAGATGCCTTTGCGGTCAGTATGGCAGCGCTCGTCAATCTCAATCTCGCCAAAGCGGTTCATGTCCACAAAGCCTTTGACGAACTCTGAGTTGGGGACAAGGCCGATTTGGATAAATACGGCGGATAAATCAAGCTCTTTGGTCTCGCCTGTCGTGCGGTCTTGATAGACGATTGAGGTGACCTTGCCATCAGTGGCCTTAATCTCTTGGGTCGCAGCCGAGGTAATAAAGTCGATGTTGTCTTTGGACTTGGCTTTGTTGATGAGAACTTGGTCAGCTTTTAAGTCGTCAGCGAACTCAAATACGGTCACGTGCTTGACGATACCGGCTAAGTCAAGCGCGGCTTCGACCCCTGAGTTACCACCGCCGATGACCGCAACGTCTTTGCCTTTGAAGAATGGACCATCGCAGTGCGGGCAGTAGGCCACGCCGTTACCGATGTTTTCTTCCTCCCCTGGGACGCCTAATTTGCGCCACTGAGCACCTGTCGCTAGGATGATGCTGCGCGTCTCAAAGCTCTCGCCAGTGTTAAGGTGGATGGCGTAGTTTTCGTCCTGAGTTTCGCTTAACTCTCTGACGTTGACGTGCTCTTTGATAGTGATGTCATACTCGCCCAAGTGCTTGATGAAGTTGTTGGACAGCTCCGTACCGGTGGTTAGCGGAATCGAAATTAAGTTTTCGATATCCTGAGTGTCTTTGACCTGACCACCGATGCGATCAGCGACGATGGTCACTTTAAGACCTTTTCGAGCGGTATAGATAGCCGCCGCTACGCCTGCTGGACCACCACCGATGATGGTGACGTCTTGACGTTCAAGCTGCTCAGAGTTGTCTTCACTCGCCGCGCTTAACAAGTCAGGGTATTGGTCTTGAAGCTTATCGATAATCTTGGCCGTATCGACTTTACCATTTAAAAAGGCTTTGCCGTTCAAAAATACCGCGGGTACCCCTTGGATATTGTTGGCTTCGACCTGCTCTTGGAATAGCGCACCGTCAATCATCTCATTGCTGATATTGTCATTAAGTAGCGCAAATTGGTTGAGCGCTTGCACGACATCGGGGCAGCTATGGCAAGACAGCGAAACGTAGGTCTGAAATACTAGCGGCTGATTGATACGTTTGACCAGCTTTTGGATTCCCTCATCTAGCTTAAGCGTATGGCCGCCTGATTGTAATATCGCCAAAATCAATGAGGTAAACTCGTGACCCCCTGGGATACCGCTAAAGACGATGCCCGTATCTTTAGCATTGTCTTGACCATTGCCATCCATATGAGCAACTACTTTAAAGCTGATGGGGCTAGGTAAAGTGCTGTCAGTAGTGACAGGGTTAAAGTTAATTTTGTCGCTGGTACCTGCAATCTTGGTCAAAAAGTCGACCAACTC
This sequence comes from Psychrobacter sp., assembly GCA_030540615.1. Lineage (GTDB taxonomy): Bacteria > Pseudomonadota > Gammaproteobacteria > Pseudomonadales > Moraxellaceae > Psychrobacter. The sequence goes on along the minus strand of JAUNVX010000061.1, from coordinate 13,039 downwards.
AGCGCGTTTGTTATGACTCACGTCGCTATCTGAGCCAATCACAAAAGTGATAGGACGGGTCATCTTTTCGCTATAACTCTTTACGGCGTCTAATAAACCTTGATCTAACATAGTCGTGTCCTTTTATCTGTCAGTGTAAGCCAATCAGCTGCTACTGAGGTAATGAGTGAATAGGTAATAAAGGTTAAATTTGATAAGGCTATTATCAGTTGAATAGCGTCATTAGACAATCTGAGAATTTCAAAGTACGTGTTCTATAAAACCAATCGATATTAAAAATATAGTTTATAAAACAAATCTACAAACTGTATGGGCTTTTCGTAATAACACATTAAATTGATTGAAGTCGGTCAGACATTCTGGCTACAATCATAGGTAAGACAAGTGGCCAAGGAGACTAGCGCGCCTTGGCTGAATTTTGTCTTTGTTGTGATTTTTTATATGTTATTGACCTAAAAATTTATCAAAAAAGGATAGTGCTATGTTTCATGAAGATCGTGAATTAATCAGTGAACTAAAACAGTCAGATGCCCATTTTGCCAAATTATTCAACGAGCACAACGAGCTAGACAACGAAATCGACAAACTAGAGAAAGACGTCGTCAAGCATGCCAGCCGTGAAGAAGAGATTGAGATTAAAAAACGTCAAAAGCTTAAACTAAAAGACGAAATCTACCGTATATTAGAAAGCCATAAAAAGGCTTAGTATTGAATAAGTCAAAAAATAAGCGCTAGTACGGTTTAAAAAAAACCATTATTAATACATACCCCATTGGCAGGCGCTGATGGGGTATGTTGTTTTATGAGTAGCAAAACTCATGCTAAGCGACTAAAGCCAATTAATGACTGGGCTTACGCGAAAATACGATACTTTTAGAGGTTGCAATTGGCTTAACCACCAACGATTTCGCCACCATTGACATGGATGACTTGTCCCGTGACATAGCTGGCATCATCACTGGCCAGATACAGATACGCAGGCGCAACTTCGTTGGGCTGACCGGCTCGCCCCATTGGACTGTCTTGACCGAACTCTGCGATTTCGTCTTCGGTGAATGAGGCCACAATCAATGGCGTCCAAATCGGGCCAGGGGCCACCGCATTGACTCGAATACCGCGATTTTCACTGGTGAAGTTGTTTGCCAATGAGCGCGTAAACGCTAAGATAGCGCCTTTGGTTGAGGCATAATCAATCAAATGGTCACTACCACGATAAGCAGTCACTGAGGTGGTATTGACGATGCTGCTACCTGATTTCAGATGCGGCGCAGCATACTTGACCATCCAAAAATACGCGTAATAGTTGGTGCGCATGGTTTTATCGAGCTGCTCGGTACTGATGTCTTCGATTCGGGTCTGCTCAACTTGGATCCCTGCATTATTGACCAAGATATCCAGTTTGCCAAACTTGTCTAAGGCCTTTTGCACCAGCGCTTTGCAGTTGTCCTCAATGCTCAGGTCAGTGGCCACTAGCAAGCAGCGCTGCCCATAGGATTCGATATGTTTTTGGGTCTCTTTGGCGTCTTCATCTTCACATAAATAAGCGGCCACCACGTCAGCGCCTTCTTTAGCGAACAAAATCGCTACCGCTTGACCTATACCACTATCCGCGCCGGTGACGATAGCGACTTTACCGGCTAACTTTCCGCCTTGATAGTCTCTTGGCAAGCACTGAGGCTTGGGGGTTTGTAACTGCTGTGATCCTGGTAGCTCTTGGGATTGTTTGGGAAAAGTCTGTTTATCGGCCTTGTTATCTGAGCTCATGTTATTGTCCTTAATCGTTAGAGGCTTGAGTGCAAAAGCCTAATAAGAGAAACTTAATGTTTTTGATTCACAGCCTCTATTTAAGGACACTTCACTTACCGACTGGGTTTCAAAGTGTGCTTTTTATGTTTGTGCTGTGTTGATTGAGCATAGGTTGTGATTAGGATTAGGATTGATAATGTTAGTTATCAGAAGCTTCTTCATAAAAAAAACCCCTATCATTACGATAAGGGCTTTTAGGTATGATTTGGCTAGGTTTATAACTTAGCTAATGATTAGCCAATTAATAGCTAGCTTAGATTTTACCCACTAGGTCTAGGCTTGGTTTTAGCGTCGCTTGACCTTGTTCCCAAGCAGCTGGGCAGACTTCACCGTCGTTTTCACGGACATACTGGGCCGCTTTGACTTTACGAACCAAGTCTTTTGCGCTACGACCGATACCGCCATCATGAATCTCAGCAACTTTAATCAGACCATCTGGATCGACTAGGAAAGTACCGCGCTCTGCAAGGCCTGCTTCTTCGATCATGACATTAAAGCCACGAGTGATACGGCCCGTAGGATCACCAATCATTGGATACTGAACTTTACCAATGGCTTCTGAAGAGTCATGCCAAGCTTTGTGGGTGAAATGAGTGTCAGTCGATACTGAATACACTTCTACGCCCAAGCCTTTAAGCTCTTCGTAATGGTTGGCCATATCTTCTAGTTCAGTTGGGCAAACAAAAGTGAAGTCAGCTGGATAGAAGATAAAGATAGCCCAGTTGCCTTTGACATCGTCAGAAGTGATGGTTTTGAACTCACCGTTGACATAGGCTTCAGCTGAAAACTCTGGGATTTCTTTGTTGATAATTGACGCCATGATTGGCTCCTTATTGTTTAAGTTTAGTGATAAAAATCGTCGTAAATGGAGACTTAACACAGAGAGTACATCATGAAAGCACCGACCTGTCAGTAAATTACTGTTACCACTAATAACGGTTACTACTAATCAGCTATCATGAATAACAGCGCCTGTTAATCTGAAAGTCAGTGGACGACTTATGTTACCAAGACGTCATGTCAATTTCATGACCTGTTTTTCTCTGCTTATTTACGTTACAAGAGATACTATACTCGGATTTTACAATTAATCTAATTAAAACTATTTATCTTGATGATTTGTTTTATCAAACTTGGTAAAATGGTGGTTTAAGCATTAGCGACACTCTTTTAAGGGCTAATAACCTCATCAAATACTGTTAGTCGTCATACGATGCTAGCCTAAATAGTTATAGTCGTTATGGCTATAGTCATTATAGCTATTTAACCACCAGCCCTATATATCACAGCCATTTTGCCAGATAAGTCGAGAGCCATTATGATTACTTTACGCCAATTAGAGTTTGCTCTAGCCGTTGCCAAGCATCGCCATTTTAAACGTGCTGCTGAAGAGTGTAGTATCTCTCAGTCAGCGCTGAGCTTAGGCATCGCTGAGTTAGAGAAACAGCTAGATACCCAACTGTTTGAGCGCAATAACAAACAAGTGCTTATCACCCCAATTGGCGAAGAGATTCTAACGCGGGCGCAGCGAGTATTCTCTGAAGTCAATGATTTGACCACGCGAGCTCACAGTCATCAGACGCCGCTTGCCTACCCGATGAGCTTAGGGATTATCCCCACAATTGCCCCCTATCTGCTGCCCAAAGTCTTGCCAACGGTCAAGCAGCAATATACTGACTTTCGCATGACCATCGTCGAAAACCAAACTGAGCGTTTGCTAGAGCAAGTGCGTTATGGTCACATTGACACTGCCATCATTGCTCTGCCCTATGCGGTTGATGGACTGCATACCTTTGAGTTTTGGTCTGAGGACTTTTTTGCCGTCTTCCCTAGTGATGATACCCATGCTCAACTGGACACTATTGATGCCGATGAGCTGACCACTGCCAATCTTATGTTATTAGGTGAGGGTCACTGCCTGACTGATCAAGCGCTGTCAGTTTGTCATTTTGATAAAGACGCTATGAAATCCAACTATTCAGAGGCCAGCTTAAACACCTTGATTCAAATGGCGCTGGCCGGCATGGGAACGACCCTAGTACCACAAATGGCGCTAGACCAATTGCATCTACAGAACCAAAACGCCACCGCCATTCCTCTTGCAGAAGCAGGCCCACATCGCCGCATCGCCTTTGTCACTCGCTTAAATTATGCCCGCGTGGATGATGTCAATCTATTAGGCAGCGTATTTAAACGCGCTTTAGAGGAAGACAAACAGCGCGATTAAGCCTTACCAAATCAAACCCGTCCAAGAGCTTGCAGATGCCTAAACCAATCTCATATCAGTCGATTAATCATCCGCTCTATCAGCGATTTACTGACTGGCTGCGGCAAATAGAGCCGACTATCAGCTCTGAGCAAATCCTCACCCCATGGCGAAGACTGGTCAGCAGGTATAGCGAAGCTCATCGCCATTATCATACGCTGACTCATCTTGAGCGAATGTTCGCCGATTTTGACATTGTTATGAATCAATTATACTCGCCAAGCCTTGTGGCTTTGGCTATCTTTTATCACGATATTATTTATGACCCTAAGCAGTCAGACAACGAAGCTCAAAGTGCTGAGTTTATGCAAACTGAGCTGCGGTTTTACTTACAACCAAAGCAAATAGCGCGGATTAAATCGCTAATTATAATGACCGCCTCTCATAAATTGGCTGCGATAGGGGGCATTCGAGAGTCAGATGCCGCTTATTTTTTGGATTTAGATTTGAGTATTTTGGGGTCGACTTGGAATGATTATCAGCAGTATGCTAAGGCGGTGCGCTTAGAGTATCGTCATGTGGCTGACTATGATTATCAGCAGGGTAGAGTTTCGATTCTCCAAAGCCTGTTAGCTCATAATCGGCTTTATCTTAGCGACGACTATTATGAGCGATTAGAGTCAGTGGCTCGCGATAATATACACCGCGAGATTGAGCTTTTAATGCTTTAGAAGGAGGCGACTCAAAATGATTAAAGTCAGCATAATCTAAGGCTTGCGCCGTAAAATAATAAACAGCTCGCTACCTTGGCGGGCAGGATGGGAGTTATGGCAGCGCTGCATGACTTCGATGTCAAAATAAGGGGCAAATAACTGCCGATACTCAGCCTCATCTCCACCAAAGGGCGGCATGGGTTTGCCAAAATCCCTATCAAACAGCAGCCCAACCAATTTGGCACGAGGCTTGAGCAGTGAATGCATTTGCTTGACATAATCAGGCCGCATAGCTGGATTAATTGCACACAAAAAAGTCTGTTCGATGGCCAAATCAAACCGATAGTCCTCAGGACTCAACTCAAAAAAATCCGCCAAAATAAGCTGCTGCTTAGGGAAGTCGGGATGACGCTTAGCAAAGCTGTCCAACGGCGCTTGAGCAATATCAAAGACGGTCACCTCTTTAAAGCCTTGCTCAAACAGATAGCCAGCTTCATAGGCATGCCCTGCTCCTGCCATCATAATCTTTAGACTTTTGGCTGAATCAGGTAACTGGTCAATATATGCCTTAATAGGTGGCGACACTTGCCCCATATCCCAGCCAATCTGTCCTGCTTCGTACCGCTGCTGCCAAAATTCAGCATTTAAGGGTGCAGGTTTATCATTATTGCTATCCATAAGTTGCTATCCATAAAATATTCTGTCAGTGACTTGTTTTCTATTTCGATGCTTATTCTACCTGATAATCAGTCAATATCACTAGGCTTAAGCAATGAGCGCTTGCCTGCCAGCATATCATGCCAACGTTTATAGTCTGGCATTGCTGATTTTACCTCTGACCAAAACTTTGCGCTATGATTGGCATGATGCAAATGACAAAGCTCATGAACGATGACGTATTCAGTGCACTCAAGGGGATAGGCAGGCAGATAAACCGACAGCCAGATTCTCCGTGCCCTAATATTGCAACTGCCCCAACGGGTGCTCATCTTTTTGATACGCTGCTCACTGGCGCTTTGACCAACGATAGGTTGCCATTTGGCAAATAATGCGGGCATAACCTCGCCCAAGGCCTGACGATACAACTTTAACCGTTGGGATTCAGTCAGCAGCTCATCCACTGGCTTGCCCCAAAGCTTGACTATCTGCGGGTCCATTGAGGAAGAGGTCTGCTGCTGGTTGTCTTGTTGGATTTGTTGACTATTTTGATAGGCAATCAACACTTTTGGGTGGTGAGTGAGGACCCAATTTAATCGCCTCGTTAGCGCAGCAGCAATATGGGCATCACTGATAGATTTGGGCGCTGAGACGACTAATAAGTTGGGTTTTAGGCGAAAGTTAATGTTTTTGACCCGTTTTCGAGTGACTTCTAGCCTAATACCGTCAGCACTTAGGCGCTCACAAACCAGTTGATAGGCTTTTGGTAAAGCTTGGCTTGAGACTTTGGCAGACTGACCTACGCTCATAGATTTACTACGCTCATAGCGCAAAAGACTTATAGCGCTTGTAGATGATTGTCAAAAGACATTTTATGATGGACAGATTCTACCTTAATTTGCCAAGGATTATTAGGATTTACTTGATTATCCAGCGTCAAAGTTGTGAGGACTCCTTGACCGTCGCTGACGATAAAACCACTAGACGTCTTGCAGTTATTATCAGACCCAACCTTTAGCACCGAAGCGCCCGCACAGTCGGGCAACTGAACGGTCTTTATTGCCTTACGTGTTCGCAAGTCAAAAACCACTGCGCAGCCCCCAATAGGACTGGTCACGCACAATAATTGATTCGCAGAGTCGAGTGCCACACTAGCAATATACTGATGGAAACAGTACCACTGATTATCTTGCATCATCAATGGTTTCAACTCAGAATCGCCGCGTTGATGGGTCAATACCAGCGGCACGTTAATATGCGGTGCCCCTTGAAACTGAATCCCAATCATCACTGTGCCATTGTCATGAATATCCAGATGACGAATACTCATCTGATTGTGCTGAGGCAATACCTGCTCCAACAGGCGACCATCATGACGGTCGAGATAGACCAGTGACGGCCGCATAGTATCGAGATTGAGCTCTTCGCGAGAGGCTTTTTCGGTCTTAATGCCCCCATTAGCAATAATTAGAGTCTCATTGTCTGGATGCATCACCAACTCATGAGGCCCAACACCATGAGTGTCAAATTCAGCTACTTTCTGATAGCCCTGAGCCACTTCATAGATACCGATTTTGCCCGCCAAAGTAACCGTGTCATTCTCTGTCACATAGAGCAGCTTGCCATCCAAGCTATAGCAGGCATGACCATAAAAGTGGCGATTGGTTTGCGCCTTTACCAAATGCTGAATGTGACCATTGGCGCACTCTAATACCCAAAAGTTCTCGCTCGGTCTGCGCCCCATCACCACCACTTGCCGGCCTTGTA
>JAUNVX010000061.1:0-5790 GCA_030540615.1 Psychrobacter sp. | reverse complement strand
GCCTGATAAAAAGCGTTTGCGCCAGCTTTACTCGCCTCTATCAGCTTGGCTAATTCAAGTCTGGCCCCTCTAGGGTAATCTAATATAGTGGCATCCGCCTGATGCTGACGACGGCTGAAATGATGACCAGCGACAAGTGCCGTTGTGCCTATAGCGGATAATGCCAATGTTTTGGCCAGTTGTAACCCAAGCGTTTGCATTGTTCAATCACCATCAGTGCTGTTAAAGCCTACCCGAACGCCAAGTGCCGGAATCAGCTCTCGCTTGATAATCTGAGTAATGGAGGTCAAGTGGTTCAACAGTTTTTGCTGAGTGGCTTTATCAGCTTGACCAATGTCATTGGGCATCTGTGCCAATAATGTCGCCGCTTGAGACAAGGCAGTTAATAACTTATCGCCTACTGCATTGCCATCTGGATTAGCCTGTAGCATGGCAGTTAGTACAGGGTCGGTCAGGACTTTATTTAAAGTGGCCAATTTGGCATTGATAATAGCGCGGCTTTGACCCGCACTATCAGCTGGTAAATGACCCTTTTTATTGCCCGTTAGCCCTAATGGCTGGTCGATAGCTGTAGATTTCATGGTTTCGATAAAGGAGAGCAGAGAGTTAACCCACTGATTAAGGCCTTGGTCTGATTCTGCTGTTTTATCTATGGCCAATAATGCCACTGAGGTGTCTTGCCATTGTTTTTCGATGGCCATGAGCCGAGTATTTAGGGCGCTGCTTGCACTAATAACATAGTTACACTGCGGCGTCTTTAAACTATCTTGAGCAAACAGAGCTTCTTCAAGGCCAGGAACGCCCTGAACCACTGCACTCTGCTGCGCCAACTGCTCTGGCGTCAAATTAGGATTGCTAGCTATAAGCTCAGCTACGCCGTTATGGACCAGCCCCCGCTCATCAGGATAGTAGTTGATATACAGATTGCTCATGCTTTGAGTGGCAGGACCAAAGTTAATCATCTCAGCCGCAGCCCAAGCTTGCGCCAATTTAATCCACTGACCGCGCAGCTCAAGTAATGGCTCCCCTTGGACGGCTCCTGTAGCACAATGCTTTTTGGCTAAGGTGTTCAGCATCTCGCTTTGCTTGACGGCGTCATGATATGCAGGGATGACAATATCCTTTGCCACATGAGTTAAATAGGCCGATTGCGCTTCAGCTGAAATAGAGGACACCTCAGTCGCTTTGGAGTTATTAGCGGCGGCGTCTTGACTTTGAGTGCTTACCTCTTCATGATTTGCCTCATTGCCTGTCTCTTGTGGATTTGCTTGTTGAGGCCTTGCTTCTTTGCTAGTAGCATTTTGATTAGCTGTATCGTTATTCGGTTTTGCACAGCTAATTAACAACCCAGCGCTTAAAGCTGATAAAGCCATTGCAATGGCCTGATATTTTTTCATAAAAGTCTCATTATCATAATAAAATCATTATTTTGGTTGGTATTGGACTAATAAATCAATTAGCCGCTTTTCTAGATTAGCCCCTTTTTAAGTCAGCCCCTTTTATAGCGAGCCTAAAAAAGCCTTAAGCTCTTCTCTACCTTTTTTGTCCAGCTGTAATACCTGTTGCTTGGCCTGCATTGCTTCGCCGCCATGCCATAACACGGCTTCCATGGGCGTTCGTGCTCGGCCATCATGCAAAAAAGTCGCTTGTGGGTCGACAGTTTGGGCAAGTCCAATACCCCAAAGAGCGGGCGTTCGCCATTCATACGAGGTTGCCAAAAACTCCACTTGAGCCTCTTTAGAGGGTAGCTTGCCCGCTATGGTACGATCTGCAAGATCATCTCCCATATCGTGTAAGAGCAGGTCAGTATAGGGATAAATGATTTGGCCATGCTGCTCAAGGCAATCATCTTGGGTAGTAGGGAGTTTATAACGGGGCGTATGACAGTTGATGCAGCCAAACTTATAAAAATGCTGCTTACCGGCCAAAACTTGTAAGTTGTCCGCCTCTCTTCTATGCGGCACTGCCAAGTTACGGGTATAAAACGCCACAAATTTAGCGACATCATCGCTGACCTCGACAGGCGACTGACCATCTCCCTGATCATCCGCCCCTGAGGGGGAGTTTAAACAGTCAACTTGGGCTTTAGTACAAGATTCGATAGGTCGAATACGCGACGTTAGTCCCATGTCCTCGTTAAAGGCGCTCTGATTCTGAGTGATGAGCCTAGTCTGACCAGCCTTCCAACCAAATCGCCCTAGTGCCGTCTTGCCTGTTTCAGGGTCTAAGACCCAATTAAACTTACCTGAAATGCCATTGCTATCTTGATCATTGACATCCGCTTGGGCCTTGATATCAGTGTCCGCTATCTGCTCAAGCAGTCCCAATCCTATCATGGGCAAAGCCACTCGGGGTGATATCATTAGCGCGTCATCAAACTTACCGTATCCAGGGCTGGTAAGGGTATAAGTAGGTCGACGCAGCGTCTCTACATAGCCGTCCGCAAACGTTACGGGAACATCAGCCCAGATTACTTCGATTTTGGCCTCGGCAGCTACCCCTTGAACCCCTCTATCTTGTAATTGGCCGCCATATACTGGGTGCGGTACTTTTTCGATTAGCGAGTTTTGTAGCTTTTGCTGTTGTTCTGGTGTCGTTGCGGGCATGGCTAACCGAATCAGTAAACTGTCGGCGTCATCACTCGCACTCATAGGCGCATGACCCCGACCATCTTTGATATGGCAAGATTGGCAGGCGGCCACATTGAATAAGGGCCCTAAGCCATCACGGCTGTCGGTACTAGCGGGAGCACTCACCCAAGGCTGCTTAAAAAAAGCATTCCCAATAAAAAAGTCACCCTTTCTGGAGGCGGGGATATTGGAGGACGGTTTAGAGTAGCTCTCGCTACTGGTGATACTAAGACCGGTATCGCCTCCTTGCTTTATCTCTTGCGCATCAAAGGTGATAAGCATCTGATAAGACGTATCTGCCAACTTCTCAATTAACCGTTGTCTTGGGAGCAATGTATCTTTAGCCGTAGCATTAGTTGCTGAATCACTAGCCTGCTGTTGGCTTCGCTCTTCGCTCTTAGGCTGACAAGCGCTAGTGGTGAAAGCCGCCGTGATGATTAGCGTTGCTATCAGTCTATATCTCAGAGCATCTCGATTAACCCTCCTTGCCATATCGCAAGATTGCATTGCTCTTTCCCTTATCATTGGTTTGACATCTATTGCCTTGCTTGCTATGCGGTCTCAAAATCACAAAACACACTGCCAGATATGCTGACAGTGTGCAAAGAAAGCCAATAAAGCAGCGTCATGTCCATTGACAAATCATCAGTCAGAGCCCTTGACTAAAACTGTGACCCAGCATCGGCATCAAGGTTGTCAATACCCACTGACTTTGCGGCACTTTCAATCCCAGATGTGAGCTCTTTGAGCTCATTAATAGCCGACTCAATCCAGCCGCGGCGCTTGGTTTGGTCTGCCGCTGAAATATTATGCTTAGCGGCTTGACCTACTGTGGCAATCATCTGATCAATCTTAATGTTCTCATTTTCACCTTGATCAACGATAACGGCAAAGCTATCATTGACTCTCTTAAAGTCAGCAGCAAGCTTATCGGCCTCTGTCTGATGACCTGAGTCAATTAGATATTGCTTTAGACCATAACCACCCACACTTTTACCCGCGGTCGTCTGATAGCTGCCATTAAAGACATTGTCGATACCCCGAGCATTATTGGCATAGCTTAGATGGGTCAAATCACTAAAGCACTCATGCTCATCCTCTGTCGACCCTGTCACAAAGGCGACTTGCATACGCTCTGAGGCCAGCTCGCCTAGAGACAGGCTGCCCATCTGATACATGATTTGACGCAGCGCGTTGTCATCTTTTCGAGCCATCATATCTGCGCGGAGGGTGTCTGTAGTATTGGGTTGCCACTGCGCTACCATATCGGATAAATCATTGACCAATAGTTTGGCGGCTGCTTTGAGATACTCACCTCGGCGCTCACATATCTTGATATCTTTATTGACAGTACTGCCGCTGGTGCACTGACCTTCTTTGGTAGCATAATCACTGACAGGCCGATTGCCTGCACCCTCGCCTGTTCCGTTGATATCTTGACCCCATAATAGAAACTCAATGGCATGATAGCCTGTGGTCACGTTGGCCTCACTACCGCCAATTTCGTTCATCTCAGCCAATAGCTCAGGTGTGATTGTCTTAGTATCCTGCTTTAAGCTACCCACGGTAATACTGTCGCTATTAATGATATTGTCCTTGGCCTTGTATTCACCAGCATAGTCATCACTAACATAATCAATGAGCGCCTCATCCAAAGGCCAAGCATTGACTTGACCTTCCCAACCATCGACACTATTAATTTTGCGTTTGTCATCGGCTCTCACAAAACCTTCGTCGAATCTGAAGACTTCTGTCTGCGAATAAGGTTGGCGCGCAGCCTTATAAGCAGCTTTAGCATTTGCTAAATTGGCTTCTGTCGGTTCCGCAACAAAGGTATCGATAGCGGTTTCTAAACTTTTAGCGCCCGCTAGAGCATCTTCATAAGCAGCCTGAGCCATATCAGCATAACTGACGAGCAAACGATCCATACTGGCCTCAGAAGCGGCCCCTGTGACGGGCTGCTCTTTGCCAGATGCCGGGGTCTCCTCGGTTGCGGTTTGAGCGGTAGTGTCTGATGTCGCTTCTTCTGTTTTTTTTGTACACCCACTTACCATAAGCAGTGCTGATAGGGCCAATACTAAGGCTGATTGCCGCTTTGATATTGAGGCTGCGCAACCCGATGAGGACATAGCGGATTGAAAAGAGCGTGTATTAAGATGAGGTATAGTTATCGTTTTATTGATTTTTTTAAAGTTCATTGCCATGAATAATCCTTAGGTAGAGCAGCAGCATCATTGCTGAAAGCGGCTAATCTTACTCTTAGAGTCTAGTAAAAGCCTGAAAATATGGAACAAAGCAGTCAATATGGCCATAAATACCCATTTTGCTAATTAATGGCGGGGTCCATATGAGTTAATGCGAATTATAATGGTATTGAGAATTATTATCAAATGTTTATTTGAGCGCAAAAAAGCCAGCAAAAATGCTGGCTTCTTTTATAAGGCTAAGCTTAATAATAATTAAAGTAATTAATGCCTAATTAGTTAAGGCTTCTTGGGGCATTAATAGTTAGCTCAACACGGCGGTTTTGCTGACGACCTGCTTCAGTAGCATTAGTAGCCACCGGACGAGACTCACCATAAGGCGCGATATTGATACGGTTAGCACTAACGCCACGAGCGATTAGATAGTTAGTCACTGCCATAGCACGCTCACGCGATAGATTCATGTTGTAAGAATCAGAGCCATTGCTATCAGTATGACCCGCTACAGTTACTGTGGTTTGACCATATTCAACCATAGTGCTAGCAAGTTTATCTAAAGTTGGCATAAAGCTTGGATTTAAGCGCGCATCATCATAAGCAAACGTGATGTTGCCTGGCATAACCATGTCGATGTTACCCGTAGTAGGGTTCTTTTCAACCGTTACGCCTGTTCCTTGCATTTGTTCCTGAAGCTTCTTGGCTTGGGTATCCATATATAGACCAACGCCTGCACCCAAAGCCGCACCAATAGCAGCATCACGGCCAGTTTTATCACCGCCAGTTGCTTTAGAGATGGCTGCACCACCTGCTGCACCCGCTAAAGCACCTAGAGCTGTTTTATTGATAGTTTGCTGACCAGTAGCAGGATCAGTAGCACAGCCAGCTAGTACCATGGTTGATGCCAAAGTTGCAATCATTAATTGGTTACGCATATTGATATTCCTCATAGCTTGTTA
>JAUNVX010000060.1:3845-14469 GCA_030540615.1 Psychrobacter sp. | reverse complement strand
TGTTTAATCTCTAAATTAAGGCTCAGCTGTGCATCTGCCATAGGCATTCAACTCAAATTACGGGGTAAAACCACTAGATTTCTTATATCACTTACTTTCTTGTTTGACTTAGAGGTCTAAATGAATCCATCTGACTATCAATTGTCTTTCACTATTAAGGTTTTTTAATATTAGGCTTTTTAATATCAAGCCAGTATAAAACCATTCTATTAAAATAACGTTAATGAAAGCATTATATCACCCTAACCATGTCAGTTTCGCATTGATAGTTTAAGTCTCTATTAAAGCCTTAAGTATCATTGCTAGAAGCCTCCTAGAGGTATCATAGCTAGGATTAGATAACCGCTATATATATCATATTTATAAAATCAATAACAAGCCTACCGTTTGAATCACTAGCAAAGGCCCATCACCATCTTGGCTAGTCAAATAGCTTGAGTTGGTGACGACCTTTATAAAAATCGCTGGCAAGATAAGCGTCATATAGATGACGAAATAACACGTTAAGGACAGCAGAAACAGGTAGGGCGATGAGCATCCCAACGAAACCGAGTAGGCTGGCACCAGCAAGGACAGCAAACATCACCCAAAGCGGTGAAAGTCCAATCTTATCGCCTAGTAATAAGGGCTGCAAGACATAACCCTCAATCGCTTGCCCAATCAAAAACGCGCCAACGATTAAGCCCAAATGAAACCAGTCTAAGCCAAATTGAAACAGCCCGGTGGTAATAGCAGCGATAAAACCAATACCAAAGCCCAAATAAGGTACGAAGCTGGCGATACCTGCAACCATCCCGATAATCAGTCCAAGCTCTAAGCCAATCAGTTGTAATTGAACTGCATAAATAATGCCTAATAATATCATGACTAGCAGCTGACCTTTGATAAATTGCTTGAGAGCTTGGTCACACTCTTGACAAATCTGGATGGTCTTTTTGGCATAACCTGTCGGAATGGCTAATTTCCACTGATGTAAGCGCTCATTCCAATTGAATAAAAAGTAAAAGGTCAAAATAGGCACTAAGACAATCAACCCTGCATTATTCAAAAAGGTCATGCTTGAGGCCAATACCTGACTCATGAGTGAGCCTGCATCACCGGCACTATAGTTTTTTTGCATATAGACCACTAAGGTCTCAGAAAGTCCTTTGGACTGAAGCTCTGGCAACTTGAACCGAGTATTATGAGACACCCAGCCTCGGACCACATCATTGTACCAAGTGATTATCTTAGGCAAATACTCCCAAGCATCTTGCAGCTGCGCCCAAAGCGTGGGGATTAACCACCATAATAAGGTGACCATGACAGTCGTAATGGTGGTATAAACAATTAATATGGCAATCCAGCGGCGCACATACTGGCTTAACTTTTCGACCAAGGGATTGAACAGATAAGCCAGAAAGAAGGCCACCACGAAAGGAATGATTACTGGCATCATCATATGCAATAGAATTAATGAGATAATCATGCCAACGACAATGAACAATCGCCGAAAAAATGGATCAATAGACTTGGTGTGCATCGTGATGATTCCCTAAAACCTTGCTAGCATAACGCCAGTTACTGTATTTATTAAGTAAAGCTGATTAAGTGAGGTTTATTCAGTGTGCCATTCGTTAAAAAAGACAATCAATCACCCATGGTGTAATGCGTATCGATAGTCTATTTGTATGTTTCGCTAATATTATCGCAGTCTTACTTTGCAAATGGATTTTTTTTGTAGCTATTGGCTATGTTATAAGGCTGACTCAAAGAGCCACGGGGCTTTATTGGCCCTATGATGGCATTAGGCCTGTTTAATATTACCTTATCTTAATGTGCCTGCATCTTTATGTTCCCTTCTTAATTAACCTTGTCCTAATATAACCATATCCTGACTTAACGACATATATGCCTTCAAATAATGTTTAGACCTTAAGCCAAATCAGACTATTTAGGACAGCCACAGATAAGTTAGGGCAGCGAAGTTAAAATCTCTATTAAGATATCCCATATTTATCTTGGAATGATTTTGTGACAGCTGGCTATAATTAGTTATAATGAGCGACTAATATATTATCCTAAGCTTTTTACCATACTTTTGATTACAGGTAGCCCTCCTCTCATGAGCAACTCCCCTTCTTTAAGCTATAAAGATGCTGGCGTGGACATTGATGCCGGTGATGCATTGGTCCAACGTATTAAGTCTGTGGCCCGTGCCACTACTCGTCCTGAAGTGGTCGGTGGTCTAGGCGGCTTTGGTGCCTTATGCCGTATCCCCCAAGGCTATACTTCGCCTTTGCTGGTCTCTGGAACTGATGGGGTCGGTACCAAGCTTAAGTTGGCGCTGCAGTTAGGTCGTCATGACACCATTGGTATCGATTTGGTGGCCATGTGCGTTAATGATCTTTTGGTCTGCGGTGCTGAGCCCTTATTCTTTTTGGATTATTACGCCACAGGTAAGCTTGATGTCGATACAGCCGTGGATGTGGTGAGTGGTATTGGCGAGGGCTGTCAGCAAGCAGGCTGCGCGCTCATCGGCGGTGAGACTGCAGAGATGCCAGGGATGTATCAAGATGATGATTATGACTTAGCTGGGTTTTGTGTGGGCGTGGTTGAAGAGTCTGAGGTCATCACTGGGGCAAATGTTGCCGAAGGTGATGCTTTAATAGCAGTGGCTTCTAGCGGCGCTCATTCAAATGGCTACTCGCTGATTCGTAAAGTCATCGAAGTCAGCGGCGCTGATATCAATACTAGCGATATTCAGCTGGACAATCAGCCTATCGCAGATGCCCTCATGGCCCCAACCAAAATATATGTCAAAGCTATTAAGGCTTTGCAAAACAAAATCGGCAATGCAAACTTGCATGCGATGAGTCATATTACGGGTGGCGGCTTGACTGAGAACCTGCCTCGTGTGCTACCTGAGGGCCTAACTGCCCAGATTGATACTCAAAGCTGGCAGCTGCCTGAACTGTTTCATTGGTTACAGCAGCAAGGCAATATTGAGCAATCTGAGATGTACCGCACCTTTAACTGCGGGGTTGGTTTTGTCATCGTCGTGCCTGCTGATCAGGCCAGTCTAACGATTGAAACCTTAATCGTCGCAGGGGAGCATGCTTGGCAGTTAGGTAAGATGGTATCTCGTCAAGAGAATATGGCAGCGGTGGATTATATTTAATGTCAGCTTCTAAGGCGACGGCTCGTCCTGATACGGCTAACCCCGTTAGGTTAAAAATAGCGGTATTGGTCTCAGGTAGCGGCAGTAATTTGCAAGTATTGATTGATGCGATGCAGTCCGGCGAGTTGCCCATAGAAATCGTTGGGGTGATTAGCAATGTCAAAGAGGCTTATGCCATCACTCGCGCTGAGCAAGCAGGCATCGATACTGCGGTGTTATCGCATATTGCTAGTGGTGATAATGCGGGCAAGCGCATGGGCATCAAAACCTTTGAGCGTCATGCCAAAGCGCAACTGGATAGTTGGCAGCCGGATCTCATAGTGCTCGCAGGCTTTATGCGAGTATTGAGCGGCGACTTCATTGAGAGCGCCCCAGCCCCAATGATTAACCTGCATCCCTCATTGTTGCCTAACTATAAAGGCCTAGACACCCATGCTCGCGTCCTTAAATCAGGAGAGCGCTTGCATGGCTGTAGTATTCATGTGGTCACCGCTGAGCTCGATGCAGGTCAAGTGTTGACTCAAGCTATGCTGTCAGTCACTGGTAATGAGTCTGCTGAATCACTGCAAGCTAAAGTGCAAAGACTTGAGCATCAATTATTGCCTTGGACTATCCTGCTTATCGCTTATGGGGTCATCCCTGCCTCGGTATTTGACCAAAAATGTTTGAATGAAAATGATGCTGTAAGTGATGCTTTTGATAACGGTTCAGCCACCTCTAATCACGTGAGCCTTCATTGTCATTTGCCCCCCCTACCCTTTAAACTATGGAGTCAATAAGGATTTTAAATATCGAGGGCTTAATTAGCGTTTAACATTAACTAACCCTTATCCATTTGCCCTTATTATCTTGTATAGTAAAGCCCCAACTGAATCATATCAGTTGGGGCTTTTTTAAATGCTCGACTAGATAAGTTAAATTGGCTCTGGTGAAAAAGCCGCTGTCTAAGACTTACTTTTAAGCGTTAGCCGTTATGCCTCTGGGCTTTTACCCACCACATGAATGGATTTTATATTCACAAACTCTTTGACGCCAAATCCGCCATGTTCACGGCCATAGCCCGAGTTTTTGACCCCACCAAAAGGCAACGCTGGGTGCACTAAATCATAACCATTGATATAGACCATTCCCGTATCGAAATATTTTTTGGCCATCTCAATTGCTTTATCTTCATCTTTTGAGAAGATCGCGCCACCCAAACCATAGCGACTGTCATTGGCAATACGCATAGCATCGTCACTGTCTTTTGCACGAATTAGTGACGCGACAGGGCCAAATAATTCATCGTCATAAGCCGGTTGGCCGGGCTTGATATTCTCCAAAATAGTGGCAGGATAATAAGCCCCTTTAGGATTTAGACCACTACTGGCATCTGGCAACTCTCCTCCCAAAGTTACAATAGCGCCCTTACTCACACTCTCTTCTACTTGCTTTTGAAGAGTATCTCGTTGACCCATACTTGATAGTGGACCAATTCTACTATCATCCTGCATGGGGTCACCTAAGGTATATTCTTTAAATTTGGCAATGATTCGCGATTTAAAGTCATCATAGATACTATCGACTACTATAAAGCGCTTGGCAGCAATACAAGTCTCACCGTTGTTATAAAGACGCGCATGAGCACAGGTCTCAACCGCCAACTTAAGGTCAGCATCATCAAGGACAATAAAGGCATCATTAGAGCCAAGCTCCATCACAGTTTTCTTAATGGCTTTGGCGGCTTGCTGAGCAACAACACTTCCAGCTTTATCACTACCCGTTAAGGTCACACCGCGCACTTTGTCATGATTAATTACTTTTTCAGATTGATCGTGATTGATAATTAGCGCTCGAAACAGTGCGCTGGGTAATCTAGATTCATGAAATATTTTCTCAATCAATAGACCAGAGCCAGTGACGTTTGAGGCATGTTTTAGCAGAATACTATTGCCCGCCATGAGATTGGCGATGGTATATCGAAACACTTGATAAGCTGGATAGTTCCAAGGCTGGATACCATAAACAATACCGATGGGCTGATAAGTAATAATGCCTTTTTTAAGCCCAGACGCTTCACGCTCATCATCTGCTAATGCACTGACGCCGTTGGCAGCCGTATAATCACAAATATGCTTGCATAAGTCTACTTCTTGCAGGCTATGAGAGTAAAGCTTACCGCGCTCTTCGGTCATTAATTTAGCCAATTCATCTTTGTGCTTCATTAAGCTATCTGCTATTGAACGAATAACTTCTACCCGCTCCTCTAAGCTGGTTTCACGCCATTGCAAAAACGCTTTATGCGATTCATCGATGATTTTATTAATTTGTTCTGTATTCATATAGTCGTAAGTGGCTACTTGTTCGCCAGTGGCCGGATTAATGGTGGTAATGTCTGACATAGGTCTTGTCCTTGTTTGATTTGATGTTTGATGAATTTCTAAAGATGTATTATTTTTAAAGACGTTCAAAAAATCTTGAAACTCTATTTGCTAAGCAGCTTGAGCAGCTAATAGATGAATAAATAACAGTCAATAAATACTTGATTACTAAGGTCTTTGATTAATAAGTTCTTGATTGCTATAGCATATCAAAGACTATCCATAAGAATTTTACAAGTTATAAAGTTATGTGGAGGAGATGTTGCAGATGAGGGCTTTTGGTAAAGGAGCCTTGCGACAATGGTGATACATTCAAACAATTATTTATTCTTATTGAGTGCTTTATTGAGCAGTTTTCATTAAGCTTAGATTAGCTCGCTAACCAAACAATAAAAAACCACCTAATCGAAAGGTGGTTTAAAAGTGGATAATGTACCCGTAAAAAAGATGTGCCCTTAAAACAGATGATTAATCACTGGCATTTCATGCTCAGCACCATCCTCATCAGCCACCACCTGACGTGCCACATGCATAATGAGCTGGCGAAGCCAGCGATGCGCGGGATGATGCTGAAGTAACGGTGACCAAGCCATGGTCAGCTCAAACTCAGGGATAAAAAACGGTGGCTCTTTCATCACGATGCTGTCATTGGTCGCTTGCATTCTCGCCACTCGTGTCGGTAAAGTGGCAATCAAATCTTTATTGGCCGCCAGCATTGCAGGCATCTGATAATGCCGAGTAAAGACGCTAATCTGACGCTTTTGACCCAGTCGCTGAAGGGCTTGGTCAATAGACCCAAGGCCGCCCGACTTATCAGGATTGACCCCGAAGCCTACGCCCATCCCTGTTTTGGAGACCCAAACGTGTTGGGCTTTGAGATAGTTTTTGAGATTAAAGCGATTGATATAGGGACTCTCAGCAGATAGCAAGCAGCTAAAAGTATCTCGCCATACCAGGACCTGATGAAAGCTCTGCGGAATCTCATTAAATCGGTTAATGGCTAGGTCCACTCGCCCCTGCTCCATATCTCGATAAGACACATCGGATGGGGTCAAAAAGTCTAAGATAACATTGGGCGCTTCAGAGCGAAGGGCTTTGACCAAGCGCGGTACTAAGGTCGCCTCGGCATAATCAGAGGTCATAATACGGAACACCCGCGAGGTACTATAAGGGCGGAACTCAGTGCGAGGCTCCAAAACTTGGGTAAGGTCGGCTAATATCTCACGAATACGCGGTTGTAGCTCTAAGGCGCGCTCTGTCGGCGTCATGCCCTCAGAGGATCGAACCAAAAGGGGGTCATTAAACAGTTTTCTTAATCGGCGCAGAATATTACTCATCGCCGGTTGGGTAATGCCCAACTGTTCAGCTGCGCGAGTGACGTTTTTTTCTCTTAACAGCACGTCTAGATGTACCAACAAATTGAGATCCACTCGTTGCAAATTCATAGATTTTTCTCTTTAGATACTCATGACTAGCAAATTTATAATCTTTAATGACAAAATGCCATTTTTAGTGGTCTTAAACCCTTGTGGTTATTGTACTATAGTTTGAAAAAATACCCAAGATAAGCAGCATAAATTAGATAAATTAAGGTAATCTCGTTATAGTGATACACAAGAGCTAATAGGACTTGCATCATATCAAGTCCTATTATTTTATGAGAATTTACTCCCTAATGGGTTTTTTAGTTAAGATTTGACCTATTCGCAGTGTAGTAGCTAACGACTCAAATCTGTATCTATATGTGAATTTAGGCTTGAATTATTCTTGGGCTTTGTTTAGGGTAGTAGCCGTCAGCGTACCAGAGCGCTGTTATTAAAACCCACTGCATTATCTTGACTACATTCATTATAAATTTAATAGCTCCTAATTTAATAGCTTCTATTAAGTTTACAAGTTTCATCCGCTTCACTTATCTTACAACCAAGGAGAATATTGATGTCTACTTATACATCAGCAATTGATCATATCCGCGAAATTAAAGCCAAACATGGCAACTGGCAGAACATCAGCGAGACTGATGCGGCCCGCATGATGGTTCAAAACCGTTTTAAAACGGGTCTTGATATTGCAAAATATACTGCTGATATCATGCGTAAAGATATGGAAGAGTATGACGCTGATACTTCTAAGTATACGCAGTCTTTAGGTGCTTGGCATGGTTTCATCGCTCAGCAGTCTATGTATGCTGCCAAAAAATACTTTGGTACTACTTCAAAGCGTTACATCTATCTATCAGGCTGGATGGTAGCTGCCCTTCGCTCAGAGCTTGGTCCTTTACCTGACCAATCTATGCATGAGAAGACAACTGTTCCTGCACTTATCGAAGAGATTTATACTTTCTTACGTCAAGCTGACGCTAAAGTATTGAATGACTACTTCCGTGAGCTAAATGCGGCAAAATCTGCTGGTAAAGACACCAGCGAAATCCAAGCGAAAATCGATAATTTTGAGTCTCATGTTGTGCCAATCATTGCCGATATCGATGCCGGTTTCGGTAACGAAGAAGCGACTTACTTGCTAACCAAAGCTATGATCGAAGCAGGTGCTTGTGCCATTCAGGTTGAAAACCAAGTTTCTGATGCCAAGCAGTGTGGTCACCAAGCTGGTAAAGTAACAGTACCGCATGAAGACTTCATCTCTAAGATTAATGCTATTCGCTATGCTTTCTTAGAGCTTGGTGTTGACAACGGCATCATCGTTGCTCGTACTGACTCTGAAGGTGCGTCATTGACTCAAAAAATCCCTGTTTCTGAAAAGCCAGGTGACCTTGCCTCTAAATACATCGATTTCATTGATGTTGAAGAGATTGACATCAATGAAGCCAAAGAAAACGACGTACTATTGAAGCGTGATGGTAAGCTGGTTCGCCCAGTTCGTCTACCAAACGGTCTATTCCAATTCCGTGAAGACACTAACATTGACCGTGTTGTGCTTGATTGTGTTACCGCTCTTGAAAACGGCGCTGATTTACTTTGGATCGAAACACCTACGCCAGACGTTGAACACATCAAAATGATGGTTGATCGTATTAAAGAGCAGCAGCCAAAAGCGAAGCTAGTTTATAACAACAGCCCATCGTTCAACTGGACGCTTAACTTCCGTAAGCAAGTGATCGCTCAGTGGGAAGAAGAAGGTAAAGACATCTCAGCGTATGATAAAGATAACTTGATGAGCGCTGATTATGATGGTACTGAGTTAGATACAGCAGCTGACGACGCTGCTCGTAACTTCCAACGTGATGCGTCACGTGAAGCTGGCGTATTCCATCACTTAATCACGCTACCGACTTACCACACCACTGCCCTAAGCGTTCATGAGCTTGCTAAAGGCTATTTCGGTGAAGACGGTATGCTGGCTTATGCAGCCGGCGTTCAGCGTAAAGAAATCCGTGAAGGTATCTCTTGTGTTAAGCACCAAGCCATGGCTGGTTCTGATTTAGGCGATGATCACAAAGAGATTTTCTCAGGTGATATGGCGCTTAAAGCAGGCGGCGAAAAGAACACCATGAACCAGTTCTAATTTAGCCCATCAATCAGCTGGATTAGCAGGTCAATAAGTTTTAATGATATTGGCCTCGCTAAACTACTAAAAAACCGCTCTACACAATGTAGGGCGGTTTTTTATTGTCTAGTTTTTCTAATATAAGCCATGTAAAAAAGATATTTCAACTCTTACAGCCTGACAAACCTTAAATTTAATTTAGCTTATTATCACCCTATCTAAGAGTCAGCAGGTGGATTTGGCGGCAGTGCGCTATCAGAGGACGATTTTACCAAGGAACTTTTGGGTTTATTATTGGCTCGAACCGCTTGTTTTCTGCGCAGCTTAGCTTTGACAAATCGTCGATAAATGATTTTTAGCCCTTTAAACGTCAGATAACTTAGCGCGATTAAAGCCCATAACCACCATAGCATAATAATCCCGATAACAATGCTTTGCAGTATCTCCCACCCTCCCCTAAATGCTTCACTTGCCCTAGTGGCGAAACTTGGCGACTCGGCGTCAATCACCGCTTGCAAGTTTTGTGTGACTTCTTTATAAGTGCTCATGGGTTGAGTAAATTTCAATTCAATGGTACTGAACCTCATCCTATCGGCTATCTCCATCTGCGCAAGCTTTGCATATTGCTGCTGCTGACGTGCCGAATAGGTGGCCGCGATAGTATTAACATTACTGGTTTGTTGTTTTTCATTTTGGCTCGCTAGGCGCTGCTCACTTAACTCCTTGGCCATCTGACCATTTAATTGAGCCTCAAGTTGACGTTTATAAATGTCTAGCGTCACATCTTCAGCCGTAAATTGCTGTTGCTGCAAAAACGCCACTTGTTGCTGCACCTGCTGCATAAAGGCAGTAACTTTCTCTCGGGGAATCCTCACGGTCATCGTAGCTTGACGCTCATAAGTACTCAGCGTTACCTCTTGGTTACCCCTACTAAAGCTCTGGCTACTGCGCTCCTCATTACTGATGCGGCTCAGTGCCACATAGCCACCTTGCTGCCGTGTTAGGCTCTCGATACTCGCGACTGACTTGACCACATCTTCGACTTTAAATTCAGCGCTAGCATTAATCACCAGCTGCTTACCAGCGATAACGATGTCTGACACTTGACTGCCCAAGCTCTGCTCAGCATCCCCACTGATGTTATCTACTGTTAATCGTGCTTTAGCGGTGCCCGTGTCCGAAGCACTGTCATTAGAAGCGTCATTACTTGCCACACTTTCAGCGGACACCTCATAACTTTGATCTTCCTCATAGCCCTCTTCTTTTGAAGCGCTGCAACCACTTAAACCACTTACCGTAAAAGCGGATAAAATAGAGGCTAATAAAATCCCATTTATTTGATGGCGGGGTAGCCGATTATCTAAGGCTTTGCTGATATTGCTATACGTCATCATATTGCTTCTACTTATAGTTATTAACCCATTTTCATTGATTATAGCGTCTTTCTATAAAATGTATATCTCCCTATGCCCAGACACTAATTTAAGGGCTAATCCTTGTCCAGTGCTGCTACAGCTTCAAAAAAATTACAGACCTGCTCTGATAGTTTATATATTAACTTTCATGTCGTTAGGCCGATCTTATAAGACTCAAAATTGTC
>JAUNVX010000060.1:0-3835 GCA_030540615.1 Psychrobacter sp. | reverse complement strand
ATCCTTGTCCAGTGCTGCTACAGCTTCAAAAAAATTACAGACCTGCTTCGATAGATTATGTATTAACTTTAATATTAACTTTCATGTTGTTAGGCCGATCTTATAAGACTCAAAATTGTCACGAATCTGTCATGTAATTTCGCTTGTCATTATCTTGGCTCTGCCCTAGGATAGAGTACATACCTCTGTCTATTATTTGAAGGAAAATCATGCACGAGATTGAGCTGAAGTTTTTGGTCCCAGACTATAAAGTGGACGCCCTATTGCGTCAGGCCAATATTAAGTCATCTGAAACCGCCCAATTAGCGGCCCATTATTACGACACGCCCGATCAGCTATTAGCAGAGTCTGGGGTAGCACTTCGCATTCGTAAAGAGGAAGATGAATGGGTGCAAACCATCAAGGCAGGTGGTGATGGCATGGCAGCTAGATTGGAGCATAATTATATTCTTGATTCTGAAGTCGCCGAACAGGCCATTGCCGCCGATAACTTGATGCCTGATTTGAGCGTCTATAAAGACACTGCTATTGCCGAATTTCTTAGTGATTTTAAGCTCAAAAAACTCTCTGAAGCCCTAGTTCGTCTCTATGTCACTGACGTCACGCGTATCACGCGCTTGATTAAAAAAGATGATAGCGCTATTGAAGTGGCTTATGACACCGGAGAAGTCGTTCATGGCAGCAGCAGTGAGCTAAGAAGTGACATAAAAGAGATTGAATTTGAACTGATTGAAGGCGATGTTGGGTTTTTGTTTGAAGTCGCCAAGACTTGGTGCAAGCGTTATAAGCTATGCCTATCAACGGTAACCAAAGCAGAACGTGGTAGCCTGCTACTGGCTCAAAAGCCACACTCTGATGCAGTCAAGTCAGACCTTAATCAGCTAGATATCTATGAAGACATGAGCCAATCCGCGTTTTTGCAAGCGGCCACCCACAATTGTATGCTACAGATATTGCCCAATGCTAGTGCTATCGCTGCGGGCAGTAATGATGGCAATCATGTGCATCAGCTGCGTGTCGGTATCCGGCGTCTACGCACCTTGCTTAAGTTTTTCGGTGATTTCTCTGAAGACATCAACCCTGAGTGGGCGCCTATCCTCAAGCAGACCTTTAGTCTCTTAGGGGAGTACCGAGATCGCGAGATATTGCAAATCAAGACCCAGCCTATGCTGGAGGAGCAAGGTGCACCTTTTGTCGACTGGAGCGCTGAGCGAGATAGCCTCAAAGTCATGCCTATCGATGCCGTTCGTGCTAATGACTTTCAAGTAACCTTGCTTGAGCTGATTGAATTCAGTATGGGGAGAGCTAACTCATCAGATGACTCAAAACTAGCCAAACCTAAAGTTAGCAAAATTATCGATAAGCTATTTGGCAAAATTGCCACTGCTAGCTCACATTTCTCCGAATTAGACATCGAAGCTCAGCACGATGTTCGTAAGCGTCTTAAAAGCTTACGGTATATCTGCGAGTTTGCCGCTCCTATGTTTAAAAAGAAAAAAACCAAGCAGTTTTTAAAGTATTTAGAGCCCGCTCAAGATATCTTAGGTGAGTACAACGATGACATAGTAGGCTTTGCATTTTATGAGCAAAAGGCTCAAGACGATGCCAATGCTTGGTTCGCGATGGGCTATTTTAGTGCGCAGCAACAACATGCTGCGAAAGCTTGCGCTGAGAGCCTGCAACAGGTCAAAAACGCCCCTAAGTTTTGGTGAGCTAAGTCGTTTTGCCTGAAGACTGGTCAATACCAAATCACTAGGTATTGACCTTTTTTATTGTCTAAGTTTCAGGCCATAGCATGAGTATGACAAGAGCTTGTAGTGGTAGGATTACCCCTCTAACGGCTAGGCTCATTCACAATATCAACCACAGTGCCCACAGCGACCCTATCAAATAGCTCGATGATATCTTGATTACGCATCCGAACGCAGCCATGGGATAAAGGCACGCCCATGGGTTCGCTATCAGGCGTGCCATGGATGTAGATGTAGCGCTGATAGGTATCACAGATCCCTTGGTCATTTTGGCCTTTGTTATGCCCTTCTTCGCAGCCTGCCAACCATAAAATACGGCTTAATATCCAATCTCTATGAGGATATTGCTGCTTTAAGGTCTCATCATAAATCTCGCCCGTGGCCACTCGGCCAACGAAGACCGTATTCACAGGCATGTCTGCCCCTATCTTTTGTTCGATACGATGACGGCCTAAGGGCGTACAGCCGCTACCCTCCAAACTGCCAATGCCATTTTTGGCAGTGGAAACCTGATACTCAGCCAGCTCTATTGGCTCTTGGGTCAGCTGATCAGACTGATATAAAGACAAACGCTGATTCGCTATATTAATTCGGATGGTATAGCTTTCTGAGCAGAGCATCTCAGTATGTTGAGAAAACTCAGCCAGCCCTTTATCGCCTGAACAAACCTTAACCCTTGTCATTTTTATGCCTCATCTACTCGGTATCGTGCATTTAGGGATTGTATCAAGGCGATTGTCACCTTAATATAGAGTCACATTCATCACTGCTATGTCATTATGAACTATATCTCACCGACACGAGTGTCGGTCTATGACTTTTTGTATCAAGACACGCTCCCTCTTACCCCTTTGTTGGCAGATATTGCTCAATTGTCTTATCCGCAAGCCAAGATAGCCCTACAAGCCAGCCTACAAGCCATCGTCAGTGCTTTACTGGCCTATCATCAGCATCAAGATAGCGCCACTTTAATCAAAAAGCTGTTGCTTCGTAATGTTATCAAAGATTTGCGGCAGTTCAATGCCATGAACTTTGTCACCATTGAGGCGGCTATGGCGCATCGTCAAACAGTGGCTGACTCTCTTTTTATGGACTCACAGGTGTTGTCACAATCTATTGACTCTATCAGTCAAGCTGCAAAAGCGCCTGCTAAGGGGGTTCAAATACTGCTAACGACCTTGACTGTCATCTGTTTACGTGAGCTTGCTATCTTAGTCGATTACGCTCACTTAGAAGCTGAGGAAGTGGATGAATGGTTGGCTCTACAACCACAGTTTTTGGCTGCTGAGCGTTTTATAGAGTCCCCAATCGATACAGTAACTCAAGATAGCATTGATACCTCATTAGTCTCCACTGCTGCAAGCAACTCTCAACTTGCGCTAGCGGCAACCCCTAAGTTTAATCCTCAATGGTTTTTGATGACTAAATTTACCGTGCCAAATGCTAATGCCATGATCCCCCAACCTGCGTCCTCTGATGATGGCGTGCCCCACTATGCCAAAGTGATTGGCCGATCGGTAAGCAATGCCAGTCAAAGCCTTCACAATGAACTTCTAAGCTTTGCTCCTATGGCCGCCATCTCGCTTCCTCATCAGCGTTGGCTACTGCAATTGGCCAAAATCAGTGATGTTTATCTAAGTCGTCAACGTCTGAAGATTGCTTCAGAACCCAAAGCTGCGCCCAGTCGGCCTTTGGTCAATCTAGGACTGATGGGCAATAATAACAATAATACCCCCATCACTGCTAGTGAGACCCCTATCGTCTACGACTCACCTGCCCCTCTTTGGCGCAACCCCGTTATATTGCTGATAGTGATCATTATTGGTGGACTTGGTACTTTGGCCCTATTTAAGTACCAGGCGCAGCTAACAGAGCGCACTGAAAAAGCAGCAGCCTTACGTGATCAGAGTGACGCTAGAGCATTTGATGATTTACCGCAAGATGTTGCTATCGTTAGAGTAGATGATAGCGCTCTTCCTGTAGAATCAGCGGTGATAGCGACTTCAAAACCAATAGTCACATCTGAGTTAGAAGCTCAATCAGAGTCAAAAACCAAAACGGACTCAAAAACTACAACCGATTCA
>JAUNVX010000310.1 GCA_030540615.1 Psychrobacter sp. | reverse complement strand
GAAGCTTTTACCTTTGATGACGTTTTATTGTTACCAGCCTATTCTGAGGTTTTGCCAAAGACCGCCAATTTATCTACCCGTTTAACCAAAAATATTACTTTAAATCTGCCACTCGTCTCTGCTGCTATGGATACCGTCACTGAGTCTGAGATGGCGATTACTATGGCGCAGCTAGGCGGTATGGGTATTTTGCATAAAAATATGGATATTAGCCGACAAGCGACCCAAGTACGCCGCGTCAAAAAGTTTGAAGCGGGTACGGTCGTTGATCCGATTACCGTGCATCCGGAGATGAGCATTGGCGATTTATTAAAGTTGACTCAAGATAATAATATCTCGGGTGTGCCTGTCGTTGAAAAGGGTACGGATAAAGTCGTCGGTATTGTCACTCATCGTGATTGGCGTTTTGAGACCAACCTACGTCTTCCCGTTAGTCAAATTATGACTCCAAAAGAGCAGTTAGTGACGGTTCATGAAGGCGAGAGCAATGAGAATATTAAGCGCTTATTGCATGAGCACCGTATTGAAAAAGTTATTGTAATTAATGATGATTTCCGTCTGCGTGGTTTGATTACGGTTAATGATTTTACCAAAGCGGAAAATAATCCGAACGCTTGTAAAGATGAGCAAGGTCGTTTGCGTGTGGGTGCTGCCGTTGGTACGGGCGCTGATACCCAAGCTCGCGTTGAAGCGTTGGTTGCGGCTGATGTTGACGTATTGGTGGTAGACACGGCTCATGGTCATTCTCGTGGCGTAATTGATAAAGTGTCTTGGGTTAAAAAGAACTTTCCTCATATTCAAGTTATTGGTGGCAATATCGCGACAGGCGACGCCGCTAAAGCGTTACGTGATGCTGGCGCTGATGCGGTAAAAGTGGGTATTGGTCCAGGATCTATCTGTACCACGCGTATTATTGCGGGTATTGGTGTGCCACAAATCTCTGCTATCGATAGTGTGGCTAGTGCTTTGCAGGATAGTATTCCACTCATCGCAGATGGCGGTATTCGCTACTCTGGCGATATGGCAAAAGCCATCGCTGCTGGCGCGTCGTGCATTATGGTTGGTTCGTTAATGGCGGGAACTGAAGAGGCACCAGGCGAAGTTGAGCTTTTTCAAGGTCGCTATTATAAAGCCTATCGCGGTATGGGTAGCTTAGGGGCGATGTCAGGGGAAAACGGCTCGTCCGATCGCTACTTCCAAGATGCGAAAGAAGGCGTAGAAAAATTAGTACCTGAAGGTATCGAAGGCCGTGTTCCTTATAAAGGGCCAGTGGCTGGTATTGTTAATCAATTGGTTGGTGGCTTACGTTCATCGATGGGCTATACAGGTTGTGCAACTATCGAAGAGATGCGTAACAAGCCTCAGTTCATTCGGGTCACCTCGGCAGGAATGAAAGAATCACATGTTCATGACGTTCAAATCACGAAAGAAGCACCAAACTACCGGGTCAATTAATTTCTATTTTTATAAACAATAGTGTGGTATAAAGTAGAAATAAAGCAAAGTAAATGTTAGTGTTATTATCAATCTAGTTTATATCGGTGACATAATTATTGTGACCGTAAGATACAAACAGTCAACAATGCTTATCCATTGTTGACTGTTTTTTTTGTAAAATAACTCGGTTATGGGCTCTCGTAGTAAGCGGTTTGAGTTCCTCATATATGCATTGGTCTACACTTTTATTTTAGTCATTGGTTTTAGAATAAGGAAATAATTATAATGAGCTATTTTGGTACAGATGGGATTCGTGGACAGTTTGGGGTGATGCCAATTACTCCAGATTTTATTCTAAAATTGGGCTATGTTACGGGTCGGGTGTTAATAGAGAGTAGTGACACACCTAATAGAAAACCCAGTGTTGTGATTGGAAAAGACACGCGTCTTTCAGGCTATGTGATTGAAGGGGCTTTGCAAGCAGGATTTAATGCAGCAGGTGTTGATGTTCATATGCTTGGCCCCTTGCCAACACCGGCGATTGCTCATTTAACTCGCAGTTTTAATGCCGAT
>JAUNVX010000309.1:534-2020 GCA_030540615.1 Psychrobacter sp. | reverse complement strand
CCGCAGCGCTCCTTGATAAGCCAAATACTGATACAGCTCTTCACGACTCATCCCCACAGACTCATGTTCATTCTCATAAACCATTGCCTGAAACTGAGACCGAGTTAAAAAGGGTATCAATTTAGCTTGGGTCTGACTGTCTTCATGTGCATAAAGCAGCACCTCATGACCTCGAGCAACCAGCTCATCACATAGCAGCTGAGTAATCATCTCAAGTCCACCGGCATAAGGCTCGGCAATCGGGTATAAACAATGAGCTATAATAACAATCCGTAATGACGGCTCATAAGTTTTCAACATTGTATTAGCAGGTATATCAATAAAGGGGGTCAATGACATAAAAAATCCAAAATAAATACAACAATCAGTTCGAAGAGATAGAAGTTAAAAACTCTCTAAAGATTAAGAATTAATGACTTTGTTTTGTTTTAATGAAGTAGAGAGTTTGCGGTTGATAGCTGAATGATTCAGAACCGAATGTTCTTGTTGGTTAGAATTACTATCGATATCGGACTTAATATGATGAATAAAGTCCGCTGTTGCCGTAGCTTCATTAGATTCGCTATAGGCATAGTTTTCTAACATAATCCATGCCGACCATAGCTTTAATATAAGAATCGCCATAGCACACACAAAAATAAGTGGCGAGTAAAGTGGCGACAAAGGTGAAACCATAAGTATGGTTATTAAATTAATAATAATAAGCAACTTAGGTAACGCTGCTATATTTGCCGTCCAAACGGTATAGCGCGAACGAACATACACTTGCTTTGGCGTACAAATAAAAGGTTTTTCTCGTCCCCAAAGCACGGGTAACCATGACAATGCGCCCAGCTCCCAGAAGTTAATATGCATCAACCAAGCTCGTAATTTTTGGTAAAAATTGGGCACACCTGAACCATTCATCTGCTGGTTCAATGGTGCATCATCATGACAATACGCCCATAATCGACGACTTAAAAATAAAGCGTAACCCGCATATACGGCATATAAAGGTGTTAAGAGTAACGAGAGATTGATATCAAAATTGGCAAACATAGCGCCGCTTATTAGCAGTAGCGTACAGATATGAAGGACAATAAAGATACCTGTCAGATTCACCCATGCACTAAGCTGAGACAAATGAGCACGTATATACCCCAGACGTTGGCCGAAGCTACTCGGCGAAGATGGACTTGATAATGATTTTGATAACGACTGATTATCAAAGTAAGTATTTAATACCTGCATATTGCCATAAATCCAACGACGACGCTGGCTCATCAAATCAACTACCGTATTTGGCAACAGGCCTGTGGCAATCACTTTGGGAATGAACACTGTCTGCAAACCTTGACGATGCATCAGCACACCCATCTGCGCGTCTTCTGTAATCGACGCCCCAGACCAGCCGCCCATCTTAATTAACGCGGTACGCTGAATCACCGCATAAGTACCCGTAGATAACGCTCGCTCACGATTAAAATCACGATATAAATGATAATTA
>JAUNVX010000309.1:0-524 GCA_030540615.1 Psychrobacter sp. | reverse complement strand
TTCGCTATGCAATTCTAATCGCTCTGAATCGCGATAAAATTGCGGAAATTGTAATAAAGCATGATTCGGATAGGTCTGAATAGCCGAAGCAATCGACGCTCTAGCATGAGGCAATGCTTGATAATCACTATCGACCACCACAACGTGCGTACACATTGGGTTCATTAATCCTAACGCCAAATTTAATGCGCCTGCTTTAAAACCCACTACCGCGTCAACATGGTAAAAATGCACATTCAACTTCGTATCTAATGCGGCACAGTACTCAGCTAGGGGCTGATATAAATTCACATCAGTATGATTATTATCAACAATCAAAATCTCATCATCAGCCGCTTTAATAGCAATCAAACTCTTAATGGTTTCAATCACCATTGCTGCTGGTTCAGCCCGAGTCATCAGCTGAAAACTTAACCGTATGCCATCATCAACTAGACGTTTACTGCGTTGTAGACTTTGTTTAGGATGCAATAAGAATTTAAATGTTTTTTCGTCGTAACCCCTATTTTTAGAACTTTCTTTCA
>JAUNVX010000059.1 GCA_030540615.1 Psychrobacter sp. | reverse complement strand
AGCCAGTATTATTAGTACTTAATCGTGTGACAACTATCATAAGATAAGCTTACCAATAGGTGACTATCAGCGTGATTTTATTGAGCTGATATTGAAATAGTAGATAATTAATTTGTTAGTCTGAGAAATAAACAGACATTAAAGCCAATAAAAAACCTCAGCGTATACTGCGCCGAGGTTTCAAACACTATCATGAGCTTACAAAACAGCTTCACTAAAAGCTTAGTCAGATAACCAATCTATCGAGTGAGTCTGACTTAGTAAGACAATTCAGCACGGCGATTTTGTGCATATGACTGCTCGTCAGATCCAGTGGCAGCCGGACGCTCTTCACCATAGCTAATCACTTTGACGTTAGCTGCTGAAACACCTTTGGTTGCCAAGTAGCTTTGAACCGCTTGTGCACGGCGTTCACCTAGAGCCATGTTGTATTCACGACTGCCACGCTCATCAGTATGACCAGCTACCAAAACACTGGCAGAAGGGTTGCTAGCCAACAAAGAAGCATGCTGATTTAAGATAGCAGCTGCTTCAGAGGAGATATTACTTTGATCAAAGCCAAAGTAAACAACGGCTTGAATATTATTTGCGGCATTCATGACTGCAGATGAGTTATTAACGATAGAACCACCAGCATAAGCGCCGCTACCTGGGATACCCAGAGGTGCCACGACTACTTCAGAAGTACCAGAACGTTTGGTGGCACAACCAGTAGATAAGACCACAGATCCCGCTAGTATAGCAAAAGCAGCCATTTTGGCCGTTTGATTAAGTGAAGTAAAAGTAGATAACATGTAAAGCTCCTAAAGTCCTCGAAGAATGAGTACTGCCAAAACTATTATAGGCTAATAATAGCGTTCGTAGATATAGCTTGGATATCATTGTTGTCGCTATACTGCGCTGAGACTCATCATAAATACAATGCTATCCTACTAGCGTTACTATATGTAGGACACATTGCTGAAAATATCTCAAATGATGACAAAGTTACGCGATATTTACAAGACATTTTAACGAATTAATACTCATTAATTAGGGTTAAGCGGCTAAAAATTTGAGTTAATTTAAACAAATAGATAATTGTTGCTACTAAACCAAGCCGCTCGAATTAATTTTTACCAACGATATTTGCCCCAATTCTCAGGATTGGCCCAGTAATTGGCATTGAGCCACTGCGGTAAAGGCTTATAGTCATATAAGTTAAACTGCCATGCTTTTAAAGTGGGCTTATGAGAGTCATCTGATGTTAAGGTAGCCATATCTGACTGTGAGCTATTGTTAGAGGCCAGATTATCCGAAGGGTTAGGGTTAAGGCTATCAAGTGGTGACCCTATGAGTTCAACAAACCCAAAGGGGCGTAGATTAATCGTGCTATCAAGGACTGCAATGGTGGAGTCAGCGTCCAAATCCCGACTTCGAATTAAGCTTGGCAATAATGAGTTTAGCTCATGGTGACTGAACTCTGGTAGCCAAAAGCATATCATTGAATGACGATTAGGAGGGGATTTGGCCAAGCTATCCAAAGTAATAGCACAACTATCAACCTGAGGATTGGAGATGGAATGGTCAGGGGTCGCCAATGAGTGACCTGTTTGAGTGACCCAAAGGATGGGTTTTCGCTCAGCGGCTATATTTATTGTCTCATGGTTGTCAGAACTGGCCTTAACCACGATATCAGAGTCTAATGATTGACTGGTCCGCTCTTGTAAGACGAGCTCATTGATAAATTGTTCAAACTGCTGAAACAAACTTGGCATAATAGGGAATAGCTCCTTGATGAGTTGGGCTGAGCATAAGTGTCTTTTGATGATAAGACTGCCCAAAATCTATGGTGGCTTTAAACGGTCTATGTCAAATCAGCCTATACCATTACCAGTTGATACCTTGAAATTGTGAATTATAGACCGATTATGTAGGCTAAGGGCTAAACCAGTCAGGGCGGCTTAGCCAGAATGATTTCTTTCTCTCAAATGATTACTATAGCATACGCAAGTGGCTCTATTAGAGGGGGGCACTAAAAAGAGGTGGGTCGTTAAAAGTAGCTAAGCGTCAAGTCAAGCCAATTCTTCACTTATTATTTTTATAATCTCAAATGTTTTTATTGCAGTTCATTATCTGAGTCATTATTTTTATTTATTATTAAAGGATACCATCTATGTCAGAGGCCAATAACGATACCCAGCTCATCAATGCTAATATGCCGGACGTGCCAGCGCAGAATCCTACCGAGCCTTTGATTGACGATGCGACTCACTTTACTCATGCTGAGCCTAGTAAATACTATCTAAAAGACTATCAGCCTCCAAGCTTTGGGGTAGATGGGGTCGAGTTGGACATTAAGCTGTTTGATGATTATGCGACCGTAGACTCAATCATTAAGATGCAGCGGCAAGCACCAGGAGAGCTGATTTTATTGGGTCAAGACTTAGAGCTCATTAGTTTAATATTGAATGGTGAGGCACTGTCAGGCAACGATTATTTGCTGGATAAAGAGCGGTTAGTGATTAACCAAGCACCCGATGAGGTGACGCTAGAGATTCAAGTTCGAATCTATCCTCATACCAATACCGCGCTTGAAGGATTGTATATTGCAGGATCTGGTGATGAGACTATGTTTGTCACTCAATGTGAGCCTGAGGGCTTTCGCAAGATTACCTTTTATCCAGACCGACCTGATGTGTTAGCGACTTATACCACGCGTCTTGAGGCGGATAAAAGATTTCCGACTCTATTGGCAAATGGTAATTTGATTAAACAAGGAGAAGTCATTGACGCTGATGGCCGCGCTACTAGCCGCCATTATGCCGTTTGGGAGGACCCCACGAATAAGCCAAGCTATCTATTCGCTTGCGTAATAGCTGATTTGGATGTATTGAGCGATAGCTTCACGACCTCTGAAGGCCGTGAGGTATTATTAGAGCTCTATGCTAAGTCTTCAGATATCGATAAATGCCATCTGGGTATGCAGGCGCTAAAGGATGCCATGCTTTGGGATGAAGTGAACTACGGCCGTCCTTATGATCTTGATCGGTATATGATTGTGGCAGTTAGCCAATTCAATATGGGCGCGATGGAGAATAAAGGTCTGAATATCTTTAATACTTCCTGCGTACTTTCAAGCCCTGAGACCACCACTGATGACCGTAGTTTCAATGTTAAGGCGGTCATCGCCCATGAGTACTTTCACAACTGGACAGGCAACCGCATTACTTGTCGCGACTGGTTTCAACTTTGCTTAAAAGAGGGCTTTACAGTCTTTCGTGATCAATCGTTCTCAGCCGACCAGCAGTCAGCAGCGGTTCAGCGAATTGATGATGTCTCTTTGCTACGTGCTCATCAGTTCAGCGAAGATGCTGGTCCGTTAGCTCACCCTGTTCGCCCAGAGAGCTTTGCAGAGATTAACAACTTCTACACCACCACTGTTTATGAGAAAGGCGCTGAAATCGTCCGCATGATTGCCAATACCTTAGGGCCCAATCGATTCCGTCAAGGTACCGACGAGTATTTTCGTCGTTACGATGGT
This sequence comes from Psychrobacter sp., assembly GCA_030540615.1. Taxonomy (GTDB): domain Bacteria; phylum Pseudomonadota; class Gammaproteobacteria; order Pseudomonadales; family Moraxellaceae; genus Psychrobacter. The sequence goes on along the minus strand of JAUNVX010000059.1, from coordinate 11,085 downwards.
CAAGCGGTGACAGTAGAGGACTTTTTATCCGCGATGAGTGTGACTGATGTTTCGGTTGAGCGCTTTATAGATTGGTATCGTCAGCCTGGCACACCTACCATCTCAGGTCGACATGAGTATAATGCCAATAGCCAGACATTGACCATTACCCTCTCGCAGTATACCCGTCATGTTTCAGGTTTTGATGCGCCAAAATCCTTACCAATACCAGTATCGACTGCATTATTTCACCCAGAGTCAGGCGATATTATCGCTGAGCGCATGCTGTTATTAGATCAGGATGAGCAGCGCTTTACCTTTGAGGGTATCGAGGCATATTCAGTTGCAGGAGAAGATAAGCTTCCCATCATCTCATTGCTTCGTGACTTTAGTGCGCCTGTGCAATTAAACTTTGATTATTCAGAGGATGACTTAGCGTTTTTGATGACCCACGAGACCAATGGCTTTAACCGTTGGCAGGCCACGCAAATATTGGTCAATAAAATCTTACTTCAAGGTATCTCAGCCGATAAGTACTTGAGAGCATTAGAGCAAACCATTCCGACGCTAATCGATATCAATCAGCCCAATCATGATGCCATGCTTGCTGCTAGGTTATTTGATGTGCCATCGCAGCGAGAGTTGGCTACGGCTTTGAGTCAAAATTATGACCCGGCCATCATGAAGCAAAAACGAGAAGAGTTAATCAATCAAGTGGCTATTTATCTTAAAGATAAATGGGCTGGCTGGTATCATTCGCTACCTATTGTTGACTTTGTAGATACTCCTGAAGCTCGTGGTCAGCGCGCACTTAGAAATGTCATATTAGACATGGCACTCACCGCTAAGGTAGAGGGAGCTGAGCAGTGGGCAATTACTCAGTATGAGAGCGCTAGCTGTATGACAGAGCGTCTTGGGGCTTTAAGGGTCATGGTCAATCATCGGTTAAGCCAAGCTGAGAGCTATCTTGCCGACTTTTATAAACGCTTTAAAGACGAAGCGTTAGTCATAGATTTATGGTTCAGTGTTCAAGCCTCCTCTGAGCATGTCACAGTAGATAAGGCGGCTGAATTGATTGACCGAGATGACTTTGACTGGGGCACACCAAATAGAGTACGGGCCGTGGTTAGTGCCTTTGCCGCTCAGCCTAACGTACTTTGGACCCAAGAGGGACTACAGTTCTATACTGATATAGTCGCCAAGCTAGATAAACCCAATCCTGTTTTGGCTTCACGGTTACTGCAGGTGCTCGCAAGATGGTACACCTTGGTCGATGATCGAAAGGCCATCGCTCATGAGCAGCTAACCCAGCTGCGCCAAAAGGTCTCGTCTAAGCATGTGCTTGAGAGTATAGGCAGTGTGTTAGACGCAGAAAAGTAATTATTAAAATATGTTTGGTTAAAACCATAAAGCCCATCATCATGATGGGCTTTATGTTGTCTAGATAATACTTAAACAGTATTTAGACCGTTATCAATTAAGGAGCTTATCGGGCGGGTAGCACGTCTTTGATTTCATCGCGAAGGTTTTTTAAGGCCGCCACAGTGCTTTCCCAGTCAAGGCAACCATCAGTGATTGATTTGCCATATTCAAGCTCATCTAGATTGGCAGTTAATTTCTGACTGCCACCTTTTAGATGACTTTCTATCATGAGTCCAATGATAGACTTGTTACCATTTTTGATTTGCTCAGCGACGTTTTTAATTACCATAGGCTGAAGATAAGGGTCCTTACCAGAGTTGGCATGACTGGTATCAATCATAATTTTACCGCTAATCTCGCCACGGGCCAATTCATTCTCTGCTTCAGCCACGGCTGTCTCGTCATAGTTAGGACCACCTGAGCCGCCACGCAGTACCACATGGGCATAAGGGTTGCCTTTTGATTTGATGATAGACACTTTACCATCAGCCGATAAGCCCAGAAAGCTATGACCAACTCTCACCGCTTGCATGGCATTGACAGCGACGGTCATGCCACCATCTGTACCGTTTTTGAAGCCGACAGGACAAGAAAGTCCCGAGCTCATCTCGCGGTGAGTTTGGCTTTCAGTGGTTCGAGCACCAATGGCAGACCAACTAATGAGGTCTTGGATATACTGCGGGGTGTTTGGATCAAGAGCTTCAGTGGCGCAGGGCAAGCCTTTTTCATTTAAATCGATGAGCAGCTTTCGCGCCATGCGCAGACCCTTTTGAATGTCAAAGCTGTCATTCATGTCAGGGTCATTAATCAGTCCTTTCCAGCCCACCGTGGTACGAGGCTTTTCAAAATAGACCCGCATCACCACAAAGATGGTATCTTCAAGTTCATGAGCAAGCTCAACAAGGCGGTCAGCGTATTCATGAGCAGCCTTTAAATCATGGATAGAGCAGGGGCCTATAACGATGAACATACGCTTGTCTTTACCGTCCAAGATATCTTGAATGGTATTTCGACCTTTCAACACCGTGTTATAGGCAGTATCTGTCAAAGGCAGCTCAGTTTTCAGTTCAGCTGGCGTCACTAAAGGGATGAACTCTTCAATATTCACGTCATCAATTTCTGCGTTATTGGTGGCTGGTATTATCATGATAAGTATTCTTTCTACTAGCGGTTTATTTGAGATTTCATTATGCGGACAAATGCTAGTGATGACAAGTGGGTGAGCGCAGTTAATTGACTCAATTGTGGAATGTAAAAACGAAAATTTTGTTATACTTTAGAGGATTTTCACGGACTATCTTCCCTGACACGCTGTTACCTGATTAAGTTATTAACGAGAGTTTTATGCCATCAAGTCATGATTCTATTGAATCGTCTGCCCTTTTTAGCTTCGATAAACCTGCTTGCAAGCCTATGGTGATAGGTATCGTGGCAGGGGAGGTCTCAGGGGATAGTCTGGGGGCAGACTTTATGGCTCAGATGAATAATTTAACGGATGACGTCGTTTGGGTAGGGGTGGGTGGTTCTAAGATGCAAGCGCAGGGGCTTGCGCCGATATTTGACCTTGAGCGTCTGGCTGTGATGGGACTGGTGGAGGTGCTATCACAATTGCCAGATTTGCTTAAGGCCCGCCGTGAGCTATTGAAAGCTTTTGCCAAAGCCAAAATCGATATGTTCATTGGTATTGATGCGCCAGACTTTAACCTTCGAGTGGCCAAAAAGCTCAAGCCAAAAGGCGTGTTTTGCGTGCAGTATGTTAGCCCCTCGATTTGGGCTTGGCGTGAGTCCCGAATTCATGGTATCAAAGAGGCCACTGATTTAGTACTGTGCTTATTTCCGTTTGAGCTGCCAGTTTATGAGCGGCATCATCACCCAGCAGTGTGTGTCGGTCACCCGTTATTACATACCATCCCTCAGGCCTTGGCACAGATGCCAACCGCTGAGCTTCGTAGTGCTTTGGGGTGGCATAACGATGGTCTCCAGCAGTACTTTAAAGAGCGCTATGATGAGGTTAGTCAACTAATTTGTGTGATGCCAGGCTCTCGCCGTGGGGAGATTAATGCGATTTTGCCCCTGATGCTCGAAGGCATCCAAAAGCTATTGTTAATAGATTCCAAGCTGTGCTTTTTAATCCCTACTGTCGATCAAAACCATCAATATATCGTTCAAGACTTAATTGATAAGCATTCAGAGCAGCTTAGAGAAGCGATTACTGTAGTGTTTGATCAAAACCAGCCCAATTTTAGTCAGCAAGCGATGGCGGCATCCGATATTGTCCTATTGGCTTCAGGAACGGCGACTTTAGAGGCTATGCTGCTTGAGCGGCCTATGGTGGTAATCTATCAGATGAATAAGCTTACCTATAAAGTTGTGCGTCGACTGATTAAAGTGCCCTATGTCGCTTTGCCTAATATCTTGGCAGGCGAGCAAATCGTCCCAGAGCTGATTCAAGAAGAAGCTACGGCGGAGAGCATCTGCCGAGCGGTCAGTCAGTTGATGCAGATACGAGCGCATCAAGCGCAGCAGTTTGCACTTATTGAGACCAAAGCGCTGCTAGTGAATCAAAGCAATCAGCAGCCTGCTAATATTGTTATTGAGCGGTGGTTACAACAGCAGAAATAAGCCATTCAACAGAAAGATTAGCAATTGTAGACGCTCTATCCTTTAAATTATTGATGTTTAGAATCTATGATGACCTCCACTTACCAGTCAATCGTTATTAATCAGCTCATTCATCAGGCAACGGTTCAAAGTGCCCCTATTCATCTAGCGGTCCCCATTCATTTGTCTGGGCAGCTTAATTTAGCGGGCTTAATGACGGATATTGCTAAGCAAAAAAATATCATTAAACAAAAAAATACTCTCGAAGCTGATAGTCAAGATAGCTTCCGTTTAACAATCGGTATCGATGAGGCCGGACGTGGCCCGTTATTGGGTGATGTGGTGGTGGCCGCGGCTATATTGCCAAGCCTCTGGTCAGGCGAAATTGAAGGGACATTGGGGGATAAGGAAGTAGATAAGCCATCACTAGAGACTCGGCTATTAACGGGGACGCCGTTGTCGATATTGACCGATTCTAAGCAGCTGAGTGAAAAAAAGCGTGACTTACTGTTTCCACAGATTAAAGAGCAGGCACTTGGCTTTGTCATCGCTGAAGTACCTGCTGCAGTGATTGATCAGGTCAATATTTTGCAAGCCACCATGTTGGGGATGCAGTTGAGCGCCGAGCAGCTGTTGTTGGAGATACTAAGGCAACTGATGCCGCCCTATAACAATCACTTTAATCTGGCCCAATTAAGCGTGGGTTTATTATTTGATGGCAATCGCTGCCCAGATTGGGATTATGATGGATTTGCTGAATTAGGTCTAGCTAGGCAGCAGCTGACTTTAGAAGCTTGGGTCAAAGGAGATGGTCGGCATACCAGTATTGCAGCTGCAAGTGTCTTAGCCAAGGTACAGCGGGATAAGCAGATGTATGAGCTGGCCAAACAGTATCCTGACTTTGGCATTGAGCAGCACAAAGGCTATCCCACCAAAGCACATATGGCTGCTATTGCCCAATATGGGGTACTGCCCATGCACCGCCGAAGCTTTGGCCCCGTGCGCCAGGCATTAGCATCATTAAGTCGATAGTAACTATCCCCCTTCTGTTGATTAAAAGGGGGATAATATCGCTTTCACGAGCAATAATAGAGTTGATTTAGCTTTTAGGTTATTTAACCTTATATAGCCTTACCCAAAAACTTCTCATCAAGCCACTTATTCATAAATACATTGTGCGGATCGTATTGCTCGCGAAGGGCCAAGAATTTAGGCAAGTTAGGGTAGAGCTCTAATAATTCGTCTAGGCTAAGCTTATTGACTTTGCCCCAATGCGGCCTGCCTTGCCATTTTTTCATCTCTGATTTAACCCAGTTAAAGAAAGGCTCACTGTCGATACCTTTGTAGACATGAAAGGATAAAGCCACACTATCATTGCCTTGAGTAGGACTCAAAAATCCACGCTCCGCTTTATGCGCGCGTACCTCAATGGGGAAGTGAGAGCCTTTGGTGTCCTCAAGTAGGGCATTATTAATCTCAGTGATACAGCGATCAAAGTCGCTCAGCTTAATAAAGTATTCAGACTCATTGAACACCACGCCGCGGGGCTTAGGGAACACTTCGTAGCTGTAGCCTTCACGCACGGTATTGGGGATGTTGTTGGCGGAGAGTTGACTGACCTTTTTAGTATAATTGGGTTTTTTGCGAGCCAGCTCAGACACTAGATAAAAAGCGCCATTTAATACTAGCTTACTCTCAATGCCATCTTTAAATTTTTGCATCTGACTCATGGGCTTAGGCGGGATAACTGTTAGGGTCTTTTGCTGAAGCTTATTGGTACCGGGGAACAAAAACCATTCCATGTGGCGATGGGCATGGGTGGCTTCATGAAATTGGGCCAGTCCCTGCTCAAAGCTATAGACCGCGCTTTCTTCTCTAAGACCGTATAAGTCCACGACTTTGAGTGTAAGCCGCGTAAAGATACCGAGCATGCCCATGCTAATATGTAGGGCATTAGCCAAGTCATCGTTATCCGCATCGGCCAATCGGCGATGGTAATGTAGCTTGCCTGTCCCATCGACCCACTCCCAAGCCACCACTTGACTAGACACTGAGCCAAGGGTGATGCCGGTACCATGAGTGCCCGTGCTAATAGAGCCTGCGATAGTTTGGTTTTGAATGTCGCCCATATTCTCTAAAGCAAAGCCATGCGCTCGTAGCATATCGCCAATCTCATGCAGATAAGTGCCGGCAAACAAGGTCACTTCTTTGGCCGCTGTATCCACGCTATCGATACCACGCATATGGTGCAGGGTCACGGCAATCTCTTCAGGTTGCGCGCAGCCACTAAATGAATGCGCCGCTCCTGTGACACGCACCCGTTTGTTGTCTTTAACGGCCGATTTTACAATCTCTTGCAAGGCTTCAATACTATCAGGGGCGAGCTTTTGCTCAGGGGTAGCGGTGACATAGCCTGTCCAATTTTGCCACTGCCGGGTGTCATTCCATTGACTTAGTGAAAACATTGACCAGCTCCTCGGTAAGTTTGCATCGTACCGCAAGCTTTATTGCGGCGATAGGTAATTAGCTCATTAAAATGCTCACAAAGCTCACCTGCTTTTGAATGTTGGCACCAGACATAATCACCAATACCGACAGTCAGCTTGCCTTTGGCCTGCATCGGTGTTTGTACTTCCCCAAAGCCTTCATCATTTAATATGGATAAATTCTCAGGATAAACAATGAGCGGCGCTTTGTCAGTGCCCAAAGCACCCGAGGCGATGAAGCCGCCACCATGACAAGTGATGACCTTAGGTTCAGGATGACGGGTGACGGGTAGCACGAAGCCTGCGGCTGGGCTAAAGTCTTGCATACTGTCCATGTAGCTAAATAGCGCTGGATAATAGTAAGCCGACCCTACGGTGATTTCGGTGACCTCAGGTTGAGCACAAGTAAATAGCATACTACCACTACCGCCTCCATTGACGATTGAGAGGGGGTAGCCATTGCTATTGAGCCAGTCTGCTATTTTGGGACGGCGAGAGCTGACTTGTTTTTTAGACAGTGATTTCAGGCCGCGAATAGCAGGGGCAAGCATCGCCTTGTCAGGCAGATGCTCGGGTAGGCCAGCGATTTGGCCTTCATAGCCCATCATCGCGGTGACTTTAGAGTGCTTAAACTTTTTGGTTGTTTTTAAGAGTTTTTTGACATCCGCTATGGTGAATAAACGCGAGCGTTTGGTGCCAAAGTATATCTTAGGCAGGGTCATCGACATATTGATATCGAGGCAGACATCGAGTACGGTGTTATGCTCACGGCCCACATCTTCTAACAGTTGCCACTGCTCAAAGTTGTCGACCATCCAAACCATCACCGCGCCTTGGTTGACGAAGGAAAGCGTTTGGGCAATGGCCTCTTTGTCTAAGGTGGGATAGGCGCAGAGGATGTTGTCAAAGCCTTGCTCAAGCAAATACACCGACTCACGAGCAGAGTAGCTCATCAATCCTAAAAAGTTCGGTGAATGCTCACGGACATATTTTAGGACATCAATGCAGCGCACAGATTTGGTCGCCACTCGCAATTGGGTATCGCCAATCATTTGGTTCACGCGCTTGATATTCGCATCTAAGGCATCTAGGTCAAGCCAAGCTGAGGGAGCGCTTGGCGGGGTAATGTTTGCAAAATCCATTTTGCAGTCCTTGTATAAAATAAGCTTGCCTTTGTTGCACTTGTAGCATTTTGTCGCCTTGGTAGTATAAGAAGGCCTTTAAATTTAATCACAAAGTCTTACCGCTTATCAATGAATTTATCCGTCTAATATGTTACAAAGTCAGCTTTATCGAGGTATTGAGTAGCTAATATAGGGTTATGCTAATGTTTAAGCTCAAAATCCCCAGTTGACTGGTCGGCAAATTATTTAGAGTACGGCTCTGCGGCCGCATAGACTTGATAGGATTCTGAATGCATGATTGTATAAAATCAGCAAGGTTACCTATTGGGTTGTTACCAATAACCCATTATAATGGCCGCCCTTATCTGACATCATTGTCCTGCTATACTTGTGATCTGCTCACTCAGGCCCTAATAAGAGACGATTGCCATGCCGCTTTCCACTGATTACCTTTCTGATAGCCAACGTGCTAGCAATAACAACCTTAGCAGTAATAATACCAATGGCGATAATAATATCACTACCCCTTATTATCAGATTGATATCACGGCACTGCGCCGCAATTTGAGCGTGGTTCAGCGGTTGTGTGAGTTGTCGGGTGCCAAGGCTTTGCTGGCGCTAAAGTGCTTTGCAACTTGGGGGGTGTTCGACGTCATGAGTGAGTATCTGCATGGAACGACTTCCTCTTCACTGAACGAGGTGCGCCTTGGCAAAGAGACTTTTGGTCATAGCAGTCAGAAAGAAACCCATGCCTATAGCGTTGCCTACTCTCAAGATGAGATAGATGAAGTGCTAGAGTATGCTGACAAGATTATCTTTAACTCGTTCAATCAGCTTGCCAGTTTTAAAGATAAAGCGCAGCAAAAAGGCGTACCAGTGGGACTGAGACTTAATCCGCAGACCAGTAACTCATCGTTTATTATCGCCGACCCAGCGCGTCCTTTTAGCCGACTTGGCGAGCATGATTTTGATAAGATTAGCGAAGTGATGTCTGACATTACGGGTGTTATGATTCATAATAACTGCGAGAATGGCAGCTTTGAGGCGTTTAGTGCCAGCCTTGATGATATCGAAGCCAAATTTGGCAATATCTTTGAGCAGCTTGGTTGGGTGAGTCTAGGCGGCGGTATTCATTTTATTGCCCCAGACTATCCTTTAGAGAAGTTGGCGGAGCGGCTCAAACGCTTTAGCGATAAATTCGGCGTGCAGGTTTATTTAGAGCCGGGAGAGGCCTGCATTCATGGAGCGGCCAAATTGGTGACCACCGTGCTAGACACGCTTCATAATGGTAAGGCGCTGGCAGTAGTTGACTCATCGATTGAAGCCCACATGTTAGACTTGCTGATATATCGCGAGACGGCCCCAGTGGTCGAGATTAATGGTCAGTCTTGTCAATACGTTAACAGCGAGTCTGAGGCCAGTACCATCATCTATGGCAAGTCTTGTCTGGCTGGTGATATCTTTGGTGAGTACCAACTTAATAAGCCCCTACAGATTGGCGATAAAGTGGCCTTTGGCAACGCTGCAGGCTATACCATGGTCAAGAAAAACTGGTTCAATGGGGTGGCCATGCCTGCTATCGTGATTTGTGATGACACGGGTCATCTGCGCGTACAAAAGACTTTTGGTTATGCAGACTTTAAGGCCAGCTTGTCGTAATATAGGCCTTATTAAATGGCATCGGTCGTTAACCAAACCTTTTTAGGGCTATAAATAATTAGTTATCAGGCAATTTATCAGGGGTACGTTAAGTTCGTCATTCCTTTTTAATATTTATGATTTAGAATTTCGGGTACGTGGGTTTTCCTCTGGTTCTCCTTTTTAATTCACGTACATTTTTAACCAACTGTGATTTGAGCTTAAAGCTTAGACACCCAAAGGAGGATTCATCTCTTGAACACCAACATTCAATCTCAACCAAAAGCCTCTAAACGTCACGTCCTAATCATCGGTGCAGGCGGCGTGGCGCAAGTGGTCGCGCACAAATGCGCCATGCATAATGATGTCTTAGGCGAGATTCACATGGCCTCACGGACCAAAGATAAATGTGATGTCATTGCTGCCAGCGTGGTAGAAAAGGGCAGTTTTAAGCAAGAAGCGATTCTGCACACCCATGAAGTGGACGCGATGGACAGCGAGGCGGTGGCCCAGCTGATTCGGGATACGGGCGTGCAAATCCTCATCAATGTCGGTACTGCCTTCATCAACATGACGGTGTTAGAAGCGTGTATTGAAACGGGTATCGCTTATATCGACACCGCCATCCACGAAAACCCGCGTAAAGTTTGCGAGGATCCACCTTGGTATGGCAACTATGAGTGGAAGCGACGTGATCGCTGCGCTGCTAACAATGTCACTGCTATCTTAGGAGCAGGGTTTGATCCTGGTGTGGTCAATGCCTATGCCAGAATCGGCTATGACATGATGGACAAAGGCTCAGTCACCGATATCGACATCATCGATATCAACGCTGGTAATCACGGTAAGTACTTCGCCACTAACTTTGACCCTGAGATTAACTTCCGCGAGTTCACCGGTCAAGTCTACTCGTGGCAAAATAGCCAATGGCAATCTAACAAGATGTTTGAAGTCAAACGCAGTGATGATTTGCCAGTGGTGGGTGCTCAAGACAGTTATTTATCAGGGCATGACGAAGTGCATTCACTATCAGCCAACCTAGACGTGCCCAATATCCGTTTTTGGATGGGTTTTGGCCCGCATTATATGAATGTCTTTACCGTCCTAAAAAGTATCGGCTTACTCTCAGAGCACCCTGTTACCACCGCCGAAGGGTTAGAAGTCGTGCCCCTAAAAGTCGTCAAAGCAGTACTGCCTGACCCAAGCTCGCTCGCCCCTGAATATACTGGCAAGACCTGTATCGGCGATAAAGTCAAAGGCAAAATCAATGGTCAAAAATCTGAAGTATTTATCTACAATATCTCAGACCACCGCGAGGCCTTTTTAGAGGTGGGTAGTCAAGGCATCTCCTATACCGCTGGTGTGCCTCCTGTTGCTGCGGCCATGCTCATTGCTACAGGCGAGTGGGATACTGGCACTATGGTCAATGTTGAGGAGCTAGATCCAAAGCCCTTTATCAATCTGCTCAATAAGATTGGTTTGCCCACGCGTATCAAAGATGCTGATGGTGACCGTCCTCTTGAGTTTGATATTTAAGGTAATGTTAATTCTCAACCCCTAGTGGGTGGCCATTTAAAAACCCGATTGGTCTTATAAAAGGAGTTGTCGGGTTTTTTTATGTCGGAAAATCAGATAGCAAGTAAAGAGTTATCTTGGTCATTCATTTTTATTAATCCGAAGCTAATCTCGAATCAAGGCCAGATGAAGATTGTTGTAGTGTTATAAATTAAGAATTTAATAGATTCGCCTTGATTAATTCACAACAAATAACGCCATTTTTCGATATTTTTCATCGTTATAATGCACTAGAGTCTACTCTTATTTTTCATCATGAA
>JAUNVX010000058.1 GCA_030540615.1 Psychrobacter sp. | reverse complement strand
ATGATTAGAAGTAGTGCGATAATAGTTACTATAGAGTTTATGCTTTAGTACATGTGTGTAATGATATTTAGCACATTTTACGATACAATACCCTAAACAGAGTCAGGAGTTTTAATCAAACCTTACCAACGAAAGTTTTTTGTCAGCGGTCGCTAGCATATATTGGTTGTCAAATTTTAATATTGTTCTGATCAAACTGATTGATTGAATCAATAGTTTATAATACTTTGATAGCCCTAACAATCTGCCATCGGCACTTCTATAAAACTCTCGTTATTATCTCAGTCATCTCTTTGCTATCACGCTATATCAGCACTTACTTAGTTTTTTGACACTTAGTTATTAATCAAAGACGTTAATCCTTTAGCTATCCAAACGCTTGAATTAGCGGCTAAACCATTAAATTATTGAGCGAAATATCATAAGTAGTGCCGAAACGACTGAAGTAGGGTTAATATTTGGATAATCATTGATACTAGCTGAATCTGAGGTAGTGTTATTTTGGTTAATTCTGTTGATTATTTAGGCTGTAAAGGAATCATCCAATGAATTTACAAAACACAGCAGTCGCCTCTATAGACCGTGAGTTTGAAATCTCTATCATAAGATTTTTTACGGTGATGGCGGTTATCTGGGGCATCGTCGGCATGAGTGTGGGCGTATTGATTGCCTCTCAATTGGCATGGCCTGCCCTTAACTTTGATATCCCTTGGCTAACATTTAGCCGATTAAGACCGCTGCATACCAATGCGGTGATTTTTGCCTTTGGTGGTTCAGCGCTATTTGCTACTTCTTATTATATTGTTCAGCGCACTTGTAAGACTCGACTATTCGCACCTTACTTGGCGTGGTTCACATTCTGGGGCTGGCAAGCTGTTATTGTCTCTGCTGTTATTACCCTGCCTTTAGGGTTGACGACCAGTAAAGAATATGCCGAGCTTGAATGGCCGATTGATATTTTAATCGCTCTGGTTTGGGTTTCTTACGCGATTGTCTTCTTTGGCACGTTAATGAAACGCAAAACCTCACATATCTATGTGGCCAACTGGTTCTTTGCTGCCTTCATCATCGCTATTGCTTTGCTACATATCGTGAATAGTATGGCCATTCCTTTATCAGGAATGAAGTCTTATTCATTATTTGGCGGCGCAACCGATGCGATGGTTCAGTGGTGGTACGGTCACAACGCTGTTGGATTTTATTTAACTGCTGCCTTTTTGGGTATGATGTACTACTTCGTTCCCGTACAGATTGGTCGTCCAATCTATTCTTATCGTTTGTCTATCGTCCACTTTTGGGCGTTGATTGCCTCTTATATGTGGGCAGGCGGTCACCATTTACATTATTCAGCATTGCCAGATTGGACTCAGTCATTGGCGATGGTATTCTCCGTTATCCTATTTGCACCTTCATGGGGCGGGATGATTAACGGGGTATTAACCCTATCAGGTAGTTGGGATAAGCTGCGTACTGACCCTATCATTCGCTTCTTAATTGTTGCCTTGTCATTCTATGCGATGTCAACGTTTGAAGGCCCGATGATGTCTATCAAAACTGTGAATGCTTTATCGCATAACACGGACTGGACAGTGGGTCACGTTCACTCAGGCGCTTTAGGTTGGGTAGGACTGATTACGATTGGCTCACTTTATGTGCTATTGCCACGTATCTTTAACAAACCTAAGATGTATTCTATCAGTCTTATCACCACTCACTTTTGGTTTGCAACGGCAGGTACCATTTTCTATATTGTTTCAATGTGGATTTCAGGTATCGGTCAAGGCATGATGTGGTTAGCGACTAACCCTGATGGTACTTTGGTCTATAGTTTCGTTGATACTGTTGAGTTCTCACATCTACCTTACATCGGCCGTGCTTTTGGTGGTCTATTATATGTAACTGGTATGTTTGTGATGGCTTATAACTGCTATAAGACTATCAAGATGCCTGATGGTAAGCCTGTAGATATTGCTGATCCGACTGACCATGATCCAAGGGTTAGTGACCTCAAAAAAGACCCCCAAACTGTTAAGGTATAAGGAGCGATCATGGCTGGTACACCGCATGAAATTATCGAAAAAAACACAGGTTTGTTGGTCACCTTTATTGTTATTGCCATCAGCTTTGCAACCTTGGTCGAGATTGTTCCTTTAATCTTTGACCAAACGGCTCCTACGGAAGGCGGGGTTAACAAACCCTTGCCTACCATGAAGCCTTGGACCGCACTTGAGATGGAAGGTCGTGACATCTATATCCGTGAAGGCTGTCACGTCTGCCATACCCAAATGATTCGCCCACTTCGTGCTGAAGTGGAGCGTTATGGGCCTTATTCACGCGCTGCTGAGTCGTCATGGGATCACCCCTTCTTATGGGGCTCAAAGCGTACAGGTCCAGATTTAGCGCGAGTAGGCGGTCGGTATTCTAATGACTGGCAAGAACAGCATCTTATTAATCCACGCTCTTTGGTCCCTGAGTCGGTTATGCCAGGCTTCCCTTGGTTAGCAAAAAACGAAGTGGATGGCTCTAGAATTCAGGATAAGATGCGTCTATTCAGAGACCGTTTTGGCGTTCCTTACACTGAAGAGCAAATTGAGTCTGCACCCGATGAAGTTTTGGGCGCAACTGAGCTAGATGCTTTAGTGGCTTATTTGCAGCAATTAGGAACGGCGATGGAAGGACAACGCTAATGAGCATCGTTGACTTACAGATAATTGCTACAGTAGCAGCATTCATCGCTTTTGTCAGCGTTGCTTGGTGGGCGTATTCGCCAAAAAACAAAAAACGATTCGAAGAAGACGCACAACTTGCGCTTGATGATAAAGATCTTGCTGCCTTATCCTCAACGCCGCGCAATAAGGATGAAAGATGAATTTTTTTTGGAGTTCTTGGATTACGATTTTAAGCCTCGCTTGTTGGGCAGGTATCCTTGGCGTATTGTTATTTGTGCTAAAGTATAAGCCGCAAGTAGAGGAAGATGGCACCACAGGCCATAACTATGATGGCATTACCGAGTATGATAAACCCCTGCCTAAATGGTGGTTGGTTATCTTCTTTGGCAGTGTCGTTTGGGGACTTGGCTACTTTATATTCTTCCCTGCTCTTCAACCGGGCAGCTGGAAGGGTATTTCTACTGTAGAGGTCGATGGAAAAACGCTTCCTTGGACCTCACATAATGAGCTTAACAGTGAGCTTGAAAAAAACAACGATATCTTTTTAGGGAGTTTTGAAAAAGACATCCTAGCCTCAGCCAACGCCACAGGGGCTACTGCTTCTTTGGCCAAGCTAAATAAGTCGCAACTCACTTTAAAGCAAAGTGCTGAGCCACCTGCCGATTTGCAAAAACAAATTGATGAGCAAGTAGTGGCTTTAGGACCTTATGTGGCCAAGCTGTCTCAGAGCCCTGAAGCCCTAAAAGTAGGCAGTCGACTATTCTTGCAAAACTGCGCCGTTTGTCATGGCTCTAATGCCAAAGGTGCTACTGGCTACCCAAATCTAACCGATAATGATTGGTTGTATGGTGGCAATCCTGAGAACATTTTGACCACGCTTCATAATGGCCGTGTTGGCGGTATGCCTGCTTGGCGTGATCAGATTGGAGAGGATGGTGTCCGCGCCGTCTCAGAGTATGTCTTATCCTTGTCATCGAGCCATGGCGACCAACCTGGTAAGCCTTCTAATGGTGATTTAGATAAAACATTAGTGGCTCAAGGTAGTGCTATCTTTAAGCAAAACTGCGTGGTTTGTCATGGTGAAAATGCCAAAGGTATGGAAAGTGTTGGCGCTCCTAACTTAACCGATAATATCTGGTTATATGGTGGTGACCGCGAGACCGTTCGTGATACCTTGCGTCATGGCCGTGCGGGTGTGATGCCCGAGTGGGAGACCAAGCTAGGTAATGAGCGCATCATGCTATTGGCGGCTTATATCTATTCTTTATCAAGTCATACTGGTCCTCAAGTGACACCGCCACCTGCTGAGCCTCGTGACCCTGTTCCTGCAGATGCACCACAAGCTGCGGTGAGCACCACACAAAGCTAATATAGTGCTAGGTAGGTTTTATTTAGTGGCTATTGATTGTTAATGAGTTAATGACTAATAAGCCAATGACAATAAGCTAGTTATCGAGAATAAGGGACAGCCATGGTGCTGTCCCTTGTTTATTGGCCTTGCTTATTTAACTGGTTTAAATCTTTTAAAGATTTTTACCAATAAATTAGTCCTTTATCATCGATATATCTTTTTAGATTGACATGAAGATGGTTATCTATAATTTTAAAAAAGTTTTTAATCAACCGTTTTAATAAAATGGAATAAGACGGTGACTGTTTAGTCGCTATCCCTGGCAATTCCCCACTTATAGTCAGGATAGTGGTAAAATACTTCTAATTATCATATACCTTTTATTCTATTATTATTTTAGTCATTACCCTCCCGCATTAATTTTTATCTGACATTGATAACCCGCTCAAGCGACGCCATTATAGTTAATATAGACCGTTAATTTATAGGCTTAGTACTTGGGCCAGTTACCTTCCCCATGCCAGCAGACTGATTCTTTTTTAAAAGAGGCAAGTTTATGTCAGCACAGCCCTACAAAATCCCCGTTCATGACTTAGATGCCACCAAAAAACGGGTTCACCCTCGATTTGTTACCGGTAAATATCAAAACATTCGCGTGGTCACCATGTATTTATTGTTGGCCTTATTTTTGATATTGCCATGGCTTAAGTATGATGGCCGTCAAGCTATTTTGTTTGATTTTGCCGACCAGCGTTTTTATATCTTTGGTCTAACCTTCTTGCCACAAGATTTTTACTTTTTTGCTTTCTTCTTTATCATCGCGGCCTTTACCTTATTCATGGTTACTGTCTATGCAGGCCGGGTATGGTGTGGCTATGCCTGTCCTCAAACTATTTGGGTGCATTTATATCAGCACGTGGAAAAGTGGGTAATTGGCGATCGTAATAAGCGCATCAAGTTCGATAAAGCCCCGATGAACGCTGAAAAAATTGCCAAACGTAGCTTGGTTTATCTTATTTGGTTTATTTTTGCTTTAATCACCGCTCTAACCTTTGTCAGCTATGTGGTCGGGACCCAAGACCTCTATTTTGCTTGGCATAATGTTGCTGGTATTCCGCTTCCTGATTGGTCAGGCATGACTTTGGTATTTATTGGTATCTTTACTTTTGCTACCTATGTCAATGCCGGCTACATGCGCGAGCATATGTGTACCCATATTTGTCCTTACGGCCGTTTTCAGAGCGTGATGTTTGACAAAGACACCTTGATTGTTTCTTACGACTATAATCGCGGTGAGCCAAGGGGTACTCGCAAAAAAGGCACTCATCCTGATAATTTAGGCGACTGTATTGACTGCACCATGTGTGTTCAGGTATGTCCTACTGGTATTGATATCCGTGATGGCCTACAAGTTGAATGTATCCAGTGCGCCGCTTGTGTCGATGCATGTAATGACGTGATGGACAAAGTGGGCTATCCACGAGGCCTCATTCGCTACACCACTGAACGCCAATTGGTTGAGAACGAAGATACCAAAATCTTAAGCCCTCGTATATTTGCCTACTCGTTACTATTGACGGTGTTATTTGGGGTACTAATTTATACGTTGAATGACCGCGTACCCTTAGAGATTGACATTCGCCGTGACCGTAACCAATTGTCTTCGTTTAATGCTCAAGGTCAGATAGAAAACAGCTATATTGTCAAAATTACCAATAAGACTCAAGACAATCATAAGTATAGTGTCAAGCTTGAACCTCAAAAAGGCTTGAGCTTACAACTCCGGATGAAAGAAGTGCCGTTAGGCCCTGGTGAGAGCTATGATATGCCGATGAGTATCAGTGGTGATCCAGCCCTTATTGAGCAAGGTCAAACGCCTATTACCTTAACGGTCACCAGTGAAGATGGCACTTATACAGCCAGTAAAGAAAACCTCTTTACTACCCAAGGCCAATAGCGATTTAGTTTGGCTTCTTATATTGCTCTGGGTAGAGTCATTAGAATATTTTTATGATGACCTATTTTTATGATTAGATGACCCAATAGTGGCTTAAAGCAGATAGTGATACTATATGACTGTCTGCTTTATTTTTAGGATATTAATATCTGATATCCTATTAAATTTAGCTTTGCTTTGATTATTCTACTGCTCTATTTGCTTTTGGATTTACTATGTCACTCTTTTCTAAGCCCGCTTCCACACCTGCCCCAAAGACTCCTACGTCAAAGCCAACAGATTTTAAGCAACAAGATACCCAGCCTTGGTATAAAAACTATATGGTGATGGTATTCGTCATTGGTATGCCCGCCTTTGTGGTGATAGCGTGCTTAGGGCTGGTCTATTATTCGTTTGTCATCAAAGACAGCGTGGTTCGAGATGATTGGTATATGGATGGTAAAACTCTCTATCAAGACGTCTCTCGAGATAAGTTGGCCCATGATTTAGGTCTGCATGGCAAGATGCAATTTGCAGAGGATGGTCAAGTGACTTTTTATTTGAACTATCCATCGCAAAGCCTGACCACTGGCAAGCTGCTTAATGGCGCAGCGCTGACTTATCCTGATAAGCTAAAGCTCTCTATCTCTCATGCCACTGATATCAAAAAAGATCGAGACACGGTTTTGATTCACCAAAAGGATAATCTCTATAGTGCCAAGGTTCAGATTGACCCTACCCCTGCCAAGTACTATCTTGAGGTCAGTAATGATGGCACACTTAACTGGCGACTTCGTGATGTGGCCAAACTGCCACGCGCTGATGTGACTTTTATTCCGCTAAAAACATTTGATGTAGAGTAGTTGCCTTTGTAGGTTGCAGCTTATCATTAGCATAAAAACAGCGACTGGATTAGTCGCTGTTTTTATACTTGATACAAAAGTATTTTAAAAACATTAGCTCTATAAAATAGGATTAATCGTTGGAATCTTCTTAGTAGATTTAGCCTCAATGTCTTGATTAAACTTAGGATTGAAGGTCTGAACATCTGGGTTGGTAGGCAGCCCAATTTGTGCCAATTCTTCAAGCTGACCTGATTGGATATTATCGCCCTCAAATAATCGCTCATTATCATCTCTATCCAAGCTTAGACTCTCAAAATCAAACAGCTCACGATCGGCCAATTGCGAGGGAGCAACGTTCTGCATGGCTTTGAATATTGAAGCTAGGCGCTGTGGATGCGCATCATCCCACTCACGTAGCATGTCATTAATCATCGCACGTTGCAGGTTGGCTTGGCTACCACAAAGGTTGCAAGGGATAATTGGAAAGTCTTTATAACGTGCATATTTAATGATGTCTTTTTCTTCAACATACGCTAGAGGACGGATTAAAATATTTTGCTTGTCATCACTGAGTAGCTTAGGCGGCATGGCTTTTAGGGCGCCGCCGTGAAACAGATTTAAGAAGAAAGTGGCTAGAATATCATCGCGGTGATGGCCTAAAGCTATCTTAGTCGCGCCAATCTGCTTGGCAAAGCCATATAGCGAGCCTCGGCGTAGCCTTGAGCAAGCTGAACAATAAGTTTTGCCCTCGGGCACCACACTTTTGACGATGCTATAGGTGTCTTTTTCTAAAATATAATGCGGTATCCCTTGCTCATTAAGATAATTGGGCAAGATGCTCTCGTCATAGCCAGGCTGTTTTTGGTCCAGATTGACCGCGACCACATCGAAATTAATCGGGGCAATGCGCTTGAGTAGCAGTAGAATATCGAGCAAGGTATAGCTGTCTTTGCCTCCTGAGACGCAGACCATGACCACATCGCCATCTTCAATCATATTAAAATCACGAATCGCCCATGAAACTTGTTTGCGCAGCTTTTTTTGCAGCTTTTTAAACCGCGTGGATGCCTCCCCTTTATGGTCAACTTCTGACTCGGCGCTGCTATTATCGAGCTCATCGTTATCTTCAGCAGTCCAGCCATCTAACTCAGCTTCATGACCTGACTTCTCACCTATCTTATTATCTGGCCTATCTCCTACCGTCTCAAAACCAAAATTTTCAGTGTTGATGGCTGTGGCAAGACTGGCAGCAGCAGAACTCGTAGGATGAACAGAATCGAGCGATGGATTAAATATCGTGGCAGTGGTCATAATGGGGACTCAAGATGAATAAAAGTGCTGAAATTTAAAAGCGGTTAAACCACATAAAATAACGTGGTCAGAAATTAGCGCCTTACAGATTGAAATAAACAGGGTTAAAAACTAGCGACATTATAACAAAAACCAAGTTAAGCGTCCTTATAACCATAATGAATCGCTATAATACCCAGGCTCAACCGCTGCCATTGAACGCGCTCAAATCCTATTTGCTCAATCTCAGATTGAAGCTCCTCAGCACTGGGGAAGTTTTTGACGCCTTGAAGCAGATACTTATAGGCAGAGCTATCACCTCCTGTGGCTAGCCAGCCAATCATTGGCATCACTATGGACATATAACAAAGATATAACTGGTGAAGCCAAGCTATTGGAATATTTGACGCCTCAAGGATAACCACTCTTCCGCCAGGTTTTAGCACTCGATAAGCTTCTTTTAGCACCGCTTGTCTGTCACATATCTTGAGTACTAAAGAGACAGCTACCACGTCTTGACTGCTGCTGGCAATCTCCTTCATAGCTTGCGCGTTTAAGGTCATAAAGCTCATATTAATGGCAGGATCAGCCTCATGGCTTTTTAGCTTGTGCTTGGCTATCTGTAGCATCTTTGAACTAATGTCTGAGACAATGATAGAGCGGTTAGGCAAATTGTCTTTTATTGAAATTGACATTGGGCGTGATAATGAGGGCGACTTTAGCAGTCGATAAACAATATCTCCTGTCCCTGATCCCACGTCTAACAGCTGCTGCCATGGCTCATCGTTGATAATTTTGGCCACTTTTTGCTTCCATAAGCGGTGGATGCTAAAGCTGAACACATCACATAAAAAATCATATCGACCCGCAATACGGCCAAACACGTCATCTTTATCATCAAATTTGGCGGGGTTATTGGCAACATTGTTGATAACATTTTGAGCAGCATCTGCATCACCATTAACATCACCATTAAAATTGCAACTTACATCACTGGGTAAATTTTTCATCATCGATTACTTTAAGAGAGTCTAATTCAAGGTAACATACATCTTATCCCAACTGCCATGATAGATAACACCCTTGACTCATTCATGTCTGTTTAGCTAACCAAAAAACTTATATTGATGACTTAATAACCCTATACTCAGTTTAAATAAAATTAGCCAAATATAAATTTACTGACCAAAACATTCAGAGCAATATCTTATGCTATGATTTGATTACTTTACCAATTCTTCTATACCTTTTTATCACTAGAGACCAGCTGACCTTTATGATTAATGTTGAAGCCTTAAAAGATGCCATTCATACTCGCATTGATGCTTATAATCAAACGGACTATCCCCTATCTCAGCGCCGCCGTATGGTCTCGCCATTGGCAGAGTGTAGCAATCATATCTTGGCGGAAGACATCAGCTCCCCCTTTGATGTGCCTAGGCAAAATGTCTCAGCCATGGATGGCTTTGCTATTGCCAAAGGCAGTTGCCTGATGGCCGGTAGCACCATCGAAATCATCGGTGAGTCTCAAGCTGGCAATGCCTTTATAGGGTCGCTATCGCCCAATCAAGGGGTGCGCATCTTTACCGGCGCAGTCATTCCAGACGATTGCGACACCATTGAGATGCAAGAGAATACCAATCACGCCGAGATTAAAGCCACGTTAGACAAGTCGCAGCCTTATGACATTGTGTTATCACAAGACGCTCAGCCTGACAATCATATCCGCCGTCAGGGAGAAGAGATTAGCCAAGATGAAGTGCTATTGACTGCGTGTAAACGCTTAAACCCTGCTGATATTAGTTTACTGGCTAACTTAGGGCTAGCAGAGGTAAATGTTTATGCGCCGCTCAAGGTTGGCATAGTAGCCACAGGTGATGAGCTGGTCTCTGTGGGTGAGGCGCTAACCAGTCTCGCCCAAATTTACAACTCCAACACCCCTACTCTCAAGAGCTTGCTTGACTATGCCAAGCTGCCTATTAGCCTTCAAGATTATGGCATTATCCCAGATAATTTAGAGCAGACCCAACAGGCCATAGCCCAAGCAATGACAGAATGTGATGTGCTAATCTCAACCGCAGGGGTCTCAGTGGGCGATTATGACTTTTTGACCACAGTCATAGAGCAGTTGGGCCAAATCAACCATTACAAAGTGGCGATGAAGCCTGGCAAGCCTTTTGTCTTTGGCGAGCTGACCCACAACCTAGCCAAACCTGTGTTGTATTTCGGCCTACCGGGCAATCCTTTATCCACTGTGGTGGGCAGTTTGCAGTTCGTTATTCCTGCGCTTTGGCAGCTTACTGGCTGTGACCCCCAAGAGATACCTCGCCCATTGACCGTGCAAGCAAAATTGACTACTGAGGCGCAAAAATCTCCTGGTCGCGCTGACTACCAACGCGGTCAGCTGTCTCAAGATGACAGTGGCGGCTATCAGGTGGCTATTGCCGACAGTCAACAATCGCATCGTATCAAGCAGTTAAGCCAAGCCAATTGCTTGGTGGTGCTAGAGAAAGACAGCGAAAGCTTACCTGCTGGTAGCATGGTAGAGGTGCAGCCGTTCTTTTGGTCAATGCGTTAATCAACCGCTATATTTGCTGCTTAGCCAACTAAGGTTTAACCGTGCAGACTCAAAATCAACTGAACATTAATTTAGCAGGGGTTGTTATTCTAGCAGGTGGGCTATCAAGTCGTATGGGCTCGCCTAAAGCCTTATTAACCTTGCCAACCAACGAGACCTTACTGGAGTATCATATCCGCCATGCCCACTGCTTGGCCGTGCCTATCCTAATCGCTGATAATGGTCAGCAGTTTATGAGTAAGCTTGCTGCTGATGACTGTTTAGCCAATGATATGGATTTGAAATCTATTCAGGACTATCAGCCCAGTGATGCCAGTAGCAGTAGCAATATAAGCAGTCATATGGACAGTCAAGGCACTCTTAGTGGCAATAAGGGCGTGGGGCCATTAGGGGCCATTGCGGCAGCTATGCAGCAGTTGACTTTAGATAGCGGTCTTGATTCAAGCAGTAGCATTCAGTCAATGAGCCATCAAGGCTTGGCTGACTCATGGCTGCTGGTGATTAGCTGTGATAGCTTGGTGACAGCACCAGCGCTTTGGCAGGTATTGACAAGTGATAAACATCCCCCAGCAGAAGCCGCCACCGTCAGCTGCTTATCGGATAAAGACCATCTTTATCCGTTATTAGGTCTCTATCACTTAAGTGTGGCTGATGAGTTAATGGCCTATCTTGACCAAGGCGAGCGCCGAGTCATGCGCTTTATTGAGCCAAGACTGCAAAAAGTCGCCTTGCCAACCGAGTGGCAGCACATGACCAATCTTAACACCCCTGAAGCTTTTGAGTTGGCTTGTCAGACCTTTGTCAATGAGCGCCTTTAGAACACGTTGGGCCTTAATTTTTAATCAGTACTTTTGAATCTATAGCTTCTTTTATTGCTGGATATCTTTAATGAGCACTTTCCCTAATAAGCCTATCAATCCCTCCCAGTCCCCCCAACCCTCTGCTACCCTTTCGCATTTAGATGGCGATGGGGATATCCATATGGTGGATGTCAGTGGTAAGACTGCCACAACCCGAGTAGCTCACGCGATTGGGAAGGTTTGCTTTCCGGCAGATATCTATGGTCAAATCAAAGCTGCTGATGGCATGACCAAAAAAGGCAGTATCACTCAGACGGCTCATATCGCAGGCATCATGGCTGCCAAGCGCACCCATGACCTCATTCCCTTATGTCACCCCCTGCCCTTAGATAAAGTCAGTCTGAGCTTTGACTATCATGATGATGAGTATAGTATTGTCGTTGAAGCTACGGTTAAGGTGACGCATAAGACTGGGGTTGAGATGGAAGCGTTGACCGCCGTCAGCGTGGCTTGTTTGACCCTTTATGATATGACCAAAGCACTATCTCATGATATCGTCATCGATGGCGTGCGCTTGGTCGCCAAAACTGGCGGCAAGTCTGACTATCATCATCCTAAATAATGCAGAATAATAATATGGAGCAATGAGTTAATTCATTGGGCTAGAACTGATGCAAAAGATTGGGCGTTAAAAGTATAAAGCGACATTGATTGACTAGACACTTAAGATAACTCTGCTTTATAGCTTCAACAGTGCCCAAAGCGCATCAGGATTTTGGACGATATCAGCTAGCGTGTATGTACTCATAACATCGATAAAGGCTTGGGTGGCTTCGGCAAAGACATGTTGCAGTTGACAAACAGGCTGAATCGCGCAAGGCGCTCCTATTCGGCTTTGATTTTCTGGTTGGTCGCGGCGGTACAACTCAAAGCAGGGCACAATAGCAAAGTCCTTTTCGGTGTGGCGAACCACATCGCCTAAATTAATCTGCTCAGGCGGCTTAGCCAAGCGAATCCCGCCATTCTTGCCTTGCACACTGTCAATGAATCCTAATTGAGCCAACTGATGGATAATCTTGGTCAAATGGCTCTTGGATATCTGATAGCTCTCTGCAACGTCATTAATAGTGGCAAGCTCAGTTCGACTTGGCATAACCGCCAGATAAATGAGGGTGCGTAGGGCAAAGTCGCTATAATTGGTTAACCTCATTGGGACACTTACCTATATAAACAGTTGGGGACAAGGCTGATTAAAATTTTGCAGCTTAATTAGCTGTTATAATGGGACGCTAAAGCAATTAATCAAGGCCCTATTTTCATTGAATGCTATAATACCTTTAGTGCTTATCGTCATGTACATCGGTAGATAGATAGGTCTGTAGACCGGCATATAAATAGCCACTTATATCATTATCCTCTCCTCTCATCCTTGAGACTTTGCTGTTATGATTAATTACGTTTTAGTGGCCCATTTATTAGGGGCGGCAGTTTGGACTGGTGGTCATTTAATACTAGCCATAGTCATCTTACCACGAGTCCTGAAATCAAGAGATATCAGCTCTTTAATAACTTTTGAATCTCAATTTGAAAAGATAGGCATGCCAGCGCTCATCTTACAGATACTCACTGGGCTTTGGATGGCACATAGCTTGCTGCCTGACCTCAGCACTTGGTTTGCTCTGACCAATGATATTAGCCTTTTGATTAGCCTCAAGCTTATTTTGTTATTCACCACTTTTTTGATAGCTCTGCATGCACGCTTTCGGGTCATTCCTACCTTACGCCCCGAGACCTTAAACTGGTTCGCCGCTCATATCTTCAGTGTGACCGCCTTATCAGTGGGTTTCGTCATCGTCGGCTCATTATTTCGGACGGGGCTTAGCTAGCCTTCGTTATTGCTCATTAAAGCCCGCTATTGCTGATTAAAACCTCTTATTCTCTTATTAAAATCCTATGCTCCCTTATTGCACCATCAGATGCGCTTTAACCAAACAGCTTATCAGGCCGAGGGGCAGTGAGGATGGGCAGATAAGTCAAACAAAACAAGCCAAAACAGGCAATCCACATACTCTGAGCTATCATCAGCCAAACCGTGTAGTGGTCCATCCAAAGCAGTGGTATCACCACGCGAAAAACAAATGCTAGTACCATCAAGGCTAAAATGACGGGAACCGTCTTGGGCGGTTTATGAATACTACGGCCTGTATGACCCAATGACACCCGAGACATCATCGCCACCGTCATCATCCCCACCCCTGACAGCGCCAACGCATGCACCGCTAAACTATGACTAAAGCCTAACCAAGGCTGTAGCGCAAATAAGATGAAGGCACTGCACATGCCCACAAACGCCAAAAAGAGTGACCAAAGTAGTGGCTTTTGCCAGATGGCCTTATGATACCAACCGAGCAATCGAACCGCATTGACCACGGCCACGCCCAAAGCGCTCATAGTGATTAAATACTTATTGGGGTAAAACACATCGGCAATCATAAAAACCAAAAACGTCACTAGACTTAGCACATCAAGCACTTTACTATTTTTGACTTTGACCGCTTCACTGCCATCAAAGCTAATACCGCGCTCGATAAAAAAAGGCACTACGCGGCGGCCTATCGTCAATACTACCCCTAGCACTAGATACAGTCCCAGATAAACGCCCAGACGTACGTAGTCCATATTCTGACTATAAATACCCCAGTAGCAGAGCCCATTACCAATAGTTAACAGGGTCAACTTGGTAATGATGCCCATTTGCTTGTACTGCTTGACAGCCAATACGGCCTTGGTAATGACCCAAGCACTCCAGGCCATAAATGCCAAATCACTGATAGCGGCTATCCCAAACCAAATACTCGCCTCACCCATCCCTGCTCCCACCAGCATCCAACAAATCCTTGCTAGCGCCCAACAGCTAAATATCCCTAGCAGACGATAACCGTAAGGCATCATCACCCCAGTCCAAGTCTTGACAGCGGTCAATAAGAAGCCTGCGATAATGGCAATAGCATAGCCATAAAGCATCTCATGCGCATGCCAATAAAGTGGATTAATCACCGAAGCATCGATATCGGTCTTGCCCATAAAGACAAATACCCAAAGTAGCATTGTTAAAACAGCAAATATCGACCCACCACTAAAAAATATCCTAAAGCCTAAATTCAGGATAGGATGTGGCGAGGTAGGCTGATGAGTGGGCGACTGAATCTGTAACATAGCTAGGCCTTAGTTAAAGATATATTTTAAATGAATGTTTAAGCGCCATTATAATAGATTGACTGGTTTT
>JAUNVX010000308.1 GCA_030540615.1 Psychrobacter sp. | reverse complement strand
GATTCCTGCTACCGCGAGACTCTGACGCGCCAAGTCGCCACAATCTCATGGCCAGCCAAGGATAGCCGCTGCAATCAGGGCTAAACCGCACCTCATGGCGACGTTTGCTATTCTTACCAGAGCTTAAAGCATCAACTCTTAAGTTAGCCAAACAATCATTTAATACCAAAACATCCTTGGATAACTAAACTATGATAACCATAATAAAAAAAGCTTCGCGCC
The DNA here is from genome assembly GCA_030540615.1 of Psychrobacter sp. Classification (GTDB taxonomy): domain Bacteria; phylum Pseudomonadota; class Gammaproteobacteria; order Pseudomonadales; family Moraxellaceae; genus Psychrobacter. Next base: position 1,818 of record JAUNVX010000308.1, on the reverse strand, counting down.
TATTACCCGTCATTGTACCCATCCTTTTATTAAGCGCTTGTACCACACAGACAATTGGCCTAGTGGACGACAAAGGCTTCGTCAACATCCGTGACCATTCATTACCGCACTCACCAAAACAATTAAATGATGACGGGTTGAAAGAGACAATAGCTAAGCAAATAACGTCGTATATCGTCCTTCCTAAAACCGTTACGGCCACTACAGTACAAGCTAAAATTAAAGTCAGTGAATCAGGTGAGGTCACCTCCATCCACATTGACTCTGATAATGAGGCCCTCGTTCATGCCGTCAAAAGCGCCGTCTATAAGGCCAGTCCTTTCCCTCAATTACAAGGGACGGGGCATCAAGATCTTATTTTGAACCTCATCATCCTTCCTCATAAGGATGATGACTTAAGCATTGAGTCTGCTCAAGCTCAAAATAAAGCTATCCAACAAGCTCTGGAACGGCGTATCTTTAGGTATTTAAACTTCTATAGCAAAAGCAATAGTGAGATATTAGCCACCATTAGCATAGATGACTCAGGCAGGGTTATAGCTACCGAAGTCGACGCCGATAACGAAATGATTGTTTATGAAGTCAAGAAAGCCATATATAACGCAAGCCCCTTTACTGAGTTGACAGGCACTCGCCACCGAGAGATTAAATTAAAAATAAATATTGTGGGTAGTCCGTAGGTAGTGCTTGAGTATGCTGACTGATTATCTGGAGCCAATCCTGCTTTACGCTATTATCTTGCTCACCCCATAAGTGCGATTGGTAGGGTGGGTTAGCAGCAGCGTAACCCACCATCGTCTATAAAACTATATTGAGCTATAATAATATGTAGGTTAGCCGCAGCGTAACCCACCAATATTCATAATAAAAAACCCCTATGCCAAATTATATTAGAAACCAAAAATCTGGAGCCACCTACTTCTTCACGATTAATTTATATGACCGCCAGAGCGATTTGCTCATCACCCACATCAATGAGTTGCGGCAAGCGTATCAAAAGGTGCAGCAAACAATGCCCTTTACCACAGACGCCATCGTCATCTTACCCGACCATATCCATGCGTTATGGACGTTGCCTGATAATGATACCGACTATCCCACTCGCATCCGCCTATTCAAAAGCCATTTTACCCGTCAGTTACCAGCGCATTTAAAACACACCAATAATCGTAGCCGAAAGCGGCAAAAAGAATCAGGCATTTGGCAAAGACGCTATTGGGAGCATACCATCCGCGATGATATTGATTTCAATCGGCATATGGACTATATCCAATAATCCTCTGAAGCAATCCTGTGAAGCATGCTCACGCGGCAAGCCCTGCTGATTGGGAGTATTCCACGTTTCGTCGTGAGGTAAAAAGCGGTCATTATGATTTGGATTGGGCAGGGAGTGATGGTGCGGAATTGGATTTTGGGGAGAGGGGATAGGTCTTTATTTGGTGGGTTACGCTGCCGCTAACCCACCCTACGCGCTATTTGAACTGGCTGAATGGTTATCTGGAGCCAATCCTGCTTTCCGTTAATATCTTGCCTACTCCTGAGAGTAGGAACTCTCGCAGTGTGGGCTTAGTTTTATGAAAGATTAGGTTGTAGAAGTGAGTTATGCTATCGCTAATATGGCTTTTAGCATGAGTGGACGACAATATTTGTCGTCTATTTCACATTCGAAATAAACAATACTTTCATAATAATTCTATAAGTTATAGTATAGGTTTAAGTTAAACTTACTTCTAAATGCATATTTTTCTAGATTGAGGACCACAATGAGCTCTGAAATTGATATTAATGGAATTCGTGAGGATATAGCTAATAATGTTG
>JAUNVX010000307.1 GCA_030540615.1 Psychrobacter sp. | reverse complement strand
TAGCGGAAAGCAGGATTGGCTCCTAATAGTCTTGAATCCAGTCTCTCATCAATGTCAGCCTTCCCTCCCTTATGCCAAACAGCTTTGAGTATAAGGTCTAACTAAAAAGCGCCTTAAACCATTGCCAAATTCCTAAAGGCTTAGAGTCACTTTGAGTGGATTGGCCCGCCGTAAAAGCCGCATTTAACGCCTCGCAAGTCGGATACTTCGCCTGTAAATCAGCCAAATAATCTGCTTGGTCTTTATCTCCTATAAACCCATCCAAAATACCCGCATTTTGACTGCGACCGCAGCTCTCATTCTGTCGATTCCACCCTGGATAATCAGCGGCCAAAGTGGGTTTGCCCAGTGTAATGGTGTCGTGGCTGCAAGTGACGGGGGCTATGGCATAAACGCGGTAGAGCTCAGGCTGAGCACCATCATAAGTGTCTGCTAAAGCGATAATGATGTCTTGCGGCTTGACATTGCTAGGATTGAAGGTGGCCTCCAACTGCGACGGTGCTGGTTTGGTCAGCTTATCCAACACTGAGCCAAACTCAAATTTAGGGCTCGATAGGTGTAGTAGATATCCTGATGGGTCAGCCGTATAAGACTGGACATTGGGGGCAGGCGCAACGCTGTGCAGTCGAGCCAACAGCGTACTACTTGGCGATAAAGGCATGCAGGCAAAGCTGAGGGTTGAAGCAAACACTAGGCTAAGGCAGGCAGTATTGCGAAATATAGGGGTCATCATCTTGCGGTCTCTTATTAAGGCCAAGCTGTAGGGGGCGCTGTCATTTTGGGTAGAATCATTGAGTCCTAACTGACGACAGAGGTGTGGCTAAAGTCGCTATTATCCTCTCATTTACCAAAGAGATATAGTCTATCGATTGCTCATCCCCGCCGGCTTCGCTACAGTAGCCTTATATCATTTATAAATAAAGCGCATTAGCATAACTAATATTATAAGGGGATAACCATGACCACTGCGGCGCCATTACTTCAGCAACTCGGCATAACTTGCCCCATCGTCCAAGCCCCCATGGCGGGCGGCGCTACCACGCCTGAGCTCATCGCGGCTGTCAGCAACTTCGGCGGTCTTGGCTCACTGGGCGCAGGGATGACCGACCCTATGACTATCTCGCAGCAGATTGACAGTATTAAGACACTAACGAGCAAGCCTTTTGCGGTCAATCTCATGGTACTGACTGAGCAAGAGTCCACGCTGTTTGATGCGCCGATGCCAGAATGGCTCGCCGACTACTATGCTGACCATGATATCTCAGTGGATTTGCCCGACTATCCTGCACAAAACTTTGAGGCGCAGCTGGCAGTGCTACTCGATAATCCTGTGCCTGTGGCAAGCTTTACCTTTGGCATCATCAGTAGCGAGCAAGTCGAGGCGCTACATCAAGTCGGCACCAAAGTCATTGGCACTGCCAACCATCCCTTAGAAGCCAAAGCTTGGGCAGATATTGGCGCAGATGCGGTTTGTGTGCAGGGGCTTGAAGCAGGGGGTCATCGCGGCGGTTGGCTTGCTATCAGTGAAACCGACCCGCTAGGGCTGCTGACCTTAATCACTCAGACTCGGGCGCTGACCGATATCCCATTAATCGCCGCTGGTGGTCTGATGACCGGACGTGACATTCGAGCCGTTCAAATTGCAGGGGCTGAGATGGCGCAATTGGGCACGGCTTTTTTGACCACTCATGAGTCGGGCATCCATCCTATCTACAAAGACAGACTGCTTGAGGTCGGTAGTGGCAAGCGGCCTGCAATCACTCGATTGACCCGCCTATTCTCAGGCAAGCTGGCTCGTGGTCTGCTCAATGAGTATTTGACCACTTATGCAGAGTTTGACCTCTCGCCTGCCGTGCTTAAGACCAAAATGAGTGTGGCAAGTCTGGCCAATAAGCGCAATAAAATCATGTCGCTGCTGTTGCCGCCCTACCCGCAGCTGAACGCCATGACTCGGCAGATGCGAGCCACGGCAGCAAGGGATGGCGATGCTGAATATATGTCCCTGTGGGCGGGTCAAGGGGTCGCTTTGGTGCGTAGTGA
>JAUNVX010000057.1 GCA_030540615.1 Psychrobacter sp. | reverse complement strand
ATGGCGTTATCGTCGGCCGTTTTAAGCGTGGCCGCCTTGACCAACCCTTTAAGGTTACTTTAAACAATTACAAGGCATTATTAGGCTATGACCCATCTAACCCTAGTTACTTGGCCGTTGAAGATGCCTTGCGGCAAGGCGTGTCAGAGGTTTGGGTGCGGAGAATTGGTAGTCCGATATACGCCCCTCAAAAGATTTGCCAGCCGATGTAGTGGATTTTACACTTGAGCAATGGGGTAGGGAGGTGAGTGTGTATAGCTGTTTGTCGATAACCTATGATGATTGACAAAGAAGGAACACACCTCAACACACTAGATTAACACCGATATACTTAGCCCATACATTAACCAGTATGGGCTATTTTTATGATTGAAAGTAAAACATTAGGCGCAGCCGTGGGCGTTCAACGTCAAGACGTTATAGATCGCTCAGAATCTATCAGCTTGCCATCATTAAGCAATGGCGTTATCGTCGGCCGTTTTAAGCGTGGCCGCCTTGACCAACCCTTTAAGGTTACTTTAAACAATTACAAGGCATTATTAGGCTATGACCCATCTAACCCTAGTTACTTGGCCGTTGAAGATGCCTTGCGGCAAGGCGTGTCAGAGGTTTGGGTGCGAAGAGTGGGGAGTAGTAGCGTGGGAAAGTCTAGTAATGGCGACCCAATGACGCCAAGAGCAACCATGTACACATTTACAGACACTATGTTCACGCCTGATGTTTTTGAAAGTGAATATATTGAGGAGTCCGATCCGTTCATATGGGGGAATTATGCTTTCAAGTTTATTTTTGAAACAGATTCAAAGCGGCATGAGATTATTGTAGCTAGGCAAGCTGTTTTTAGATCCAACATTTTTGATAACAGTTCCTCGCAAGGTTCGTTACAAGGTTTTATTTCTGAGCTGATTTATAGTAATGTCCAACTATTTGATGAGTTAATGACACGGTTTATTTTTGGATTTATGGTTAATAGATTTTGGGCAGGACAGACTCCAATTCAAGAAATATCAATGTCTGGTATGGATCGATACAATATTGAATGGTATCAGCACGCGAGGCAAAGACAGACGATGACTTACGAGATCAGCCGGCATAGTTTTATAGATTCAATATCCAAACTCACAATCACAAGAGCTTCACAGGCTGAGATTGACAAAGAAATGGTTGGTGCGGGTGCGCAGGCTGGCGTGCGGTATAAACAGTACGTCGATATTGAAAATAACGGTAATGATATTGTGTTGACTAGCCAACTTAAATCAATACCTGATTTTACAAATGGTATAGAGTTTCCACCAGTTAAGTTCAAGTAACTAGGAACACCCCCGAAACGCCCAATCTAGCTATATCTATACTAAGCCTATACACAACCAGTATAGGCTTTTTATTATGACTGCTACAACTTTAATCCTTGGTATCAGCCAATTCGGCTTGAGCCTAACTAAAGACCCCCAGCCTAGTGCGCTTGCTAGTGTGACGATGCTTACCCAATACGCCTTTGATGATAACGTCGTTGCCAAGATTAATGTGATTGACGATAAGTCGGTCACTAATCCTGATGACCCCTTAAACAATCTGATTTTTAATATCACCTTTGCCGACAAGGTGGATGGTGGCGTTATTAGCACTTTGTCCGGGCGTTTATATGTTGAGGGCGGTGTTGATGCGCTACAGGAAAAATACCCTAGTAATTTTGGCTATATCGTCCAAAAACTAGATTTTCATGGTGCCTTAGATGGTGAGCATGACTTCTTTGATGCTGTCGAAACTCGCTATAGCACTGCTCAAGCCACCGCCATTAGAAACGCTTTGAATGAAGCTGGCGCGTTAAATACGATAGGCGCATATCGTAAAAAAGAGGCTGTCTTGGCCGTCCCGGCAAGCAATGTTGCCGATGTTGAGCCATCAAAGGTGAGGCGATCATTACTAGATATGGCGCAACGCCCACGCTATTTGATTTGCGCTGAGATTGACAACTTACCAATGATTGAAGCACTGGCCGAGGTGGTAGATAAGCTCAATTGCCATTTGGCTATTGATATCGGTGAGATTGCTGATTGGGAAATGGCCGTGGCCGTAGCTGAATCCTTAAATATTCAAGACTACCGCATACAGTTATTTTGGAATCCTAATCGATCCCGTCCTACCGGGGCAACCACGCTGTTAGCGCGTAAAAAATGGCGGCCATGTGTCGGTGATTACCTTGGCAAACTGTTATTGCGCAATGCTAATACTAATGCCAGTGGTATCCCCCCAATTAATAGACCAGTAGCAGGGTTTTACTTCCCATTATCATTCCGTGACCTTGAAAAATTACCCGGTGTTGACTTGGATGAAGAGGCCCAAAACGCATTGGCTGAGGCTCATATTAACGTCGTATTGAATGAACAGTTTGAAGGTGGCAGCCGATGGATTTTTGGCGATGCGCTTACGTTGCATGACAGCAAAACCAGTGCATTGAAACTATCAAACGCCGCTGAAATCGTAACTTACACTGATAATCTTGTGGTCGGTATTGCCAAAAAGCATTTACTCAAAGGTATGCAGTCCTATATTGAGGATGCAACAAGAGAGATTGAACGCGCCTTGGATAGTTGCGTCGGTGCAAACTTGTTGACAGCCTCCCCTGAGCTTGGTGGTAAATATTACCAGCTTTTACTCACACCTCGTAAAGATGCCCCATTTGAAAAGGTGGATATTAAGTTTATCCGTCGGCCCGAGGGATGTGCGCGTCAAGCGTATTTAGAAACCACAGTTACCAAGTAACTCAACTCAACTCAAACCCAGCTAAAAAAGAGGAAACCCATGTTTAATATCTCCCCAATCGGTCAGCTTTTAAAGAAAAATTCTGATGAAAGAAACCGTCAGTTTGATGCTCTTAGCGCATCTGATGCCGCTAATAAGATTGAAAGCGACCCTATTAGTGAGCGTAAGGCCATTCATGCTACAGCAGAAATGCGCCTATCTGCTTTGAAAACCGTCTTTACCATGGCCGCCCTGGTCAGTGAGCCTGATCATGAGTCTGATTTGCTACCAAGCGAAATCTTAGATGATTTGATGACCAGTGCATTTTCAGAAGATGACGCAGACGATGACAGCGCAGACGGCGACATTGATGCTACTTTAAAGGCCATGTATTCTGCTCATGTTGCTGATGCCTTAGCTACCATGGGCGTAGAAGATGACGTTATCGACGATATTTTTGGTGATGACATTGATATTGCTGATTCAGCGATTGAAAAGGCCAGTGAAGAGATTATCGAAAATATGCCTGATGACGAAGATTTTAGCAGCTTTATTGATGAATTTGTCTATGGCATTAATGAAGAGTACGATGATCAAGCATATGACAGTCTCATTAAGGCTGACAATGAAGAAGCTCAGTTTGATGGTGCCACTAAGAAAAAACTACGTGTGGGCAAAAAGTCGGTAAAAACTGTCAATGGTCATGAAATTGTTTACAAGGCCGTTAAAGCCATTCGTAACGGTAAAAAGGTTGTCGTCAATAAGCGCATGACTGGCAATATTGTGCTAACAAGTAAGCAAAAAGCAGCCCTACGCAAAGCACGTCGTAAAGCAGGTAATCCAGCGGCCATCCGTAAGCAGATGAAGTCATTTGGCAAAGGCTTGCATCTAAATATTTATAAGATGACAGAAGCTCAAAAGGCGGCGCTTACTAAAGCAAGCTTGAAGCGCCATTCTAAATCATTCGGTATCTAGGAACACCCCACAAGATATCGTCTATTGATGCGGCACAATAACCCTAACTTAAATCGTTAGGGTTATTTTTTATGAAGCTATCAGAAATCAAAGAAACCACGCCGCTAATCAAAGACTTTAAAAAGCGTCTAGCTAAGACGGCCAAGCAAGCCATCCCAATCGTTAATTTGCTAAAGGTCAGCCGCATAGCTGGCGCATCAGCGTTGCCGATTGAATTTGTATTAGAGAACGGCCAAAAGGTGCAAATTTATGTACGGCTAGTAGATGACGACTCTAAGCTAGATATATTCCGTATTGATATTAACGGCAAAAACATCCCTTTATCCGGTGACTACGATAACAGTTACGCACCATCCTTCAACGCATCAGTTGATCAAATAGCTCAAATGATTTTAACTGGTCAGAGCGACTTTGATAAAAAATTAGCGCGTCAAAAGGTTAAATCTAAGCGAACTGCCGCACCTAAAAACAAGGCCCAACAGCGTAACGCCTTGGCCGCCGAAATACAGAGCCTTGATGCTGAGATTAGCAAAAAGCAGAAAGTTAAAGGCGACCTTGAAAATGAATTGACTGATATCCTCAAAACAATTACAGCGTAAAGGTGGTGTAAATGAATATGGCCAACTCATACATTGTTGATACTTTTTTAAGCGGCTCGATTTGGGTAATGCTGGCTTTTATGTTTTTTGACATTATGGCGCGTGTTAAAGAGATTAATGCCATCATGCCCAAGCATATTTTAGCTTTGGCCGTGGGCGCTAAGTTAAAGACAGCCTCTTACTTCTCTATCCCATTTTTGGGTATATGGGCCTTTTTATGTTGGCGATTTGTGGCGCTGATGATTGAAAGTCAGACATTTGGAGTTGGTGGGATTGGCCTAATTGCCATTTTGGGAGTCGCCGGGGCCATAATGATTTGGGTTACCTTACTGCTCATAGTCATCAAGCATAGCCGATATGCTGATGCCGGGGCGGTGGCCTATCAACAATCAGCGATGCGTCCAAAACCCCAACTAGATCCATTGTTTCAAGGCTAGGCAATTATTATGATTGATACCGACAAAATCATCGACATGATTAACCATTGGTTAGCGACCCCGGCCAACAGTTATTTTGGTCAATCGTATGGCTCAGATTTAAAGTCCTTACTCTTACAAGAGCTAAGTATGGTCAGCGCTGATAAGTTGCTAGACAAGCTAAGACGAGACATACCGATATTAAGCCAACTAAGCGAGAGCGAGCTCAGTATTTATACGATTAGCGAAGGGTTTGAAACGGTAAAGGTGTATCTGTCAGTCGGTAATATTGCCATTTATTTAGGTCAGGCCAACACTGGTACTGCGGAGCAAGATTTTTATGACACTAGATCGAAATAAGTTATTAGCCAGTATTGGCAGTAACTTAAATGACTATCCCGATATAGCCGAGCGCTGGCGAGCTGGTGACCCAACTGTCCGGGCCATGATTATGAGCATGGTGGAGACAGTCTATTGGCTGTCACGAGACAATGATGTAAATATCATTGAGCCTTTTATCAAGTCCAAGGATCGCACAATTATTGCTGATGCCATTAACAAGGGCATCATGCCAGTAGCAACAGCTTGTCAGCACCTATTAACTATCGAAAACAATAGCAATGCGACTGTGACACTATCGCAAGGTCGGCAAGTTGACGATGGAACTGGCAGACAATGGCGCTTAATGGCAGCCGTGACCATACTTGCTGGTCAATCAAAAAAAGTGGTAGCAGAGCAAAGTGATATTAAGCGTATTCCACTAACAATCCCGGTTAGTGAGCCATTTTACAGTGTAACAATAAATGCAACTGATGGCGCTTATTTGGCTGGTATAGGCGTTACCAATACAACTACAGGCGAAGCCTATAAGCATACGCCAAAATTTATGAACGCCGGGCAAAATGAGCCAGTTTATACTCTTCATAGTGAGGACTTGGCCACTATTACCATTACTTTTGGTGATAGCAGCCGCGCTGGCAAAACGGTACAAGCTGGCGAGGTTTATGAGATTGAGTTGACGCAATCTTATGGCGAAGTTGACCCGGATAGTTTGAGACAGGCTGGTCTTGTGAATCTATATACAGCGGATGAAGCTAAATTAAACCTTTATTTTAAAAAGGGTGAAATTGTCCGCATGGGAGCTGATCCATTAAGCGTGGCGCAATTGCGATTATTAGCAAGTTTCCCTTCAATGTATGACCGAAACGCAGTATTCATGGGTAATTTTGATTTTTTAATCCGTTGGCACTTTATGCAACGGTTTAACTACATGGCAATTTGGAATGAGAATACCCAAGATAAGTATTATGGCCCAAGCCTAGACAACATCAATCATCTTAACTTAACCGTCGTCGCAAAATATAACGCTGAGGCCCCAAGGTTGATTGAAGAGATCAAGCTAATGGTAGCCAAGGCCGATAGCTTGCTTGATGGCCGGGTGAGAGTTAAGGCAATGGAGAATCGGCCCTATCAAATCACTATCAATGGTCGATTAGCGGCCGTCCACGATATTGAGCAAGTCAGCACTGAGATTAAAGAGCTTTTATTGGCGAATTATGGCAAAGGCTCATTGGCAGCAAGCCATCCTAATTTAGACGGCTTTAACTTACAAGAGATTGCCACACGAATGAGGGCCACGATTAAAGCTTTTCAAGATCGCATTAGTGATTTTACAGTCAGTGGTGAGGATTTGTCGGCCAATCCTATCAAGCCTCACCAGTGGGTGTATTTAGACGAATCTAGCATTGTGATTAATCTCACTAGAACAGCCGAGACAGGTAACTCATTTTGGACGATGTAATGTCAAGTAAATTTGCCAATCCAATCAGATACAGTCACAAAGCCAATGAGCTCGAACAAGCAGTAGCAAGCTTGTTTGAGCGCATCATGATAGAGCATTTAGATAGCAGTCTTAGCGAAATGCACAATTATGGCGTACCGTGGGTAGGTGGTAGAACGGTTGTCGAGCGCTTTACCAAGCTAAATGGCCTTGCGGTGCTTAGGCGCGAGGATCAGGGGCTATCAGACACACTAATGAGCATTATATATGCCAACTGGTCAGCCTTGGCCAGTGAGCGCGGCCTAGGGTTTCTGCAATTCATCCTAGATATGTTATACCCCGAGCAAAACGAGATTGTCAGGTTATGGCACTCTAAGAAGCTGGCAAGCCAATATCCGGCATACCTTAGAGAAAACCAAGCAACCAATAGTTTTTTGACCAGCAGAATCCGAATTAAATTAAGCCCGGAGGTGAATCAGTCCGAGCTATCAGAGCTTGCGCCAATCCTAACACGATTAGTACCTTGGCAGGTTGTGCCTCAGATAGCCGTTGGATTTGACACAGAGATTCAGCAATTGGGTATAGCAGCCGTATCACAAAGCTATCATGTAGCCAATCTATCCCCTTACTGACTAGCAGCTATCCCCGATTAAAAAGCAAGGCCATACTGCGCCTTGCTTTTTAATGCGTTTTTGAATTTATTTTGCAATTATGCTTGACAGGTAGCGAGCATAGGGCATAGAATTTATCCAATTCATGCGTTTACGCATTAAATTATGAGTAAACGGTTTCATCATCATGTGTAATAAGGAGATAGTAATGGCAACACTTACCGTAACAGGCGCATTACAAGAGATTAGAAAAGCCGCTACTGAGCTTGGCATGACTTTACGTCGTCAAAAGGCATACGTCAACAACAAGCAAGCTTACTTGTTGGTTGATAAATATACCGACAAGGTATTGGATAAAAACCTGACAGTATGGTCAGCATACGAAAATATGCAAAACGGATATTTTGCGATGTTGGCTTATCAAAATGGGTGCATCCCACCAGCCGTTATAGAAATGGTGAAGGTTTTAAACAAGATGGCAAAAAGAAAATCGTGTCCATCAATAGAGCGAAACGAGGCTTTTATTAAAGCTGCAACTTCTGAGATTAACTCTAACTTAAAAGGTGTAAATGTAATAAAAAATCCAAACGATAAAAAAAACTTCAACGAGGCGTTGGATTATTTCTTTAAAAAATAAACCACGCCTATTTATTAACTCAGCATCAAACAAGGAATTAATCATGGCAAAATTTATTGAAAGCTCAGGGTTTGAAATAAAATTTTCTTTATCCGGTGAATTAGAGCAGATTAGAAAGGATTTAATAGAGAGGCTAAAAAGCATTAGTGAAAGCATAGATAAGCCATTAATTAGCCTTGATATTAGATATATGAAACCAAGCTTTGTAAGAAACCAAAGGTACTACAGTGTAGCGAACAGATATCTTGACGATGTAGCACATGAGGACTGTCCAAACAAAACTCATGAATATATTATTGATGATATTCAAAACATAAGCGATGAAATGACTTTTCAAGTAACTGCCTATTTTGATAATGAAATTGATTAAGATAGTTAAAATCAAATCAATATAAATTTAGGATGGAATTAATCATGACAAACAATACACAAGTTATTTTGCAAAGTGAAGCGCTAACTAAAGTTACAAGTCATATTCAGTCGCTTGGAATGAGCTTAGAGCAATCAGGCGTTACTGAAAATGGTAAAATCTTATATGAATTGCGCGATAGCTGGAGTGGTAAGCTGCTAATGCGCGACCTCACCACTTGGGTGGCTTACGATGGTATGACAACCGGGTATTTTGAAGCTTTAGCCAAGCAGTTTAAATGCGAAACGCCAAGCGAGAGAACTAAGCGCTTAAAAGCGATACCTTCTTTTATGTTGCTTGATAAAATGATTTATTGTGCAAGACTGGTGGTTGATAGAATAGCAAAAGCTCAAGGTCAAGATTATCCTGAGCTCATAGATATTGATGATGGTATTGCTAATTTGATTAAGACAACCATTGAGAATCGGTACAATATTAAAATTGAGCAAAATAGTTACTATTCTAGTGTTTTTAATGCCGCATTAGATCGCTGCATTTGAGTAAATCTTATATAGCATGAGTTAATGGAACACCCCCAAGATACCTTGCTAATCATCAGCCAAAATAACCCTATCAATAACTGATAGGGTTTTTTTTATGATTAATAGCTTACCAACTTTACAGACGTATAAGCGTCAGTATGCAACTACTAAGACGCTAGGTGCGGCCATGCTGGCGTGTAACGCCTTATTGGTGCCCGAAGGATTTGAAAATCTTTATGTGCTTATTACGAATTTCCAGCGGCCAATCGTATCAAACAATGATTCGGCGGACGTAGATTTTGCTGGCGGTTTGCAAGCTCACGTAGCTGGCGTACCTAAGACAAACTTTGAATCTCAATGGACAATGATTGAGACAGAAAAAGGTGTCATTAGCTCGTTTGCCGAGCAAATAGTCAATAAATACGGCGGCATCCTTCCATCGGCCAAAGTGCATGATGGCCATGTCAATGATGGTGGAGTTGTTAAGGGTGTGCGCACCTATGACCTAGAAGATTTAGCTATCACTTTTGCCGATGGTGGTGGTGAGATTGATTCATCTAGTAGATCTCAAATTCTACAAGTGCAAGCATCATGCCGTTATATGTATTTTGGTCAATCGGGTGGTCTAGGTATCAAGGGTACAGATGATTTGTTTACAACCATTTTGACCAATGCCTTAAACGCATTTGGTGGGCTAACAGCCATGCCTAATGCTGGATCACAAGACGTTACCATCTATGGCTAATATCGACAAACAACCTAGCTACAGTGCTGGGGCAATCGTTGATATCTCAAAAACTCTATACGATGAATTGCTTACCAGCGGTTCATCGTTATTAGAGAGTGAGGTACTGAGTATTGTTATTAAGTCAACCACGCTTTATATCGCATGGTCAGGAGGCTTGCAAGTCAAGTCTAATGATGACTTAACCGACGAGCTAACTAGCGATTTAACCTATCTCAATGTTACCCCGGCAACACAGCTAACACTTGATGAATGGGCGATTATTGAGCCAGTGGCGCGAGCTCATGCGGCCGTTATCCAAGCTGACCGCATGGAGTCCATGCAAGGGCTTGGGGTGGCTCAATCCGGGCTATCTAAAAGTGAAGCTACACAGACTTATAGAGAAACAGTTGAGCAGATGAAAAAAGAAGCGTTCCAATGTGAGCCGTTTACCGTGGAGCTTGCCGGAGGTATTAGTACAACATCAATCTCTCACATTTGGCAAGCATTTGAATGAAACTTTACTTAGAAGATGGCGAGGCAATAGGGGGTAGCAACTTAATCAGTGCTTACTATCGCACTGACCTAGTGCCAGTGCCAGTGTCATTAGAGGTGATGGTAAAAGCCGACGACCAATTACTTAAAAAATTGGCTGTTGGCAAAACCATTGTCACTAATCAGGACGTAACCCTTGAGATTGTCTTATCTCAAGTAATTAATACACAAGGCATTAAAGATGGCAAGCGCGTAGCTGGCATTTTCGTTATTGCCGTATTGGCAGGGTGTGCGCCTCTACTTGGCGTAGCTAGTAAAGCAACAAGCCTGACTGACACCAGTTTTAATGAAGTATATCGGTCATTAGGCGCTAAGGTGCGACTAAAAGACGATATCAAGCTCAATAGGTTTGTGTGCTTAAAGGGCCACCTACCAACGGAGCGAATAGCAGCCGCGTTGCAAAAAGAGGCTGCGGTTATGATGTTTGCTGACAATCAGTTGTCTGTTATGCGTCTTAATGAGTTATTTGTAGGCGATGCCATTCAATATGATCGTAGTGCATTACAACACGTTAGTCATCCTAATGCTGTTAGTCATACCAATGTTAATTATTTATCTATTGATGATGATGGAACTCAGATTATTGGTAATGTGGCGTCTGACCGGGCGATTAACTACTATCCAAGGGTTGATGCAAGGGAGCTACAGAACTTACGCCGCATCTTAATCACCAAGGCAACGATTACACGCCAATATGATGAAAACCTAAACGCTGGCAAGCTCATATCCGTTGATGATCAAAAATACGTGTCTCTTACTGGCGTTCATCGTTATGACTCAGGCGCTTTAGGCGGCCCATCAGTAACAGCAACACGCGCATGGCTGGCGCAAGTGACTGAGCAAAGGGGGTTTTAATGTTAACGTCACCATTTTTTTATCCAGCCGTACTTCTATCGTATGACCAAGACAATCGGACAGCCATGGTAAGCATACCAGGGCTAACTGATGGTGAGCCTAGCGGTATCCATGCCATGTTGGCCTATCCAATTGGTGATGATGACCTTGATACCGAAAGAGAGTTAATACCCGGCGCTGATGTTTGGGTGTTTTTTGAGCAAGGTGATACGACTATGCCAGTTATTGCCTTTTATCGTCGCCATGGCAAGGGTAGGGCCATAGTAGATACAAGACGCATAAGACAAAAAAACATTGAGATTTTAGCTAGGTCAAACGCCCTAATACAAGCGAGTGACCTTGTGGCGATAAACTCTAATCGTGTCGTAATCAACGGCGATGAAGTGACTATCAACGCCTCAAAATTAAATATCGTGGCCAACGACATATCAATCAAAGGCAATATTAGTCACCAAGGCGACCTAAACACTACAGGATCTGTTACGGCTGGTGGAGATATTAAGGGTAAGGGAATATCACTCAAAGATCACACTCATGATGGCGTTGAAACTGGCAGAGGCACAACGGGCAAACCAATTTAATTACTAGGTGAAAAATGAAAAGACTTCAACGGTTCGTTACAAATATGCTTGCTGATAATCGCATGAGACGCGACTATGAGCGTCCGGCCACCATTAACGATGTTGACCCTAATTATGAGATATTAAATCAATATAACCTTGGTGATGCCAAAGACCCTTCAAAGAAGCCAAGGTCACGGCAGCAAATCTATGGTATGTGGACGCTGATGATGGCCGACCCTCAAATCTCAGAGGCAATGGGCCTACACGTTACCGCTGCGCTTGGTGGTCATGAGACTAATGGAGATACTATCTTTATCTCACCTCACCCAAGAGTCAGGGGCAAAGGCCGCCGGGCATCTGAGCTCAGGAAAAAAGTGGAGGCCGAGGCCAAGCATATCGCACCAATCCTCAATCGTAATGCTTTTAGTCTATGTTTAAGAGCTATTACATTTGGCGATAGTTATGGCCGGATTTATTCAGATAGCCGGATTGGCGTTTATGGCCTTAGCGTTAACAGATCCACTACGCCAAGTTTAATCATGCCTTTTGAGCAAGGCGACAAGACAATAGGTTTTCATGCCTTAGAGGATGAAAGCACTGATAAAGCAATTACCAAGCTAACCCCCAAACAATTACTAAGAGTAAAAATGCCGCGCACCTTAGAGGTGCCACAAGTTACCTTGGACGTTTGGAAAAACAACAAGGTATTGGTACACGATATAAGATCTAATTGCCCGGTATTACCAAGCGAGGTGGGGGGATCTTTTCTTTATCCGATTGAAGAGCCTTGGAAGGACGTTACGATTAGCCGGGTGGGCCTTAACAATCAACAGATTGCTGACAGCGTAAGGCAAGCTTTTTTGTCTATGAATATGGAGGGTATGCCCCCGGCCCAACAGAAAAAATACAGACGAGGACTTGAGACAATCCTTAGCAATTATCGCAATCGAATTGAGGAAGCCTTTAAGGGTGGTGAAGCATTACATGGTACCCAATATCACATATTGCCCCAATGGAGCGAAAAGCAGATAGTCCAATCGGTAGGGGATTTGTCACAGCGCAATAGCCCACTTAACGATAGTACGCTTATGCTCAATTTGCGCCGATTGGCTGGCGGCCTTGGCATGGATTTATCTCTTATCGGATGGGCCGATATGTTGGCCGGGGGATTGGGTGATGGTGCAGCGTTCTATACTTCGGCTCAGATTATGCGGCGGTCAACGCTAATTAGACAAGCGCTGATTGATGCTGGCAACCACTTAATGAGTATTCATTGGGGGCTAAAATACGATGAATACTTTAAAGAGGATCAATACCCATGGCAATTTGATTTTTACTCAGACCAAAATGCCGCCGCCACCCAAGCGCTATCAAACAAGCAAAATCGGGCCAATACAACCATGATGACCACGCAAGCTATCATGGCCCTAAAGGAGTTGGGATTGGGTAGAGAGGTTAATCAATTGATCCTGGAGGATGATTTAGGAATGGATATGGATCGAGCGACTAAAGTTGCTGAGGCGCTTGATAAGAAAGCTGATGCTGAGGCCGCCACTTTGCATGGTGAGGGCGCAACGCCACAGGCAGGACAGGACGATGACCAGTCACAAGGCGATGATGAAGGGTTGCCGGATGATGAAGGCTGGGATGATGACGATGAAGAATGACATATTATCAACCGGGCTTAATTTAGTTAAAAATTATGCCGCAAAAACACAGGTAGATAGCAACAGATTAGAGAGGTTGCGAAAAACCTATGGTGAAGTAAAGGCCCATAGTCTTTTGCTACAAGCCAATTATTTTATTGAGATTGAAAATATTTTTGATATCAAAGCTGATGCGCCATGGTTTCATGATAAGTCACTATGTTTTTTAGCCACCGATTGCGAAATATCATTGGGATCAGGAGAGGTTGAGAGTTTTAACGCTGGCGTTTACGAGGCTAATTATTTTACCCGGACAACTGCGAGCTCATTAAGTATCACATTTTTAGAAACAGATAAGGGCGATATATCCTCTTCTTATAGGGCTTGCCGTGGCGTGATATTTAATCGTGATGGCACTATCAATGAGCAAAAAAAATATTCATTCAAACTTACAATAGGATTTTTAAACCCTAAAACCGGGCAGAAAACACCAATAGTTTACTCATGGTTGGTTGGCACACAGGAAGCAGAGATTACTGCATCAGCGACCGGACGCAGTGAGGTTGCCAAGGTTAATATTACCTTTGCTAAATGTATGCCTATACTGTTTGCTAGTTAATGGAACACCCCTACTGAGTGGGTAATTAGCTTTGTCACAATAGCCGTATCTAAATAATTTGCTAGGGTACGGTTATGTATTTAAAAATTGCTGATGCGCATAAAAACCACAATATCACTTACGATGACGGCACGATTAAAAATCGTTATTGCCGTTATGAGATTGGCAAGATTGAGGGTAAGCACCGGGATATTTTTGCGTTGATTGCCGACCAAAACGGCTTTGATGGTTTGGGCTTTGACCCCGCGCCGGGCAGTGATGATGATAATTGGCATATTATCAACTTATTCAAGGATGGCGGCATATATATTGATACCGTTGCAATCAATGGTGCCATGGATAGTGATCATGCGTTAAAGTTAGCAGACAATCAATTCGACTTCATTGGCGCTGACTATGGCGTTATTGTGTCTGTCACCGATGATGCAATGTTTGACAGCCTAAATGGCCAAGGCGAAACATGGTCAGTTGATACCGTCCAAAAACTTCTAAGCAATCCAAGTCAAGATAAGCATTACTTGCCAGTTATCACGCCTAAAGAATTAGCCGAGGAAGCGCACCGGGTAACTTTTGATTCAGTGCAATGGGATGGCTACAGTCTTTTAAGCCACCAAGGCAGTGATCGCCAACTACACTATGACCTAGTTAAAGCTGACACATTGTCTGAATTGGTGGGCGATTTTAACCTATCCGACGAGCTACAGCATATAGGGGCTGAGATAGCAGAATTTGATGCTTTGATGGATACCAATAGTCGGTTGCCGCTATTAAAAGACCGCCTATTCAAAGCTTTGAGTCGCGCATCCACAACAGACCTACAGGTTACAAACGTAACTCAGACCGAGCCATTTAAGCGCCAAGGAACTACTAACGTAGCATTTACTTTTGATTTGTCCGACGGCCAAAAATTATCAATTTGGTTTCATAACCCTGATAGCACACCTAACAAAGTCCTCCCAAGTGACATTATGATCAGTTGGAAATGGATGCTTAATAAGCGTGATGTTACAGCGGCTTTATCGCCTAAAAATGGTGACAACGTACAACTACCCACTTTAGCCGCACGTATTATGCGAGTAGCCAAGGCCAATAGCGCACGTTTTCAGCGAGCTCAAGCGCGGCGTCAAAAAACAGACGCCGAAATCAAAGAGCTTGAAACTGAGGCCGACCAAAAGCGTCAACTTAGCGCACAACTCGATACTGAGATTGAAGCCTTAAAAGGACGCATTGCTGATGCTAAAAATCAAAAAGCG
>JAUNVX010000056.1 GCA_030540615.1 Psychrobacter sp. | reverse complement strand
ACAGTCCGGTATTTTTTGTTGGCCAGTCATTACCGCAGCCAAGTCAATTTCTCCGACAGTGCGCTCGATGAAGCTCATAGTGGCTTAAGCCGTTTGTATCAAGCCATTAAAGCGGCTGAGCAGGTAGGTGAGGCGATTGTGCTAAATGAGGTAGTGAGCCAAGAGGCTTTTGCTAGTGAAACAGGCAAGGCATTTAGCGCGGCGATGAACGATGATTTTAATACGGCTCAAGCAACGAGTATTTTGTTTGGATTGGCAAGGGACATCAATAAAGCCGTGAAATCTAACGAGATTGAGGAAGCCATTAAGCTAGCTACCACCTTAAAAGCCTTGGCCAAAGTGCTCAATATCTTGCAGCAGCCGCCCCAAGAGTTTCTACAAGCGGTCATCAGAGCAGATGATAAGCAAGGTCTTAAGGATGAAGAGATTGAAGCCTTTATTTCTGAGCGTAAAGCGGCCAAAGCAAATAAGGATTTTGCGCGGGCAGACGAGATTAGAGCGTCATTATTAGCCGCAGGTATCGAGCTTGAAGACAGCCGTGTGGGAACGACTTGGCGGCGAGTATAACCGTGGGTTTAGGCACGGGCCGTGAAAGTACGACCTATAAAGGTGTTGCTTCTAAACAGTTGAATAAACTCAGTCAAGATAAAACAGCCGCAGCTAAACCTAAGCCAGTGGCTAGATTTTATCAAGGTTTATTGGTAGCAGCTTTGGGCTTGACGGGTATGGGTGTCATATTGCCTTCAAGCCAAGCGGCTGAGCCTGTAGGGCCTCAGACGGATGTTTCAAGTGCGCCCTCAGACTCAAAAGTTGGTGCAAAAGAAGCAGCTAAAGCTCCTCGTGAGCCAAAAGACAAGCCTAAGGACTTAGGCGAGTATGTTGAGCAAAAGGTAGAGGAAGCCCAACAAAATACCAATCGCGGCAATGATGAGATAAGCGGGCGCTCGACCGGTATCGGTGCCGAGATTACCTCAGCGGCTTTGGGGCAAAATAACCGTGAGCAAACTCAGGGTCTGCAAGCGAACTCTGACTTAGTAGGAGAGTATAACGAGGCCTACTATCCGCTTCAAAGACTCAATGCAGGGCTGCCAAAGTTAGCCAAACCCGCCAATCTGATGACGCCAATGGCAACGCTTGAGTTCTTTCAGACGGCGATGATGCAAAAAAAGTTCGCCCTAGCTTCTTATGCCCTGAATTTAAACCTGCTCGATGAGCGCGTGCAAAGCACCTATGCCATTGAACTGGCCAAAAAGCTAGATTTTTTGCTATCAGAGCAAAAGCTCTATGTATTTGATGAGCTATCAGACCGCCCTGATGGCCTCATTGAGCCGCCTATTGGCAGTAACAGTAATATTTTAGGCGTTCCTAGACGCTCTATTAAGCTTGGCTATATCAAATATGATGCCCGCCGCGTACCCATCTCCCTTGAACGGGTTCGGGTGGGACAACAGCCACCTGTTTGGGTGTTTTCAGCGCAAACGGTCGATAATATTGAGATGCTCTACGACCAACATAAGCCAGCAGAGTTCACCAAGTATCTCCCTGATTGGCTTACAGCTCGGTTTTTTGGTATCGCCATTTGGGAATATTTGACGCTGCTGTTGTTCTTTAGCATTACCATGGGTATTGGTTGGGTCTTTAGCCGTTTTACAGGCATTATCATTCGCTGGTATAGCGATGGCAAAGAGGTTGAAAACCCCCAACATACCAAAACTGATGGGCTGCCTGACTTTATTAACAAGCTATTGGTACCGCTGACCTTTACCTTTAGTTGCGCCTTAGTCTTTGCCTTGGTCTCTGGTGCTTTTCCTTATATTGATGCAGTGGCTTCATCAACGCGTCCTATTGTTTGGATTGCCTTGGTCATAGTGACACTTTGGCTAGGCATTCGTATCATCAATTTCTTCGCCAATCGTTATCAAGATTTGCAGATTGAAAATTTAGATGATGAGCACTTTCATAAAGCCCGTCAGCGCCGTACCTATGTGTCCATATTCCGTCGTCTCTTTATCTTTATTATGCTACTTGGCGGCTTTTGGATTGGCCTGAGTGAATTTGCCAATATAGAGGGGCTTGGCAAGACTTTATTGACCTCAGCTGGCATTGCAGGCGCTGTCATAGGTATTGCGGCTCAGCCGATATTGGGTAACATCATTGCAGGGATGCTGGTAGCGATTACTCAGCCTGTCCGTATCGGTGATACGGTGATGATGGATGGGGTCTGGTGCACCATTGAAGACTTGCGCTATACCTATGCGGTCTTGGTAACATGGGACACTCGGCGCTTAATCGTGCCTATGCGCTATTTTGTCACCGAGGTCATAGAGAACTGGTCTCACACGGATGCCCATCAAGCCAGCGCCGTTTATCTATATGTAGATTATGGGGCAGACATCGAAGCCATTAGAGCAAAGTTTATTGAAGTGGTCAAATCTCATGAGCTTTGGGACGAAGAGACTGAGCCTAACCTGCTGGTCTCTGAGGTAACGGAGTCACGGATTAAACTGCGTGGCAAAGTGGCCGCTACTAATCCCAAGGATGCTTGGGCGCTTGAGTGCGGCGTTCGAGAGACTATGCTAGACTACTTAAATCAAGACCAGCGAGCCCATCTGCCGACTGAACGTATCACCCTGACAGCGACTTAAACCTTCATAAAAGCATATGACTGTCGATAAAACGGTAATAATGTCTGTTAAAGCTGCGGGGTTATGACTGTTAAGAATAATCAGAAAGTACGACAAACTGATAAGACAAAGAAGATGCTTACCAAAATATGTCATGTGATTGAAAGCATATTTTGATATAATGTGGCGTTATTTTAATGGGTTCGTTAGCTGCGTTGTCTTAGTTTATCGTAGGCTAGCGGACTTATTGTCAAAATGACCATGACCACACTAAGGGGTACCTATGTTGCGAATCGTCGATGAAGCCTTAACCTTTGATGATGTATTGTTATTGCCTGCCTATTCTGAAGTCCTGCCAAAAACCGCTAATTTATCGACCCGCCTAACTCGCGACATTACTTTAAATCTACCGATTATCTCAGCTGCTATGGACACTGTGACAGAGTCTGAGATGGCCATTACGATGGCGCAGCTCGGTGGTATGGGTATCTTGCATAAAAACATGGATATCGCCCGTCAAGCCACGCAGGTGCGCCGAGTCAAAAAGTTTGAAGCCGGAACGGTGGTTGATCCTATCACGGTCTATCCAGATATGAGCGTGGGTGAGCTGATTCAAATTACCCAAGACAATAATATCTCAGGGGTACCAGTGGTCGAGCGTGGGACTAATAAAGTCGTGGGTATCGTCACCCATCGTGACCTACGCTTTGAGACCAACTTGTCTCAGCCGGTGAGCAATGTCATGACGCCTAAAGAGAAGCTAGTGACGGTCAAAGAAGGCGAGAGCAACGAGAACATCAAAAAGCTGCTGCATGAGCACCGCATTGAAAAAGTGGTGGTGGTGGATGATGACTTTAATCTTCGCGGCCTTATCACGGTTAATGACTTTACCAAGGCTGAGAATAACCCCAATGCTTGTAAAGACGCCCAAGGTAGATTGCGCGTGGGCGCGGCGGTAGGCACTGGCGCTGAAACAGAATCTCGAGTAGAGGCACTGATTGAAGCAGACGTTGACGTCATTATCGTTGATACGGCCCATGGTCACTCCAAAGGCGTCATTGATAAAGTCGCTTGGATTAAGAAAAAATATCCAAATATTCAAGTCATCGGCGGTAACATCGCCACTGGTGATGCGGCTCTAGCGCTGCGTGATGCGGGGGCAGATGGGGTCAAGGTTGGTATTGGTCCTGGGTCTATTTGCACCACTCGAATCATCGCAGGTATTGGGGTACCACAAATCTCTGCCATTGATAATGTCGCCAGCGCCCTTAAAGACAGCATCCCTTTGATTGCTGATGGTGGTATTCGCTTTTCGGGCGATATGGCCAAAGCTTTAGCAGCTGGCGCGTCTTGTATTATGGTCGGCTCGCTATTGGCTGGTACTGAAGAGGCGCCAGGAGAAGTTGAGCTGTTCCAAGGTCGCTATTACAAAGCTTATCGCGGCATGGGAAGTCTAGGGGCAATGTCTGGTCAGAACGGCTCATCAGACCGCTATTTCCAAGATGCCAAAGAAGGCGTAGAAAAACTCGTTCCTGAGGGTATCGAAGGCCGAGTGCCTTATAAAGGTCCTGTGAATGGCATTATTAATCAATTGGTTGGTGGTCTTCGCTCATCAATGGGCTATACCGGCTGCGCAACCATTGAAGAGATGCGCAGCAAGCCGCAGTTCATTAAGGTCACCTCTGCTGGCATGAAAGAGTCGCATGTCCATGACGTTCAAATTACCAAAGAAGCGCCTAATTACCGAGTGGAGTAGCTTTAGTTAATAAGGCTATTGGTTAGTAGGCCCATTTGTTGATAAAGCTAGTGTTTATTGATACTAGTGGTTACTGGTAATCGGGACTGGTTTTTAGAAAGCCTGATGGGTAGCAAAGTTATGACGTTAGTGAGGCGGGTGGTTTGTGATAACATGATACGACTGACGACTCATGAGTGATAGATAATCAATACAAAATTAGCCAACAGAGTCAGTGCTTTGTTGGCTTTTATTTTATAGAATAACTAGACTGTAAGTTAATCTAATTAACGAATAACAACAGGTTGGCCTCGATAATCCCTAAAAATGGATGACAGTAAAGTAGGCCTTGAAATGTTTTGAAGGCTGCTAGGTCAACAAATATAATGACCTATAATCTAGGATAATTTTATGAGCTACTTTGGTACAGACGGTATTCGAGGCCAGTTTGGTCAAGCACCGATTACTCCAGATTTTATTCTCAAGCTCGGGTATGTCACTGGTAAAGTGCTGATTGAGAATAACCCTCAGACTGATAAACCGCCTAGCGTGGTCATCGGTAAAGACACTCGGCTATCAGGTTATGTAATTGAGGCGGCACTACAAGCAGGGTTCAACGCTGCAGGGGTAGATGTCTATATGTTAGGACCACTGCCAACGCCAGCCATTGCCCATCTGACCCGCAGCTTTCACGCCGATGCTGGCGTGGTCATCTCAGCCTCACACAACCCTTATCAGGATAACGGTATCAAGCTGTTTTATGCTGACGGGCGCAAACTGACCGATAGCATGCAAGAGGCCATCAATCAAAAGCTGCGAGATATCATGTCAAGTGATTCAGGCTTGGATAACATGACGATTGATGACCCTGCTAAGCTTGGCAAAAATCGCCGTGTCGATGATGCCAAAGGCCGCTATATTGAGTTCTGTAAGGGCAGCTTTCCTTATCAGTATGACCTTAGCGATATGACCATTGTCATTGATTGCGCCAATGGGGCAGGCTATAGCGTAGCCCCAAGGGTACTTCGCGAGCTGGGCGCCAATGTCATAGCCATTCACAATGAGCCAAATGGCATCAATATCAATGCAGGTTGCGGCTCTACCCACCCAGAGACCATTCAAGCCGCCGTATTAGAGCATGGCGCTGACGTTGGGATAGCCCTTGACGGAGACGGAGACCGTATCGTAATGGTCGATGAAAATGGTCAGCTAATCGACGGGGATGCCATACTATATATTCTCGCAACGCAAGCGGAGCAACCTGCTACTGGGGTGATGGGCACCTTGATGACCAATATGGCGTTAGAGCTAGCCTTTGAAAAAGCAGGTATTCGCTTTGACCGTGCCAAAGTTGGCGATCGCTACGTCATGCAAGGTCTTGAAAAACAGGGCTGGATATTGGGCGGTGAGCCATCAGGCCATATATTATGCTTAGATAAAAGTCGAACGGGTGATGCCATCATTGCCGGACTGCAAGTACTAGCCGTCATGAAGCAAAGTGGTAAGAGCCTCTCAAATTTAACCGAGGGCTTTAAATTATTGCCGCAAAAGCTTGTGAATGTACGACTTACAGCCATGCAAGACCCTTATGACAATGCTGAATTGGTTCAGGCCATCAAAGAAGCGGAGCAAAAGCTCATAGGGCGAGGCCGATTGCTCATTCGTAAGTCTGGTACTGAGCCTGTCATCCGCGTCATGGTCGAGTCAGATGATGAGATAGAGTGTGATGTGCTAGCCAATGAGTTGGCTGATAAGATTCGCGCGGCATTAGGATAGATACTTTAGGAGTCCATCATGAGTAAAGACTTTACCGATCAGCGCTTATCGTATGAGAAAGGCGTATTAGAAGCAGACCAGTTGCCAAGCAATCCACTTGAGCTACTTCAGCAGTGGCTAGATGAAGCGACTGAACAAGGCGCTCCCGAGCCTTATGCGATGAGTCTGGCAACCTGTGGCAATGACAATCAGCCTTCAGTGCGCATCGTGCTACTGCGCGAAATCACTGATCAGGGGCTGATATTCTATACTAATTATGACAGTGACAAAGGTCAGGATTTAGCTGCCAATCCCCATGCTGAGGTTCTATTCTTTTGGCATGAGATGCAGCGGCAAGTTCGCGTAAGGGGTTTGGTGAGCAAGATTGCTGAGGCCAAGTCGCAAGACTACTTTCACAAGCGTCCGCATGATAGCCAATTGGCTGCCTGTGTCAGTACGCCGCAAAGTGGGGAAGTTGCCTCGCGTGAGGTCATGGAGGCAACCTTTAGTGAGTTAAAACAGCAGTATCCTCATGGCAGTGAAGTGCCCAAGCCTGAGTTTTGGGGCGGTTATGAGTTAAGTGTGGTTGAGGTTGAGTTTTGGCAAGGCCGAGCCAATCGCATGCATGACCGTATTGTCTTTACTCAGCAGTCGGCGACCCGCTGGTCCACCAAGCGCTTGTTGCCTTAAGTTTAGAGATTATTCGGTTAGGGCTTAGCGGGTTAAGATTTAATGAGCTAAGCCTTAATCTGCGAAGCCTTATCAGTAAGGCCTTAATAGGCGAATTTAACCTTATTGGGAGCATTAAGACCAGATTTGATTATCACCACACTCAAATATTGTCTTACTTAAATAAATCCATCCATAACTATCAGCATGCTTAAACACCACCATGCTTAAGCTACTTGTCTGATGACTCCGTATTCACGCTAGCCACGACAGACATACCAGGCCGCAGCAACCCTAATTTCTCTTGACCGGCCTCTAAGTCAATTCGTACCGGAATCCGCTGGGCCACTTTAATGTAGTTGCCAGTGGCAGGATTGGTAGCGCCTGTACTGAGCTCGCTGCCCGTGGCAGGAGATAGATTGCTAACGTGACCTTTAAAGGTCTGACCACCTAGCGCATCAACACGAATGGTAGCCGCTTCACCGATTTTGATGTTTTTAACTTGTGTTTCTTTAAAGTTAGCGATTACCCAAGTGCCTTCAGGCACGATATACATCAGCTGCGCCCCTGCATTGACATACTGACCGGGCTTAACACTGACTTGGCTTAACTGACCCGCTTCTGGGGCTTTGATAATTGTGTTTTGCAAGTTGATTTGAGCTTGCTTGGCTGCAGCTTCAGCGTTTTTAACTTGAGCACCTAATGAAGCTTTGCTGCCCGTGGTCTTTTTGCCTGCTTCGATGGCGGCTTGCAGATTGGCTTTGGCTTGCTCCACGGCGGCCTCTGCTTTTGCCAATTGAGCCTTGGTATGCATAACCTCTGCTTTGGACACCGCCCCGATTTGATCCAGCCCTTCATAGCGAGCGACATCTTGAGCCGCGCTTGCCACACTCACTTTGGCACTGTTTAAATCCGCCATTCTGGCATTGATTTGCGCCTGACTGCTACCTGTGTCTTGATCATTAGAGGACAGATTGGTCAGTGACACCTCAATATTCGCTTGAGCTTGCTCTAGCTGCTGGGCAAAGCTGCGATCGTCAATCTTGACCAAGACTTGACCTGCCTTGACCGTTTCAAAGTCGCTCGCTAGCACTTCGGTCACGTATCCTGAGACTTGCGGGCTGATGATAGTGGTTTTGCCTTTAATAAAGGCATTGTCTGTTTGCTGAACCGTCGGGATAAAGGGGGGTAGCTTCCAAGTATAAAGGATTAATAATACCCCAACGAACAATAGACTAATAAGAGCGATGAGACTGACGATAGATTTCTTTTTAGGTGACCACCCCTTTGCTGAAGGAATAGGCTCCTTAGGGGGTGGGTTGCCATCTGTTTTGACATCAGGCGTAATGTCAGGGACTTCTGAACCCCCTTCTGAGTCTTTGGTCGTTTCCTGATCAGTCTGACTGTCTTGATTGACCAACTTGTCTTGACCATTGTCCTGATTGGTTTGCCGAGTTTCTGAAACTGGTTCAGCAGAACTGGCAGGCTTGACCACAACAGTACTGGCGTCAGAATGATTTAGATCCTTGTCTTTTGACGCGCTAGCAGTCGCTGAATCTGTTAAATCTTCTTTTGACGACTGACTCATTGAGATCTCCTACTAGGGGTGAATAATAAATAAGTGTCTAAAAATAAAATAACGGTCTAAAAATAAAATACTATTGATGGCTAAATTTATCTAACCACCACGCATCTTGGCCAATACGGCAAGCTCTTTGGCCAGCGGATTCAGCTTTTTATACCGATAATAGCCGTAATTAAGCAGCAGTAATAGGGTGATGATGGTGCTACTAACCGCAATAATAAAGAACAAATCATTGTAAGCGGCGACCATGGCTTGACGGCGAATCCCTTGTAATAGCGGCGTCATTGTTGCCGCGCTACTAGACAACTGAGTGAGTGCTGGGTCTCCCCAATTCATGGTGCTAATCATATCGGTGTAATGGGCTTGGGTGCGTATAGTGGTGAAGGCTTGAATACCAGCAGCGCCTGCCAGACCGCCAACTGTCTGCGAGATACCAAAAATGACTGAGAAACTAATAATATATGCAGGACCATTGGCAATCGCTCGAAACATCCCCTCAAAGACCATAGGTCCCATAAAATAGATAGCAGCAAAAGCGATTAAGAACTGACTGAGGTAAAACATTTCAGGGGCTGAATTTAAAGAGACACCTGTGTCAATCCAAGAGCCAAGCGCAATCAGCGCCACTGAAAAGATAACCGGCTTTCGAAGATCCATAGCATTGGTGCGCCAAGCGCTGATAAGAAGCGCTAATACACTAGCCGCCACAATGACAGCATAAAAGCCAATCAATTGATCATTGCCATACCCCAACACGCTCAGTAGTCCAGCCGCGCCCACAGTTTGCTCAGACAAGAGCAGGCGCATGGTAGCACCCGTGATCATAAAGGCAATGATGGTGCGACTGCGCATCCAGCGTACTTGGAGCATGGGCGTTTTGCGGTGAGTTTCAAGCCAAAGCCCTGCTGAGATAGTAATTAGGGCAATCATCAGCGGCAGGCTAAGCCAAGGCGTGTCCCACCAAAGAATACGCCCTTGAACCAAAAATACTGACAAAGAGGCAAGCCCCGTGGCCAGTAACCCAAAGCTTACGATGTCTAACTTTTCAAAGACCTTTTCGGTCATGCCAGGTGGCAACTCTAGTAAGTTAATGGCGCTAAAGCAGATTAAGGACAAGCCAAATTGGAAGATGAACAACCCCTCTAACTGACCATCACTTGCCAAATATGGCGAGATAATACGAGCTAATGGCACCCCAAATTGGATAAGGCCGAAACCTAAAATCATACCGCTAATACGCTTGGCCGTGGGCATGCCTTGCAAAAAATAAAAAATAGCCAAGATGGTCATGGCACTGGCCACCATGCCACTGAGCGCCCGACCGAATATTTCTAGATAATAGGGGTCCATCCCCATAAATAGCTTGACCGAATCTGATAAAAACAAGTCACTACTGGTGAACCACTGCAAACCATTGGCGAACAATAAGAGCGGTAGCGTGATCTTGGTGAATAAAGGAATACCGAACTGTTGGCGGATCTTATATAGCAAAACGGTGATACAAGCGTTGGTCATGTTATAAGCGACGGATATCCAGCCACCTTCGACAGGGGTGAGCCCAAACTCTCCTTGAATCTGACTTAGGTTGGCGGTTAAAAGGCCGTTTTGAAATCCTGCTGTCAGCCCAATCAAAATACCTACCACCACATACCAAAACTTGCGTGAAGTGGGGTGATCTGGGTTGGCAGGCGAGCCCACCATCATCGGCTTTTCGTGCGGTTTAAACTCGTAATCAGTGCTCATAGCAGACCAATTAAAATAGGCAAATTATTAGGTAAGTTGATTAAAGCAATGGAATGGACAAGTCGATAAAAAGTATTGAATCAGCAAGTTGATTAAGCAAGCTTGTTAAGCCCTATGTAACACCCTAGAGCCGTATCAAAGCCATACCAAACTCGCCTGGTGACCTCAAAGAGTCAGTTTGGTCAACCATCACATAAGCTAGCGTATTGTAACGCATACTGCTTAAGCTAGAAAAACTGAGCTACCAAAAAGTCACAAAGTTAATTTAATAACTTTAATGACTTTAAGGTTAAAACTCCCTTAAAACCATAAGCCTTTTAAAACCATACTTCCTGTAAAACATAAGCCTATGAAACAATAAAGACACTCCTATTTTAAGAGTGCCTTTTTAATAGTATTTTATAAAAATGCTTTTATGGATGAAGCTAAGCGGTTTAAAGCAATCTAATAGACAACCATTATCACTTCTAACTACTTGGCTTTGACCCCGAGCTTGTTCAATAAGGTCTTGGCAGTGTCTTCTGAGGAAGCAGGGTTTTGACCGGTAATCAGCAGACCATCTTCAACCACATAGGACTGCCAATCCGCACCTTTCTCATATTGGCCGCCATTCTCTTTTAGCGCATCCTCCAGCATAAAGGGCACGACATCAGCTAGGCCCACCGCGACTTCTTCAGTATTGCTAAAGCCGGTGACTTTTTTGCCTTTGACCAGATACTCACCGTTAACCTTGACGTTTTTGAGGGCAGCAGGAGAGTGACATACAAAAGCGACAGGTTTGTCTTGAGTGACAAAGTTTTCAATCAAGGCTATAGAGTTTAAGCTGACCGATAAGTCCCACAATGGACCATGACCACCAGGATAGAATACGGCATCAAAGTCAGTCGCATCCACCTCAGTCAATGGTTTGGTATTGGCCAGTTGCTCTTGAGCGGCGCTGTCCGCTTTAAAACGTTCGGTAAACTCGCTCTGAGCTTGCGGCTGATCGCTTTTGGGATCAAGCGGTGGTTGACCACCTGCAGGTGAGGCTAGGGTAATATCAATGCCCGCGTCTTTGAACGTATAATAAGGTGCGGCAAACTCTTCTAGCCAAAAGCCAGTTTTGTCACCTGTGTTGGCTAGGCGGTCATGAGAGGTTAATACCATTAAAATTTTCATCATTAGTCCTTTTATTAAAAGTTTATTTTATTGAGTTGCTAGTCGTACTATAAATAGATGACTAAGAAGCTGCTCATATTAAGGTATGTCCTCATTTACCGAAACTAAAGTTTAATGGCCTTAAAATGGCTATATTCACGCCAATCTTTGAAAATTTCTAGACAATATGTTCATATTCTCTGCTAAATTTTCTTTGATTGACAAAAATCTATCTCATTTTAAGCCTCATAAGCTAATTGAGGACATACCCTAAATTCCAGTTAAGTCAATTTCGCTAGAGTAGGGTGCTTTACGATAATTTTGAAGCGCTTAAACAGGATTTGCTACTTTAATCACAGTCTTACCAAAGTTATGGCCCTCTAGCATATCGATAAATGCAGCCGGAGCATTGGCTAGGCCATCTACCATATGTTCTTTGGTTTTGACACGGCCACTGGCTACCCAATCCCCCATGGTCTGCAAAAATTCAGGGAAATGCTGACCATACTCTTCAAAGATGATAAAGCCTTTGACCGTTAGACGTTGACGTAAGATGGCAGACATCAATAAGCCCAAGCGGTCCTTACCCACAGGTAAATCAGTAGCGTTATATTGAGAGATTAAGCCGCAGACCGGAATACGAGCATGGGCATTAAGTAGCGGTAAGACCGCATCAAATACCTTGCCGCCGACGTTTTCGTAGTAGATATCAATGCCATCAGGACACGCCGCTTTTAACTGCTCGGCAAAGTCATCGGCATAGTGGTCAAGACATTGATCAAAGCCCAACTCTTCTACTGCGTATTTGCACTTTTCAGCGCCGCCTGCCACGCCAATGACCTTGAGATCATGAATCTTGCCAACTTGACCGACCGTTGCGCCAACCGGGCCAGTGGCTGCTGCCACCACCAAAGTCTCACCAGCTTTAGGCTTACCAATATCGGTCAGTCCCATGTAGCCGGTGAATCCTGGCATCCCTAATACCCCAAGCCCGTAAGAAGGATGGGGCATATTGCGGTCTAACTTAAAAACGCCCTCGCCATTACTGACGCTGTAGTCTTGCCAACCTGACTGCGAGACCACCAAGTCACCGATTTCAAAGCCCTCTATATTAGAGCTGACCACTTGGGCTACAGTGCCGCCTAACATAACGTCACCAATTTGTAGGGGGTCGGCATAGCTCTTGGCATCACTCATGCGGCCGCGCATATAGGGGTCAAGTGATAGGTATAGGGTACGAAGTAGCATCTCATTGTCGCAAGCTTTAGGGACATCACTGGTGGCTAGCTCAAAGTTGGCCTCAGTCGGCTTGCCATGAGGTCGACTTGCCAATTTGATTTGACGGTTTTGCTGGTCATTCTGTACGGTTGGGAATGTCATAAGTAGGGTCCAAATTAAAGAGAGTGAACTAAAGCGGATAAAGTAAATACTAAGGTACTAAAAAAGATTAATGTACTAGGGCAGCCCGTTGCAAAATACGACGAGAGACCTCTAAGTCGTTGGCTCGGTGCTCACCAAGTTGGGTCATCTTATGCGCTTCTAACTGCTGAACGATAGGTTCGATAGCGCTCTCATCGAGCTCAGCATCGACCAAATTCACCGGCAGACCAAGCTCACGGAAGAAGTTTTCAGTTTCAGTAATCGCTTGCTCAATGATCGCATCGGCGCTCTCATCTGAAGTTGGCTGGTTATTGACACTAGTGATATCAAGATTCCAGACATTTCGTGCATACTGAAGCAGTTTGTCTTTTTTGCTGTCTTTAAGCTCGCGCATGACCGAAGGCAAGACTATGGTCAGGGTTCGAGCATGATCAATAGCATGCAAAGAGGTAAGCTCATGGCCAATCATATGCGTGGTCCAATCCTGCGGAACGCCTGTGCCTATCAACCCATTGAGTGCCATAGTGGCCGTCCACATGAGGTTTTTGCGAGTTTCCATATTGGTAGGGTCAGCTTTGACCGCACGACCTTCTTCAATCAATATCTTGAGCAAGCTCTCAGCAAAGGCGTCTTGAACTTTGGCATTGACAGGGTAAGTCAGATACTGCTCCATCACATGGACAAAGGCATCAGCGACGCCATTCATCACTTGGCGCTCAGGCAAGGTCAAGGTCTTGGCGGGGTCTAGGATAGAGAATTTAGGAAATACCAAGGGGTTACCAAAGGGCAGTTTGGCTTTACGCTCACTATAGTTAATCACGCCGCCAGAGTTCATCTCTGAGCCAGTGGCTGGGATGGTCAAGACAGCACCCAAATCAATAGCCTTATCAAGCTTTCTGCAACCTGAGGTTAGCGCCTCCCAAGCTTGCTCTCGAGAGACCGTCTTGCCATCATCTTCGGTCATCGACGCCACTAGTGCAATGAACTTAGTCCCATCAATCACTGAGCCACCACCAACGGCCAATAAAAAGTCAATGTCATGCTCATTGACGCTATCGGCTGCTTTGAGCAAAGTGGTAAATTCAGGATTGGCTTCGATACCGCCAAATTCAAAAACTTGACGATTGCCATTACTCGCCAATGCGGCTTTGACCTCATCTAAGGTGCCCGTGCGTTTGGCCGAGCCGCCACCATAAGTAATCAGGACTCGCGCCTCTAACGGCACAAGCTCAGACAGTTTAGCGATTTCACCTTCACCAAAGACGATACGGACAGGGTTGTAATATTGAAAATTATTCATAAAAATCCTAAAAATAAAGTAATAAGAATTGATAATGTTAACGTTTGACGGTTATTCAAAAAATCCGAACCAGTCACAAAATTCTTTATCCGTCAAAAATAAAAGTTTAGCAGTTTAAAATAGAATGAATGATATAAGAGGGTAAATAGACAATGAGTATTCTATAGTAATTAGACCGGTCGTCTAGTAAAATTTACAAAAGTCTCTCAAGATACTTAATTGAAGTTAGCAATAGCGAAAATCTGGCAACATAGCCGATAAACTGATATATGCCTAGAAACAGGCACTATCAATCATCCCAACAGACCTAAGTCATTATATCAATAAGTCCTTTTCAGCTCAGCTATCGGCCCAATTGAGTGGTGGTCATTTGCCAAACTTCACTAAGGGGAATGTTGCTTTGGCTGATTTTGGCGATTAAGCTTGCCCCTAGCCAAGCGTAATACCAACGCGCTGCCATACTTTCAGCCGCTATGTTTTCAGGTTTCGGGATAGAGCCCTCTGTCCAACCTGCTTTGATTTGCGCGCTAAGCCAAGTCAAAATCTGCTGATAACCCATATGGAGCGCTTTACGCATAGGCTCTGAGATATCAGCAACCTCAGCGCTAAGCTTGACCACCAAGCATTTTTCATCATTGCAACCGTTTTGTTGGGTGTTATACCAAAGCTCAAAGTACTGATAAAGCTTTTGCTGAGCTGTTATCGCTTGAGTGTCGATAAGATTAAGACGCTGCTGATACTGCTCAAAATAAGCCTGAATAATAGTTTCGCCAAAGGCTTCTTTTGAATCAAAGTAATGATAAAAGGAGCCCTTAGGGACGCCAGCATTGTCCAATATCTCCTTCAAACCCACGCCCGTAAAGCCCTTTTGTGCCACGAGCTGATAACCTGTGGCTAATAGGTGGGCTTTGGTGTCGGTAGTAGAGGGCGAAGTAGAAACAGTCATGCTGACTTGGTATCCTTGAATGATTAATAACTGACCTTACCCATAACAAAATCGTCTATAA
>JAUNVX010000306.1 GCA_030540615.1 Psychrobacter sp. | reverse complement strand
GGGCTGCTGGGCAGGCATATGCTGGATAATATCAGTAATGATATCGTCAACCACATGCAGCTGTTGCCACAATCGCGTCAGCGCATCAGTATCTATTAGCCCGCGCTTATCAAGCTGCTGCGCCAGCTCATACTGCTGATATTCTACAAACTGCGATTTGAGCAATTGCACCAAGTAAGTGGGACGGGTATGAGCCGACGCCAAATAAAGCTGTTTGGTACGCTCATACTGCCGCTCATAATGTAGGACTCGCAGGCGCTCCACACTCATATCGCCTGAATCATATTCCGGTAAAGAGGCCGTCGATGGCACAGTAAATAACGCCAAAAGCTCAGTCTTATTCAATTCAGGCAGCGCGCTTGATTGACCATTATTCACGCACACAGAGGCAGTCTGTGATTGGTGCTCACCATCATTATCACCAACAGAGGTAGCAGACAAGGCTTGTTTCATAGACGACTGAACAGTAGGTTTAAAGATTGGTTGGGTCATAATGTGCCATTACCGATAGGAAGTAAATACAAATGGCTTACTGCTATATAGTACCTGAAGCCAGCGCCCTTGTCAGCTTAGCTTGCGTAAAACCTTATTGGCTATGGTCTTTCTCTCACCAACTTGACTATAGATGTAATCACGGCTACTGCGCATTTTTTTATAGAGTTATGATTTTTCGTGCGCTCGTTTTTGGTAGTGTTGCCGATATGCTTTTGGTGATACCCCATAAACGCGTTTAAAAGCTTGGCTAAATGTTGAGTCCGACGCATAACCAACCAACTCACTAATGCGACCAATACTATTTTGTTGTAAGCGTAAATAACGTGCGGCAAGACGCAGTCGGTAATCAATCAAATAAGTCAACGGCGGCATACCCACACTGTCTTTAAAACGTTGTGCAAAGCTTGAACGCGACATTCCAGCAACTTCAGCAAGCTTATGAATGGTCCAATTACGACTTGGGTCATCGTGCATTACGGCAAGCGCTTTAGCAAGATAAGGATCTTTCATCGCCCGTAGCCAATTATCAGTCGCTTCTGGCAGCCGCTCAATATAAGTGCGTAGACACTCAATCATCATAATACTGGCCCAGTGATTGATCACTGCCGTTTTACCCATCCGCTCATGCTCAGATTCTAACGATAAAAGCCTTATAGCCACATCAATCACCTCTAGTCGACTTTCCGGCAAATCTGTGATTTCAGGCAATATCGGCGGCAACACAGACAATAATGGACGTATCATATCTTTATCGTACTTGCATTCAATCAATATTATACATACATCAGAATTATCTGAGTTTTCATTATCATCATCATCTAAGCGAATACTTTCTGAGCTAAGCTCTGACAGCTTATCATCCAATACTTGGGCATTGTCACTATGATAATTCAACGCATACGACACATGATGGTGCGTATTTGGGATCATAATCATGTCGCCTGCTTGCGCATGGCGATTGCTGCCATCGATATGAATACAGAAACTGCCTGATAACACCAAATAAAATACAATCGTATCTTTTCTAGTTAGGGAAAATGACCAATTACCCGAACCTTGTAGACGGTAATACTTCGTCTCGAATAAATGCACGTTTTCTAATAACATGCTCAACGCGTCCATAAATTCTATCCTCAACCCTCTGTCATCAATTGTTCAAACGTAGCAAAGTAAACCACCTGATAGCTATTACACAAGAACAATCACCATGTATGGACTGTTAATGAGAATATACGTACGCTGCACACACCCCCTTTAATCATTAACACCTATTAATCTAAATTATTTCGTATTGGCTCTAATGCGTGTCGTGGTTGTCATAATTTTAGTTCAGCAACCAATGCAGTGATATCAACTATAAATTTAAAATAAAGCACAGCCAAATAGTCAAACCCACAATAATTATTATTAAGGTAATTTGCCGTGTGAAATATAAATTGTAAAAGACAAACGCAAAAAATTGCCAATAAAGGCAAGTGTTTTTAAAAATATAAGAAGATGATATAAAAAACTAGGTAGGACAAGATCAGTAAAACGAGGAAAACTGTAAGAAAATTGGGGCGACTGATGGGACTCGAACCCACGACAACCGAGATCACAACCCGGGGC
>JAUNVX010000305.1 GCA_030540615.1 Psychrobacter sp. | reverse complement strand
AGATTACTCGCGGTGTCTCACAGATTATTTATCAATTGGCTGTGGCGGCTAAAGTTATCTTAACTTTGTAATGTCAAATTAATCATGGTAAATACGAGCAGCTCAGAACCTGTTATCGATGCGGCAACAATAGGTGATAGCAAGGGTTATAAGCAGAGTGAAAGCTCTACTCCTAACCATTTAGCAGTGGTGGGTAGAGGCATGTTAAAAAACAATGCTCTTTTAGCGCCCGCATTAGACGCTAATATTAGCCGGTGGCATCCTTGGTCGGGTTTTATCCGACCTCAGGATACGACTCAAGCTTTCATTGGGTGGGGTAATAAGAAAAGCTTTCGTCGTGCCCGCCGACTCGCTAAGCGCCAGCATTTAGCTGTTTGGAGTCTCGAGGATGGCTTTATTCGCTCTTTAGATACTGGGATAGGCAGCCGTTTTGGCATGAGTATCGTGACTGATGACTTGGGGATATATTTTGATTTACGAGGACCTTCTCGCTTAGAGCAACTCATTATTGATAGTGGTTTAAACTGGTCGGGGATTCAATCGCAAGCTGCCCGCCGCCTAATCAATAAATTAGGCGAGCTTGAATTAAGTAAATATAATGCCAATCTTGACTGTCCAAATTTGACCCAGCTAGCCGCTGTTAAGTCTTTCTCTGGGTCTCATATTTTATTGATTGATCAAGTCCAAGGTGATGCTTCTATTGCAGGCGCAGGGGCGACTGCTAAACAGTTTAAAGACATGCTCAAAGTTGCTTGCGAGGCTCATCCGCAATCTAGCATCTGGATAAAGGCCCATCCTGCAGGTAAAATGGGCTATCTAACAGGCCTAAACCTGCCTTCTCACGTTCAAGTTATCTCAGAAGCCGTTAATCCTATTGGGTTGTTAAAGCAGGCTAATCACGTTTATACAGTGAGCTCGCATATGGGTTTTGAGGCCCTTATGCTTGGTAAAGTGGTTCATTGCTTTGGAGTAAGTTGGTACAGTGGTTGGGGGCTTACAGATGACAGTCATGCTCCTAAACGCTTGTTAAAAAAGGTTCGGCAGCGCCGTATTAAAGTACTTAAAGAGAATGCTGGTTGTGATTTAAATAATGTGACTCAAACCCTTAAATCAAAACATTATAATCGTCTATTGAATCATCTTAGCATTGAGCAGTTATTTCACGCGGCTTACTTACGTTATAGTCGATATGCAAATCCCGCTAGTGGTCAATCTACTGATTTAGAGGCGGTGATTAATTGGTTAGTAAGCAATCGACAATGGCAATCAGCGTTATCAGGACCTTTAACCATTTATGAGTTTAGTCGCTGGAAGTTGCCTTTTGTCAAAGCCTTTGTAGATTTCCCGCAGACTCAGTTATTTTTCAAACCCAAACCTCGATTAAAAAATCTCTTACACCCTAATCATTTGCGTATGGACTTGACACATCCTGTATTGGTCTGGGGGCTGGGCAAACGCCAGGCACTTGAGGCAAAGTTGGCTAAAAAATCTGCGTCACTGCCCCCTATCTATTGTATGGAAGATGGCTTTATTCGCTCTAATGGTTTAGGGGCCACTTTACTTGCACCTTTATCCGTAGTTATTGATAAAGAAGGTATTTATTATGATGCGTCCCGGCCATCTGATTTGGAGCAGTTATTAGTCAGTTGTCCACCACTGAACGATGAGCAGAGACAGCGAGTAGAGGCTTTATGGCAACGTTTGTTAATTCAGCGGGTCAGTAAATATAATGTTGGTCAAGCGGGAATTTTTGAATCAAAAGGCTTAGAATCAATAGCCAATAAGACTAACAAACTGCGACGATTGTTGGTGGTAGGACAGGTAGAAGATGATTTGTCGGTATGCTATTGTGGCTCGCTGATTAAGACTAACGCTGCACTCATTGAGCGGGTAAGAGCTGATAATCCAACCGCTTATATTATTTACAAACCTCATCCCGATGTCGAAGCCGGTCTTCGTTCAGGCAAAGTCAATCCAACTACTTTGACTTTAGTTGACCATGTGGCTTATGAAGTTGCTATGCCTGATTGTCTTGATAACGTTGATGAGGTGCATACCATCAGCTCGCTGACAGGGTTTGAGGCGTTATTGCGCGGCTTAGATGTTG
>JAUNVX010000055.1:8475-15699 GCA_030540615.1 Psychrobacter sp. | reverse complement strand
GCTGACACCACAGCCAATGATGGCAAAAAGCAGGGCAAGTACCCACCGATTGAGTATATGGGCAACGGTTATTACCGCGCCTATAAGAATCATAAAAAGGTTGACTCTTGGATATTGTGCGAAAGCCCGGGCGGAGAATGGCAAGTCGTGTCTGACATGGCAATCAACCGGGCGTATCGGACACACACGCCTAAATTCTTTAAAAGCCTTGATGATGTAATTAAAAAATACCCAGCTTTTGAAGGCATAAAAGAGGCCATCGCTCAGAATCAAGGCAATGAAAGCAAGGCAAGTGAAGTAAAAGTTGCTGCTATTCAAAACGATGTACCAGCTAAAGACCAAGTTTTATCAGATATCCCGGTGGTATCAACGTACACCGATCAATCAGGTCAAGTTTATGCAAGCGTCACACGCACTAAAGATGGCACATACAAAGTTATCTTACCGCATGGCGTGTCGGATGAATTGCTTGATGACAAAGAGGTAGCGGACTTTCTAAGCGAGCTAAAAGCTACCGACGCACCTTATCTAAAGTATGACAACGGTAAAAAGTATGAGCTCACAGACCAAAGCGAAGTCGGTATTTTTGAGTATTGGGATTTTGCCCGAGACTTCATAAAAGACAATTACGCCAAAGCTCAAGCGCTTGGAGTTACCGAAGGAGACTTAGAGGAAGTTAGCGAAAATGAACACCGCTTTACACATGGGCCATTAGAAGGTTTATCTCTATTTTATGTCGCTATGCTGTTTAGATTGGTCGATGCCACCGCGCTCATTGGCGCTGACATTGTGATTGACGACTTTAATAAAACCGAGCATCTAAACTCTATTTTTGATGGCTTAGATCATGACTCAAAACCAACCGAGGGCATTACGGCTCAAATTGCTAACAATGAGGCCCTTGTCCGGGCCAAGATTGATAACGAAGGTAAATTGACTATCTTGCTAGGCGCATCAGGGGGGCAGGAGTATGAAAGCGTCAACTTTATCGTTAAAGACAACACTACAGCAATTAAAGAGGTGCTTATGAAAGCGTTGGAGACTGAGCAAAAAAATATATCTAGCCGCAATGATGCTCAAGATTCAGAGAGTATTGTCGCACCCGATGCACAGGTTGCCACAGAACACACCAATTCTGAGACTAAGCCGGGCGGCGAACTAAACCAGCGCGTTAAAGACCTTGAGGACACAGTTAATAATCCTGACTGGCTACCTACAGACTTTGATGAAGATGCTTACGAAAAGCTTTACAACGAAGTGTCAGAATCAGGTGATAGCGATTTATTGGCCCGTCTTGAAGCCATCATCCCAGTTTACGAAAAACGTCTTTTTGGCGATGCAATCGGCTTTATGAATGAGGCCACAGCGTAGTGAAAAAGCACAAAAAGGCGGCCAATACACCTAAAGCGCCCCAAGAAGTGACGTTCGGCACAATTTGGCAGCAAAAAGGACTTAATCCTAACCTTGTCGCCAAGATAAGGCCATTGATTGAGGGCAACCTTGAAGGTGGCCAAGGCAATCAAACCTATGAGGTTGACCCAAACGAACCCACGGTTTTAGCACTGCTTGACGATGCTGAATTTTCAGTTGAGGCGCAATATAGCACCCCTTTTGAGTCGTCCAATCCCGAAGGGCGATTGCCAAACTTAATGGGGATGGTGCAGTCAGGGCAGATGGCCGCCGCTGGCTATAGTTTTATGGCATCCACTACAGACCCAACGGGTGTGTCCGGGGCACTTGGCCAAGGTGCTTTAATGCTGGCTGACTTAACCGGGGTAAATGAGATTATTGCTAAAGGCTATGAGCAATTAGAAGGCTTATTAAATAGATCTAACTTTACCAAGATTAATAGCCGACAGATTTATACATCGTCTAACTCAGTCCGGATTAACGGCACCTTAATGTTTCAAGCGTGGAGTGATGCTCAACAGGAAGTTGAGGCGGCAGTACAAAAGCTACAGGAATGGGCCTCACCAAAGCAATTATCTAACACATCAATCATGGTGGGAGTGAGTGAAGAGGGCTTTACAGAGGCGTTATTTCCATCAGTGATTCCCCCACTTGTGCAGTTGCAATATGGCGGATGCACTTATAAACCGATGTTTATTGAAAGTGTATCAGCGCCTATAGCCGCGCCCATGACACCTAGCGGCAATAGGATTGCAGTTAAGGTAAATATTACATTCTTATCCTTATCCGCTTGGGATAAGGGCGACATTATCAATTTGAGGCGTTAACAGTGAATACAGCTATAGACATACAGTTATTGAATCGCAAATTAATATTGCCGGATTTATCTATTGGTCAGGCCATTGACATTGCCAAGATACCTGAGCGATTTAATGAGCGCCGAATAAGTGCGCTAATCGACCACCTAAGTGGTGAGATTGGCTTGGCTGAGACATTGACAGTACAGGAGCGCTATTTTGCGCTAATTAACTATCAGATGCTTGCAAACCATAGGTATTCAGAAGATAGAAACTATGAGCAGTATCTATTACCAACAATTGAAAATGAAGTCCCCGAGGTTTTTGATCATCCCGAGTTACCAGTAAGTATTCAGCATTTGCGCGGCCGTCATGCCGTGGTATTAGAGAGTAAGTGCGAGGATATTTTTGATTGGTTATGTGGTCAGATGGCTTGTCAGCTTTACGGCGAATGGCCCGCCCAATTGACCAAAGATACCGAAAAAGAATGGGAGCCCCTGGATCTCACCATGACAGAAAATGAACTTAGCGCAAAAATATTTAGCCGCTATGAACTCATTATAGATTTACCAGCGTTAAATGATGGCTCATTCAATGAAATGTTTGATGTTTACGCAATGATGCAATGGCAATTAACGCATCTTGTTGATATTAGCAATGACAACAACGGCATAACCATTTTGCCATCAATTAAGGGAGGTGATGGCGATTTTGAGCCAGCGCGATTTCACCCCCTTGCCGATCTTGAGGGAACAGCAAAACGTCTTGCAGAACTCGTTGCTAAGTGATGCTTATAGCTTGGTGGAACACGGCAATATGAGCTTGGCAGAAGCTCTTACAATGGGGCTATCGTTCATTGAGCTTTATAAAAATTCACAAGTTTTTGAGCATAGCTCTAAGAAGGTAGAGGGCGAAGCTTATTTCAGAAAGTCGCTAATGGAAGGCATTGGTTTAGTCATCAAAGCCATATCATCAAGGCGATAGGAGGTCTGTAAATGCCACAGAATTTCGCTGCTGCTAAAACCACAGTTGCCCTCATAGCCGGATCATCGGCAAGTATGGTAGGGGCTGCTACCAGTGCAATTGGTATTAGTGAGCAGTTAAACAAACAGCACGATTTTTTATACCTTACCTTACCTATTTGGGTGTTTTTTATCGGTGTATTCGTATTATCAGCTATAGGCGCAATTATTGCCTTTTTCACTGACACCTTAAACAGCGATACAGCTCGTACCCCGGGCAGTGCTAAAAGACGGTTTGGTAATTTGCTCATAGGTTTTTTAAGTGGGATTATTGGTGCATTTGTAATATTGCCATCTTTTACCAGCAATCCGCCCTTGCCGATGTTGTGGATTACAGCATTGGTTATGTCATTTTCAGGATCAGTGCTTATTCATAACGCCTCAGAACTCAAGAGGGATGATGAATTACAAGTAGCGGTACGCAAACTTATTAAGCGTTGGCTGATTTCTGTTTTTGAGAAAATAGAATTGCTAATTGGAGGTAAAAAATGATTTTGCTTGATGCGCCATCGTGGGATCGAATTAACCTAGTCTTACCATTTATCGGGTTGATATTTGGTGGTTATTTGATGCTTACGCCGCGTGTATGCACAAAGAAAAAGACTATTTCATCAATCATCATCTTGTTTGGTCTAATGTGGCTTGCCTTGATGTGGGCTGACTATGGTAGTGCGGTTTTTAGCGCATCAAGACAAAGTTTTGCAGCAAGGGTAATCCTGCTAATGATTATGGCTTTATTTGCGCTTGCGCTACGCAGTCAAAAAAAATCGCACATACATGATCAATTAATCATAGCGAGGCTGACCACCGAGAATGAAGCATTGAAAAAACAACTTACTTTATTAAATAGAGGAAAATTAGATGACTCAAATTACTCAAAACGTCAGTGAATCTGACTCCTTTTTTGCATGGTTGCGACAACAACAGGCTAATAAACGACTGAATCAATCTCAAGTCGATGCGGCCAATGAATTAATAGCCGTTATGCTACCAAGCGACCTTAAAAATAAACTTGCTGTTATTGCCGGATGGGGCACTGGCCAAACAATGAGCCTATCTCAGTCAGGTATTGATAAGCTTTGCGAATACGAAGGCTTTGAATCACATCCTTACAAAGATAGTGCGGGTAAATGGACAATTGGCTATGGTAGCACCTACTATGAGAACAATCAGCCAGTCAAGTCCACTGACAAACCGATTAGCAAAGAGAGGGCATTACAGTTAAAGCAAAATATCGTTAATCGAGACTTTGCCCCAGCAGTCAATACGGTATTATCAAAAGAAATCAGTGAAGGCAAAATCACCCAAAATATGTTCGATATGCTGGTATCACTAGCTTATAACATTGGTGCAGCTCGTTTTGCTACGTCGGCAGTAGTGAAGTATCTTCATGATGGCGACAAAAATGCAGCGGCCAATGCCTTTTTGCTATGGAATAAGGTTCGCAATCCGGTCACTAGACAGCTTGAATTTAGCAAGGGCCTCTATCGCCGGCGCGAAAAAGAGCGTGATTATTTTCTAGCTTAATCAATCATACCTCTACAAAAAAGGCCCACAATCCGTGGGCCTTTTTGTATGGGAACAGCAAAGATTCAAGACAATATCTATTGAGATAATAAGTAAAATTCACTTTTTGGATAGAACTTATGACACCCCTTGAGAATCTTAAAAGACTTGAGCCTTTAAAGACAGTCATGCTTGAGGCCAAACAGGCTACCACGCCTATCAGCAAGGTTAAGGCATTAGGTAAATTAGCTAAAGTTATGCAGGAGCTTGGAATCTACAATCCTAAAGATACTCAGAACACTATAGATGAATTACTTAGTGACAATCCCAATGACGAAAACTACCGTTATGCCGATACTGGTTACATTGCCGGTAGTAAAAAAGAGTTGGCCCAACAAAGCATTAAACGCATGGCCCAAGAGGGTACGGCCATTAAAACCACTGATATTGATTGGGATGATTTGGAGTCAGACGCATTAGGCGCTGAGGACGTAATCAATAAAAAAAATATCATGGGCCAGTTTGACTATGAAGCATTAAGAGACAATGAAGTACAACCAGGATCAGCCTATTTA
Source organism: Psychrobacter sp. (assembly GCA_030540615.1). Classification (GTDB taxonomy): domain Bacteria; phylum Pseudomonadota; class Gammaproteobacteria; order Pseudomonadales; family Moraxellaceae; genus Psychrobacter. Next base: position 10,389 of record JAUNVX010000055.1, on the reverse strand, counting down.
ATCCAAAAGGTTTTAGCGTCTATCTCCCCAACACCTCATTGGGATTTAATGTATTTTGTAAATAACTCATACGCTGGTCGTGCTAATTTTAGGTCAACGAATCAGAAATTAGAGATAGCTAAAATTATTGATCAAGTTGGCATGAATGAACAGAAGCGGCTGGCGCGTAAAGCTTATGTCACTGGTATTAATTCATTAAAAGCCAGGATCTCAGATAAAAAAGACCCCATGAGCCTTGTTAATGAGCTAAAAGCAATTGCGGAGGAAATGGCCGGATTTAGCATAGGAGTCGCTGAAACAGAAGAGATTAAGCGCAAAAAAGATGAGGCCATACGTTTATACAAAGATATGCAAGCCAAAGATAAAGAATATTGGGCGGTAGCGGCCGCTAATCACGACGGTCAATTTGTTACTTCACCTAGCAAAGTGGCTCAGTACCTTAATTCCATCAAATATAACAATAAGAGCTACAACTCTAACTTTTCATTTGCCTATGCTATGGATGACTATGTGGCATACGCTGAGGCCGCAGAGGAAGCTACTGTGATGGAATCAAAGCTTTACTGTAAAGGTATGCTTGAGGATCAAGCTTTAGCATGGATCTCATTAGGTGAAAGGTTTTGGAATATTATTGAGCTCACGTCAGGCACATTTGTTAAACACGCCAACAACGCTGTAAAAGGTAAGTATAGTGATTGGGATTTGGTTATCCCCCCGGATAAAGACACTGGCAAAAAGGGCGCTAAGAAAAAATCAACATTTGAGTTATTGGTTGCTGATGAAATTAAGCGCGAAGGAGGCAAGGAAGTTAACATCAACTCGACAATTGAGCTCAAGGAGGAGTTTGGCTTTAGAGATATCCAGTCGGGTACTTGGGTACTAAAGGATAAGTCTAGCGCAGAGTTTCACGTTAAAAGCGCAGCCGCAGCCATGATGGACTTGTCAGATATTGTGGGTATTGACCCCAAAAACCTTGCTTTTGGTGGCCGCTTGGCCTTGGCAATTGGTGCAAGGGGTAGGGCTGGCGCGTTGGCGCATTATGAGCCATCGCAAAGAGTGATTAACCTCACAAAAATGAAAGGAGGCGGCTCATTAGGTCATGAGTGGTTCCATTCGATTGACAATATCTTAACAGAGGTTTTGGGCGCAAAGCTAACAGGTAAAGATAAGCCATATATCACTTTAAACCCTAATTCAATATCTCATACGCCACTATCATCAGCATTTGCAGAACTCAAAAGCGCCATGTTAGAGGGCGACTCTTATAGCTACGAGAAATTTAACATTAATGATGATGACGTGGAATTGGCGAAACTTAACATAACGCCTGATAAGAAAACCAAGGCGGCCGGGGTTATTGTCGCGGCTGGTAATGCTCAGGATGCAGTAAGGGCCATTGATGATTATTTTCAAGTACCGTCTGAGCGCGTCCGCCGCAATTCTCAACAATACAAGTGGAGAAGATTGGCCGTTGCTTACTACCTTGGCACAAATAAAGACCAGCCGATTTACTTAAAAACTGGTGAAAGGGTATCAGAGTTTTTAGCCAACTCACAAAAAATTGATTTGCAGCGCAGTAGCCCTTACTGGTCAACCACGCATGAAATGGCAGCTAGGGCTTTTCAAGCTTACTTAGAGGATCGATTAAAAGACCAAGGCAGACGTAACGATTATCTGAGCTATGGTGCAGACAATGCACTATACGAGGGCCATAAGGCATACCCGGAAGGAAAGGAGAGAGAGGCTATCAACAAAGTGTTTGATAACCTCTTCAAAGTGCTTAAAGACGAAAAAATCTTAGAAAATGCCACCAATGACCAAGCTATGATGGACTCTATTTTTGGCGCAGCGCAGTAACTAGGATTTTTTTATAACTCATAAAAAAGCTTGCCTTATGCAAGCTTTTTTATTGCT
>JAUNVX010000055.1:0-8375 GCA_030540615.1 Psychrobacter sp. | reverse complement strand
TTACAAGCGCTGGCAAGCATTGGAACAGTAGATAAGGGCGGCCATTGCCATTGCGATAATAACCATATCGTTAACCCATTTTATCTAGGATCGTATATGTCAGCATTTGAATCAATTAAAAGATTAAAACCATTAAAAGAGGCAATGATTGCTGCTAAAAGTGCAACGGGCGCTATTGAGCGAGTCAAAGCGCTAAAGGCGATGGCGATTGAAATGCAAAAGCTTGGTATTTATGGCGATAAGGGCCAAGCAAGCCAGCCAGTAGAGCCACAAGGGCAGCCAATCAATAGAAGTGGCATAGAAGTACCAGTAGGCACCTCAAAGCGTCAGACAGCCAATAAAAAAGCAATCAGCATCATGGAGCGTGTCGAAAGTGAAGGACTTGGCCGTGATGATCTCACTCAAGATGAATTAGAGGCGTTGGCTAAATACACTGGCAGTGGTGGCGGACTTACAGCGCGTGATGGAAGGCGTGGAAGCGCTTATGAATACTACACGCCAAAAGAAGTGGCATCGGCCATGTGGTCACTGGCTGATGAATTGGGCTTTAAAGGGGGCAGCGTTTTAGACCCATCAGCGGGAACTGGTATTTTTACCGCTACCAGTCCTCAAAATGCTGTCATTGATAGCGTTGAGTTGGACGAAACATCAGGCGGCATTGCTAAGATTCTAAACGATGGAGAGCGTAGCCATACTGTTATTGCACCATTTGAAAAAGAGGCGCAGCGCATAGAAGATGACAGCCTTGATATGGTGATTACCAACGTACCGTTTGGCAGCAAGGCAAGCCGTGGTGAGAATAGATTACTTGATAAAGCCTATCAAAACGAATCACTAGAAAATTATTTTATTCTACGATCTTTAGAGAAGTTAAAGCCGGGCGGCTTGGCCTTGTTTGTCACCCCATCAGCGGTAGTGACAGGTAAGAAGGCCGCCAATAATAAATTGCGCGAGCTCACAAGTCTAAAAGCCGAGTTTTTAGGCGCTTACCGATTGCCTAATGATGTATTCATGCAGACTGGAGCTGATGTTACCACTGATATCGTCGTCTTTAAAAAGCATAGCTCAGACGCAATCCAAACTATTGCAGATTTATATGAGGCAGGGGATATCGAAGCATTAAGGGCTGCTAATGTTCTATGGGATGACTATATCAGTGGCCGCTATTTTAAAGAAGCTGGCAAAAAGTTTGTACTAGGTGACATTGTAGAGGCCAAGGATAGATACGGCAAACTAACTGAGCGTGTTGTTAATACCAAGCCTACGGCCGATATTATGAAGATGGTTCGCAAATTTGGTGATTCACGTATTGATTGGGATGCGCTAAATGCCGCCGAGCCTAAAATTATTGAGTATCAAAATGGCGATACGATATTCCAAAATGGCAAGCAGCTAACCTATGACGATGGAATATGGCGCGAGGTGCAAAAAGAGGCTACAGACACAGATTTAGCCATGCAAAAGCTATTGGCTAATATGGGTAATGCCTATGACCTTACGGTAACTGATGTAACGTGGGAACAGGCCCAAGAGGTTGTAAGCTACTGTCAAAATACTGGTCAACGCGATCTCATCCCGGAATCGGTTATGCAATTAATTAATAAGGCTAAAGCCAGTAGAGATAGGGCGATAGGATGGCGAAGCATCGTTACAGCCAAGGCCATTGAGGAAGCGATTTTAGATCATGGCTATGGTTATGATTATAAAAACAATATGGCCGAGCTCACCAAACGATTAAAAACAGCATTTTTAGATGGTAAAAACAGCAAGCTTATAGGTAACGCCGGGCAAGCTCATAAACTGATTGCATTGCACTACAACAAGGGCAAGTATAGCCGCGCTTGGCTTGGGGATGTTGATGTTGAGATAAAATCAGATAATGCGGCTAATTTATACGAAAATCAAATTGCAAAAATGCAGTATGAGAATAAAAGCTTATACCTCACCTTTGATCAGATTAAAAAGCTTAACCCTGATGCTGATCCCATGAATGATGATAATTGGTTTGTTGACCATACAGGCACCAAAGCAATTAGCGCAGATGATTACCTAGTCGGCAGATTACAGGACAAACTTATAGATATAAAAAGCAAGCTAAACCATGCGGCCAATGATGAAGTCAAAGCCAAGATGATTAGACAGATGGAGATTGCTCGACAAGCCGCGCACCGCATTGACTTTAAGACTATGACCTATGATTTGCGATCACCCCTAATCGCAGTTGAGGACAAAATCCGCTTTATGCAAGCTAACTTGCATAAAGACTCTTATATTATATACGATGAAAATGGAGTGGGCCGCCCGGATATTATTGTTAAAGGTTCACAAGCCAAAACTGACGAAGGTAAGCTATATAATCGTATAGGTGATTGGTTTAAAAAGGGCACAATCACACTGGCCAAAATATCGTTTGACAGAATGACTGAGCGCGAAGCACTAGAATGGCTGGCTAATAAAATAAACGTAGCAAACGTACAGTTTGATGCGTGGGTGAGATCGCAGCCTAAGTTGCTGGCCGAGCTTGATAGACGCGGCAATGCTGACAAAAACCTATACTTCAATCAAACAGGCGATGATACACCGATTGATATTGCTGGCTTGAAGCCTAGCTTAAAACTTCACCCCTATCAGTGTGAGTTTGTCCGAAAACAAGGTAGGTTTTTTGGTGGCATTAATGGAATGGGCGTGGGCCTTGGTAAAACTTTTAGCGCTTTGGCCAGTGTGCAGCACGTACAAAACATTGGCGCTAAGAAAAAGACAATTTTTGTGGTACCTAACAGCGTATTGTCCAACTGGCGCAAAGAAGCATCGGCCGCCTATCAGGATGTAAGCGATTGTTTATTCATAGGCTTACGCGAGACAGATGACTCATTCAAGGTTTACTCAAATAAGTATGATGAAGATCTTGTAGAATCTATAGCCGGCAAGTATCGTAAAATCTTTATGACCTATGAGGCTTTTAAGCGCATACGTCTAAAAGAGGATACCATAGAGAATTATGCACGATATATTCGTGATGTTGATTCAGCCTATACGCATAAGGAACTACAAAAATCCGATGAAGCGGCAAACAGCATGGTCGCAACGCTAGTTGATGCAATTAACATTGAGTCAAATGCGCCATTTTTAGAAGATATGAATGTCGATAGTATCGTTGTCGATGAAGCTCATGCTTTTAAAAACTCTATATCCGCACCTAATACAGATAGTCAGGTCAAGTATTTATCAATTGCAAGTCCATCCGGGCGTGGTGAGGCGGCGCAAGCTAAGTTGTGGTATGTCCGCAATAAAAGTGGTTTGGGTGATGGGGTGCAATTATTAACAGCCACACCCATTACTAATAGCCCTTTAGAGATTTACTCTATGTTGTCGTTAGCTAGTGGTAGAGAGGCGGCTAATAGCTTGGCTGGTGGTGTTAAGGGCGCGGATGAATTTATACAAGTTATGTGCCATATAACAGAAGAGGTTGTGCCAACAATTGATGGGGGTGAGAGATCACAAAACGTATTTACTGGCCTTAAAAACGTGCAGATATTGCGTCATGCCATAAGCACTACAGCGACAATTAAGGATGCAGGTGACGTAGGACTCAGTGTAGTTATCCCTGAGCGCGACGAGGTGGCAACCAAGGTTACTTTGCCAAAAGATATATCTGATAAGTTATCTGTTTTCCAACGCGCTTATAAAATGGCCCAAGCCATTGTCAATGATAAGCCCGAAGCTAAACTACCCCCTGAGCATCCGGATAGCCCATTCAATCCTCATAGCCCTTATCAGACAGTCAAAAAAATGTTTGGAGAAAGTGATGAACTGATGGCCCATCCCTTTAATTTAATGCGCAAGATGGATGTAATGATTGCTGATGATGATTTTAGCCTCCGTGTGACATTCTACGATTTTAGTGAAGATCAGATAGATATTGCTGAGGCTACAATCTCTAAATTTAATAAAAAAGGTTTTAAAGATGATCGTAAATACACAAGCGATTATACTGATTGGGATGATGTAACAGAGATTTACCGTAAAGATGGTGATGGGCCTAAAAAGCTTACTGGCTATAAGGTAATAGTTAAAGCTGGGATATATGCAAATAATGGTCGTCAGCGCATTGTTATTGATACCCTAAATTCTAAGGTTCAAGATTCATTTGAGCGCATGGCCGAAAAGGCAGGATTAAAACTCAATGTGACCACCTCCCCTAAAGTTGCTGCTATGCTAGAAAACTTTAAAAATGAATTGGCCAATCCGCGTGGTATAAAGTCCGATGGCACTACTCATAAACTGGTTAAGCAAATTATATTTTGTGATCACTTATTTTTGCATAACAAGCTTAAGCGGTTGCTTGCCGAGCAAGCCGGGGTATCAGCTTCAAAAATTGCTATTATCACTGGTCAGACTAACAATGAGCCTGATGAAATGATTGATATTCAAGATGGCTTTAATGCCATGGATGATGAAAACCAGTATCAGGTCATTATTGCCAATGAGAAAGCCGAAGTGGGAATTAACTTGCAGCAAGGTACTCAGGCAATTCACCACTTAACGACTGGTTGGACACCTGATAGCTTAGAGCAGAGAAATGGCCGTGGTGCGCGGCAGGGCAATCGCACCGATAAGGTTGCCATTTATTACTATGATGCCGATGGCACATTCGATGAATTTAAGCGCACCATGATCAATAAAAAAGATGAATGGATTACAAGCGTATTGAAGGATGATGGTAAAACCACGGTTGCGGTATCGGGTGGGATATCAAAGCAAGAGCAAGACGTACTTATCACCTCAATGGGCGACCAAGAGGCTATAGCTAAATATCAGGCGGAGAAAGAGAAAAACGAGGCAAAGGCTCGATCTGAAAACTCACGCAAGCGTCAATTAATCAGCATAGAGTTGATAGAGAGCCAACAGAAGATAATAGACAGCCTCAACGCTGAAAGTCTATGGGAGAAAGATCTTGTCAATGCTATTGGTATGATTCGTGACAATCTTAATAATCTTAAAAACTCTCAAAAGTCCGACCGAAAAGCTGAAACAGTTAAAAACGATATTAAAAAATACGAGATTGCCAAATCTAAGACAATTGAGTTACTAGCCCGAGCCGTAGAAGCATCTGAAATGATTGGTAGCACTAATCGTTTGAGCTCAGTCACTGAAAGAAAGCCATTTAATAAGACAGCTGATGAATTATACGATTTGATTGAGTTTAAGAGCACAGACTTTAAACCATCAGAAAGCTACCGATGGGCTCAAGAACTCAAAAATGCCACGAGCAGTAGTGGGTTTCGGTTAACTATTAAAGAGGATCAGACCAGCTATCATAAAGAATGTGAAGCTTTAAAAGAGGATGCTAGGCGGCTGATCGAAGCGTCCGGGGAGTCAATTGATAAAGAAGCCAAGGAGTTTGGGGGATTGCCAGTAGGTGCAGGTGAAAAAATAGCTAAAGGCACTGCTAAACTGCGCGGTGACATTTATCTTGAAGTTGGTAGCTTTGTCGTTGAGCATAAAGATGATGGCAGCAATGGCGCTTTAGTTGGTGTTATTGCCAAAAACTTCCAAAGCGTGAGACTTGACGAGAGAGGCAAGGTAGTTAATTCATCTATGCAGATTGGCTCACTTCATGACATTGTTTATGCTGGCGATGATCGTTATTTGCACTATGTTAAGGAGGCCGCCAAAATCGAGGATAATTATTATGCTCAGGCAATACTAGATGACGCTATGTTTAGTGATTATGTGCCCGAAGTGGCAGAATACAGAAACAAAGACACTGTGCCAAATTGGCCGATACCCAAGGAACTATCGTCAGGCATCCATAAGCGGATCTCAGGATGTGCATTACCGCTAGTATTGCCAACTGTCTTTTTAGACAGCGACACGCCTTTATCCAACAAGTTATTGGCTGAGTACAAGGCGTGTGGCATTAACGTCGATCTTGATGCCAGTACCTTTATCGTCGATAAAGGCGCGGCCGCCGAAGTGGTGGCAAATAATAATATCCGATTCTATGCCGATAATGAGCAGATTTTAGATGCCATCATATCGTTTATGTCTGCTAATAACCTCAAGATTGGCGCAAAGGACGGCAGTTTTAGCGATCTTAGACCCTTGGTAGAAAGGTTGTTGAAAACCGCTGATAATATAGATGAATTGGTCGATAATATGATTGATCCTTCTGTGGAGTTGACCGAGGATATTGAAGATCAGATCATAACCAAGGTATTCGACGAGCATCTTTATAACAGCGATTATTTTGATGGTGTCGTATTTAATATTGACTTTAAGGACACTGTATTAGGTTCCAAGTTAACAACACCTTCTTTATCAATATTTAAGAAAGCCGCTGCTGACCATATTGCAGTAAGACACATGATTAAGCGCAAAGCTTACCAGCGGCAACAGCTAATGAGCAGCCTTAAAGATGATGACGCGGTATTAATCACTGGCAATACCTATCCTTGGCGCGATGTAATTAAAGATGGTGCCAAGGAATCTAATATACCTATTAATGCCAAGGGTGATTTTTACAAGTTTGATAAAAAATTAGTTGGCTGGATTATCTCTTATAAAGCATATAAAGATATAATTGCCAACAATGATAATGTTGATAGAGCGATTAACTTAGAGAGAAAAGCCGATGATTTATAATTATGTTTTTGACCAGGAATACCTTGAAATAACCACTAATCAGCGTATTCAGAACTTAGCAAAAAACAAGCCGGATGCAGACTTCGTTGAGTTTGCATCAGGCATAATCTATAACCGACTTAAAAAGAATATCCAACATTATAGGGCCTATGGCCCGTATTGGTGGCCTTTAAAAGCCATCCTAAAGGCTCAAGGCTATAATGTAGGTGACGATATAGATTTAACATTGGCAGAAGCTTACCAAGGGGCCAATACGGCTGAAACCATCGTTGCAGCCGATTTATTCTATGAAGATATGAGTAATAAAGTTTTAGCTGATAATAACCGTTGGACTCTAATTAATGAAGAGGACGACTATATTATCTATGATGAAGATATGGAGTCACGACAAGACGTTGAAGAGCTTATAGTTTAGTTTCATCTTGGCCGTTGTCACCCCTATATATCCATGGGGTGACAATATCGGCCCACCAATTCATGAGCCTGACACGATCATCCCAATATTTAGCGCGATTATATGCAGCCCGGCCCTTGTTGCGAGGTACGTGCGCTAAATGCCGTTCAATAACGTCTGAATCAAACATCCTACCACCATCAGGCAGCCTAGCCTCATTCGCATGAGTTGATAAAACCGACCTAAAGCCGTGTGTAGTCATTCGGCCACGATACCCGGCGCGTTTGATTGCAGCCAGTGGCGTTTCAGTTGGCATATGCTCCCAAGGTTTATTGTGATTTTTAAAGACAAAGCCATCATCGGTTCGGTTTCTATACAAATCTTTTAATATTTCTAATGGCTTGTCAGACAAATAAATCATATGCTCAAGCCGCATTTTCATTCGATGCGCAGGAATAAGCCATATTCTATTCTCAAAATCAAATTCACCAGTATCCCATCTAGCCTGAGCCAACTCACCGGGGCGACAAGTTAAGTAATTATATAGGGCTAGAGCTTGCTTTACGTCATGTCGCATATTCATATAGTCAAGCGCTACCCATAGTTTAGGCATTTCACCAATGGGCAGGGCGGGCATATTAGTGACTTTACGAGAGGGAATCATTTTGCTGACTAATACGCATGGATTAGATTGCACATATTCTTTTGCCAGTGCATAGTCAAAAACAGCCGTTAAAAGACGTAGGCACCTATTGGCAGTTTCTATCGTTCCTGACGCTACGATGATGCCTATTTCAGTCGATACCATGTGCCTAGTCACATTGTTAGCATGAATAGGTTTAAGGCGTTCAGCGACTAAATCTAGGCGATATTTGACGTTTTTTTTATATTTCTCACTAGACCATCCGGGGCTATATACCGACAACCATTCATCAATCAATTCGCCTACTGTAATCTCACTATGGCCTAGCATAGTCATACGCATGATGGCGGTAGCTTTATCCCTTGCATCTTTTAGGGATAATGCCGGGTATTCGCCTATCTTTTCTCTTGTGCGCTTCCCTAGCTTGGTATAAGTAATCGTCCATGATTTTTTGCCGCTTGGCATAACGTCTATAGCCAAGCCTTGGCCATCAGACAATGAGTATCTTTTTTCTTTCGGTTTAAGCGATTTAATTTGCGCATCTTTTAACATATTCCCATCCTCTAATATCACAATCGGTGTGCAACACGGTGTGCGTCCTGTGTGCATTATCGTCATGTATGTTGATGTAGGTCAATTTAGGTCAATGTCGGTTAATGTCGGTTTTTTCCATTAAAAAACCCTCTAAAACAT
>JAUNVX010000054.1 GCA_030540615.1 Psychrobacter sp. | reverse complement strand
AAGAGGAAGACAAGAAAAGCCCTATAAACATCGTATGTGCTAAGACATAAAGGGTCTTATTACGCTTATCAATCAGATTATCCATACTTTTTATGTAGATAAAGTTGATTAACATACTAAAAATAAATAAGAAGACGGTGTAATCGGTAGTGATTTTATGAATCAACAAAGTTAAGTAATGAAACCCAAGCTCATGTTGATACTGACTGCCATGAAAAAAGTCAATATTCCAAAAATATTGATAATAATTGACCGCATCGGTTCCCACTTTTAAGTCGCGAGTGGCTACTAAATAAGACAAGGCACTGATAATCATCAAATATAGAGTTGATTGGCCAAGCTGAAGTCTATTTGCTTTCATAGGGCTGATATCTTTTGAAGAATGAAAAATCTATCGTCTTGCTTATCACTGATAAATTGGTTGATTAACTCAAGTGGCTAACTTAAGCGCTTAACTTAGAGCAATGAGTTGAACACGGCCTAATCAATCAAGATAAGTAAGCCTCTATCTCAAGAGACTCAAAGATAGCTTCCCACGATAAATCATTAACTTCAGGGATGACAAAATCAAAGCTCGTAACATCTTCAAGGCAATTAATGTCACTTAGGGTCAAAAACTTGCCCCCTCTTTGGGCTTCAAACTCATTAACCCATTGATATCGATTGGTAATGACCCCCAATCCTGCTGCGCAGTATTCAATGACCTTGGTAGAGTCCTGAATGTTTAAGGGAAATATATTAGGCGTAAAGTTAAGCCCATATTTGGACTGAGCAATAATTTGTCTGGCCTCGACAGGAGTGACGCGACCTAATTCATGAATGTTGTCATGCGGCAAACTGGTCTTGAATCCTGCCAAAGCAATGCTCAACCCCAAATCAGCCAATCTAAACAGTGCTTCTGGAACACCAGGGCGAAAACTGCCGCAATAGACCACATCATAGAGTTTGTTATCATCTTTTAAGCTATCAAAATCTGCTTTGTGATAACCCATTCCTCTGATTAAATGAGGCGTTGTATTTGAAAACCAGAGCTTCTCTCGAACTTCATCATTCAAAAAAATATAGAAGTTGGCTTTGATATTAATGGCTCTTTTCAATCGATCCTTGAGGCGACCATGATTGCCAGTGCTTAAGGAGTGATACTCCCCAATAATAAATTTGGGATAGGGCTTCCAAAATGGGTGAAATCCATGAAACAGTAGCACGGCGTCATAGTCTAAAATTGAGGGAGACCCCTTTTGTTGCAGGTCACAAACATAGCCTTTTTGTTGAAAAAAATCTCGATAAGCGTAAGCCTCAGGTAAAAACGCTTTTTCAGTGGTTTCAATTGCTATGGTTCTGATACTCATTACTGCCTCAAATTTTTTTAATTATGAAATTTTGACTTTTAATCAATCATTTTAAATGGTCGTTTTAGTGGGGCAATTTAATGGGCTGATATTAAGCGATGACTTGATTGCCCTTTAAAACCTTGGCTCGATTAAACACCACTCTAATGCCCATTAACCAAATGACATAAAACATGAAGTTAATCAAAGATAAATACAGAATAATATTGTCTTTGTCTAACACGAGAGCCACTATGAATAAAAGCACTCGGATGACATTGGTAATAATCTGCAGTCTGGAGATGAATCTTTCAGCTGAAAATATATAAAATACTGAATTGAATACAATGGTCACAAATTGCATGGCAAACCATGGGATTAATAAAAATAGAATATTCCCAAAGCCATTCCAATCCTTGCCTAAAATTAACCCTGAAAACTGATGAAATATGACGCTACAGCCAAATAGCGCCAACAGCCCAATGATTAAGCAAAATACAATTGACTTATCTAAGCTAAAATCTTCTTTCTCTTCACGTATCTTGACCACATAAAAGCTAGACAAAGCCCTGGCTAAAATTGTAATGGGCAAATTCATCACTTTAATAGCAATGAACAAGTACCCTGCCAGATTACTAACGATATAAATCCCTATTAAGGCAATAGGCAACTGGTAGCCTGTCACATCGGCTAAGGTTTCAGTCACTGAGTGCTTGGGATAATCTGCATATTTTTTGACTATTTGTTTTAAAGCTGCCACTTTTGGCACCTTTACTTTGCTGTATAAAATAAATATCCCGGCGCAGTACATTAAGCTATAGCCTAAAAATAAGCCAAATGACGTCCCAATTAACCAGCCCCAGAGGGATAAAGTGGCATTGCCCAATACCGCTTGTGACACCCGGCTTTTGGCCAATTTATTAAACTTGCTATTGATATTGGATATCTTATGAAAACCGTTGTACGCCACGATAGCAACGATTAAAAAGGGCAATAACCAATAGTAATAAGCCAGCTCATAGATACCAGATAGCTGAATGACAACGAGTGCCAGTAGCACAGCAGCGCCTACTGCGCAAGCACTGCCAATTGCTAAGGTTAATAGGCCATCTGCTTCTTCTCGGTTTTCAGATTTAACAATAGCGGCATCAAATCTAAGCCCGCCTACCGTTGAGATAATCATCAAGATAGACACAAAGATGGATAAGTTCTTAAAGTCTTCAGGACCATACAATCGAGTCGAAACAGGGATAAAAATGGCATTAATAATTTGGGCCAAAAAGTTGCCGCCCACTAATATAATCAGGATTTTTTTCATTTAAGCGAGTTAATATACCAAGTCATGGCCAAATCAATCCCCTGCGAGACATGATGACTCACACGGTATCCTAGTAGGTCTTTGATTTTAGTGATATCCGCTTGGCTGTGCCGAACATCGCCTTCGCGAAATTCTCGATAGACGGGTGTCTTAGTATATTGAATGCCATTGGTAGCGAGCGCCGACTGAATAGCACCATAAAGCTCATTCAAAGTGGTCCTATCTCCGACTGCCACATTGTAAACTTGGTTTCTGGCCGCCGCGTTTTGGGTAGTCGCTGCTAATATATTGGCCTGCACGGTATTGTCGATATAGCAAAAGTCGCGGCTGGTCTCGCCATCGCCATTAATATAGACGTCATCGCCTTTTATCATGGCCGCGGTCCACTTAGGAATCACGGCGGCATAAGCACCATCAGGGTCTTGGCGACGACCAAAAACGTTGAAGTAGCGTAAGCCGATACACTCAAACCCGTAAGCACGTGCGAACACATCAGCATAAAGCTCATTAACATACTTAGTGACGGCGTAAGGTGATAACGGTTTGCCAATGATATCTTCCACTTTAGGTAAGCCAGGATGATCGCCATAAGTTGAGCTGCTGGCGGCATAAGTGAAGCTTGAGACTTTGGCATCACGAGCCGCCGTCAGCATGTTCAAAAACCCGGTAATATTGCTCTCATTGGTGAGAATAGGATCCTCTAGTGAGCGTGGTACCGACCCTAAGGCTGCCTCATGTAGCACATAATCGACACCTAAACAGGCCTGCTGGCAGTCTGATAGGTTGCTAATATCGCCTTCAATAAATCTAAATCGCTGCCAGCAATCGTTTCCTACTATTGAATGAACTTCATCAAGGTTATGGCGATAACCTGTAGCAAAGTTATCGAGCCCAATTACTTTTTGATTTAATAAAAGTAAAGTCTCTAATAAATTTGAGCCTATAAATCCTGCCACACCGGTGATTAACCAAGTTTTGGGATTATTCACTAACGTTTGTTTAACTTGGTCATATGGGGTCATGATGGTAATCTCTTTTTTTATGCTAAATGTTTATAGGCGAAGGTCAGATTCATCTTTATCAAAGACATACTTTAAGTCATAAAAGACATGCTTATCCCTTCCAAATTCTCGAATACTCTCGGCCCCTAATTGCGCAAACTCTTGATGGGCAACCGCCAATATAATGCCGTCATAACTGTCAGCGCTTGGTGTATGAATGGGGTCAATACCATACTCACGCTGCGCCTCCACCCCACTAACCCAAGGGTCATAGACATCGACTTTTACGTTATACTGTTCAAGCTCAGAGACAATGTCGATTACCTTAGTATTTCGAACGTCTGGGCAGTTTTCTTTGAAACTCAGCCCTAGTATCAACACTCGAGCCTCATCGACTTGGATGCGTTTTTTAATCATGGTTTTAATCAGCTGCGTGGTCACATATTCGCCCATGCCATCATTGAGCCTGCGCCCCGCCAAGATAATCTCAGGATTATGGCCGATGGCTTGAGCTTTATGGGTCAAATAATAAGGATCAACCCCGATACAATGCCCTCCTACCAGTCCAGGTCTAAATGGTAAAAAGTTCCATTTCGTTCCTGCTGCTAGCAACACGGCTTCTGTATCAATGTCCATTTTATTAAAGATGACGGCCAACTCATTGATTAGAGCAATATTGACATCGCGTTGGGTATTTTCGATGACCTTGGCGGCTTCAGCGACCTTAATAGAGGGGGCTTTGTGAGTGCCCGCTGTGATAATCAGGTTATAGACGTCATCAATATAGTCTGCCACTTGGGGGGTTGATCCTGCGGTGACTTTCAAGATGTTGGTGACTCTATGCTCTTTATCGCCTGGATTAATACGCTCAGGACTATAGCCTGCATAAAAATCCTGATTCAACTTCAGCCCTGACACCTCTTCTAGCACCGGAATACACACTTCTTCCGTGGCTCCGGGATAAACGGTGGATTCATAAACCACAATGTCGCCCTTTTTAAGCAGCTTGCCGATGCTGTTTGACGCTTTAATCAAAGGGGTCAAATCAGGCTGTTTAAACTCATCAATCGGCGTTGGTACGGTCACGATATAGAAGTTACAGTCTTCAATCGCCAGCGATTTTGAGCTAAAGCTCAAGTATCTTGAGTCTGCTAATTCCTCATCACTGACTTCGAGGGTGTGATCGGTTCCTAGATTCAACTCTTCGATGCGCTGATCATTGATATCAAAGCCTGTGACAGGGCAATGTTTGCCAAACTCAACGGCTAAGGGCAAGCCCACATAACCCAGCCCAATGACAGCGATATTAAGCGGTTCATTGCGGTTTAGGTCAGATTGATTGGGCTGCTGCTGGGCTTCAATAGACGGATACTTTGTCTCAAGGCTGCTCATATGACTTTGATGGTTGTTATTATTAAGTTGCTGAAGGTCAGCCATAAAATTCCTACTAGTCTTCATTAAGGTCAAACGGTTTCAAAGGATACGTCATCATGCAGAGACCATGACGCGGACTGGTTTTTTTGATTGCTTATTGGGTTGGCCGCTGCTCTGATGGGCAGCAATACTAGTAATTTTTGGTTGTATTGTTGGATTGGTTAAGGCAGCAGATATTTGGTCACTGTCATTGTCTATAGCACTATCGCTGACACTGTTGTCCTGATAGCCTGCCACAAAAAGCTTGAACTGCTGCTTGAGCCAATCAACATCCTCATTTTTGGCCCTGTAGTTAAGCTCTTGCAAAACTTGCTCAATATCTGCTAAGGCAAAGCTATGTTCTTGCGCGCGCATGATGAGCGGATGTGGGGTTTTTTCGATGTTGTCTTCTCCGATAATCAGCTCTTCATAAAGCTTCTCCCCGGGCCGTAGTCCATTAAAGACAATCTCAATATCGCCATCAGGATGGGCCTCATCTTTGACATCATATCCACTCAGATAGACCATGCGCCGAGCTAAGTCCACAATCTTGACAGGGTCGCCCATATCTAAGACAAAAACTTCACCCCCGCGAGCCATAGCACCTGCTTGAATGACTAAGTTTGCAGCTTCTGGAATAGTCATAAAATAACGGGTAACCTCTGGATGAGTGACCGTAATAGGGCCGCCCTTTTCGATTTGTTTGGTGAATAAGGGCACAACGGACCCTGATGATCCGAGGACATTACCAAAGCGCACCATACTGATTCGGGTGGCACCACTAACCTGACTCATGGCTTGGCAAGCCAACTCTGCTAGGCGTTTAGAAGCCCCCATCACATTGGTCGGGCGAACAGCTTTGTCAGTAGAGATTAATACAAAGGTCTCTACATGCGCATTGATGGCGGCTTGAACACAGTGATAAGTACCTTGAGCATTATTAATCACTCCCTCAAACGGATTGGCCTCCACAAGCGGAACATGCTTGTAAGCGGCGGCGTGATAGACCGTATGAATACCGTATTGTTCAAAGATAGATTGCAGCTTGTTGTTATTATTGACATTACCAATGATGGCAACCAATTCGATGGGCTGATCCATGGCCAAGCTTGCTTGGCAAGCCAGTAACTCTTGATGAATAGCATATAAAGCGTATTCTGAGAGCTCAAACAGGACTAAACACTGCGGCTTGTTTTGCAGTATTTGTCGGCATAGCTCGCTACCAATTGAACCGCCCGCTCCTGTCACTAAGACATGCTTGCCACTGATATCTTGGCCTAAAAGTGTGGTATCGGGCATCACCGCTTGCCGATCGAGCACATCCAAAATATCGACTCGGCGCATTGTATTGACCGTGACTTTGCCATCAGCGATTTCTTTAAGACTGGGTAATTGCTTAATTTTGACTGAGACTTCTGATAAATCATCGATGATAGTGCGCTTTCGGGCATGGCTCATCTCAGGGTCAGATAAGAATACTTGATCAATATCGTATTTAGTAATTAAGCTGGCAAGATTTCTGGCGTCATAGATTTTTTTGCCAAACAGATGCGCGCCTTGCAACCTTAAATCATCATCTACAAAAGCCACTACTCGGTAACAGTCCGCGTCATAAATAGCTTCATATAACGCCTTTCCCGTAAACCCTGCCCCATAGATAATGATGTTCTCATAACATGGCGATTTATTTTTGCTGGTCACGCGGTGCTTGTGTTGGCCATAAGACAATATCTCCCGAACCGCCATTCGGTTAAACCATAGACTCATAAAAAGCAGCGATAAAAATAGCAAGGGCACGGAGCGTGGCAAACCGATAGACCAAGGACTTGCTTGGACCAATGCCACAGCAATAATAAGCCCAATGAATAACTGTAAAACTCGGCGCATCTGGGCATCAAAGAAAATCCTCGTCACCCCTTGGTAAAACCCTATCGCATTGAGACCTATCACTGGAATAGCGGCATAGACAAGTAGCAATCTAAGGTCAATATGGCTCTCAATCGTGCCATAGCGTAGCGATAGCGCAAAAAACAAACATAAAATGGCCAACGAATAATCCAAGCTGACTAAGATAGTCCGTTTAAAGTATCTAGGCAGTGACAACAACCACCTCGCTGCATAATACGTCTTATTAGTAGCTTGCTTGTCGATATCTACTGGGGTCGTATCAGCGAGCATAGCCGTATAAGGCGCTTTGTCTGAGTGTGATTGATCTATATGTATGGTCATAATAGTCACTGCTATATAGAGGTGAATTAAAACTATCTAAGCCGAGTGGTACGGCACTATGTCACTGATGTATCAATAAAACTGATTTAAAATTTCCTTGGCAATCGCTGATTAAACGTTTGTTTTTATAGGTCATTAAACTGACATCTAAGCGCAATTCTCGCGGCTATAATCAACCGCTAGCTTGAGCGGCGACATAATGACTGTGGCATTTATAGCTCTCTGTCTGAGTCTGATTCACATCATTTAAGACGATGCCATCAATGCGAATGTTGGCCTTGG
The DNA here is from genome assembly GCA_030540615.1 of Psychrobacter sp. Classification (GTDB taxonomy): domain Bacteria; phylum Pseudomonadota; class Gammaproteobacteria; order Pseudomonadales; family Moraxellaceae; genus Psychrobacter. Next base: position 8,156 of record JAUNVX010000054.1, on the reverse strand, counting down.
TCAGCTGGTCAATAGCGAAATTCATCTGTTTTTCGACCGACTTATTGTGCCTAGCTACCATCAATACTTTGTCAGCCTGCTTGGCTAGAAGTAAGGCATCTGAGGTCGCTAGCACGGGTGGTGAGTCAATCACGATATAGTCATAATGGCTGGACAACTGCTTAATTAAGTCCCCAAATCTATCTTTGGCCAGTAAAGAAGATAAGTTGCTGGTGCGATGGCCTCGTGGCAAGATATCCACATTGTCGATATTGGTCGCATGAACGTAGTCATAGACCTCATTTTCAGACTGTGATAAATAATCAGTCAGTCCGGTTTCTTGCTCTATAGGGAAGACTTTGTCTAAGTTACCCATCCGCATATCCCCATCAATGACCAAAACCTTCTTGTCCAATTGAGAAAATATTTCTGCCAGATTGGAGGCGACGAAAGACTTACCTACCCCAAAACTACCACTGGTAATTAAGATCACTTTACCCGCGCCATGATTTGAGCGGCCAAACATTAATAAGGTTCTCAACCCTTTAAGACTCTCATAACTTAGGCTGTCATGATCCACATGGGCGAGCAGTCGATGGGTTGAGCGTTTGCGTTTGGACAACTGCTGAATTGAGTTTGACCGTGGTACGGTCGCTACGATGGGAATACCCGTGTTAATCTCTAATTGCTTTGAATCTTGAACCTTACCGCTCAGAATATTTCTGAGCAGTACAGCAGCGGATCCTAAAAGCGCTCCTAGTAACAACGCAATCGCCCAGATAAGTGGTTTTTTGGTCGCAATAGGTTCGATAACGGCAATCGGCATATCAACGATTCGCACATAACCAATCTCCCCCGCTTTGACGATTTTGAGCTGTTCATAGTTTTTTAGCATGGTCAGATAGATTTCGCGATTGATGCCCATGTCCTCTGACAACTGCATAAACTCGCGCTGAATCTCTGGCAATCGAACCACAGTCTGTTCAATCTCTTGCTTGCGATTCTTTAATACTTTGAGCTGATCATTAATTTGGACGACCAAAGGATGCTCGTTGGTATAGTAGGTACTAAGCTCAGCCTGTTGAAGGTTTAGCTCATTGAGCTGAGAGTCGATGTGATAACGCTCCGTTAATAGCAGCTCTGCCTCTTGGCTAATATCAATGGTGCCATAGGCTTCTCTAAACTCATTGAAAGCCGTCTCAGAAGACTCCAGTTTTTGCTTAAGCTTAGGGATTTGTGATTCCATAAACTCAATGGTGTTGCTGGTTTGCTTGGAGCCGCGAGCTTGATTTTGCGCCAGATAAGACTCAACCACTTCGGTGAGTACCCCAGTCACTTGCTGCGGATTGCCCCCCAGCATAGACAGCTGAATAATACCAGTATGCTGACCACGCTCATCAACGTTTAGTGCCTGACTTAGTGACTCTATAACGGTGTTTAATGAGTACTTAGTAATAGTGACGGGCTGCATCTGTTCAGGCAGCGATGTCACGGTGATTTTGATGTCACCAAAGCTGGTTTTGAAGATAGAGGGTTGATTAAGGATGCCATTGAAGACCTCAGTCCCATTGGTTAGGGTAAACCCTTTATCAGATTGGCTTAGAGTAAAAGCTTGGTTAAGGTAAGCATCCGGCACTTCAAAATTGGCGATTTCAGCACTGCCGGCATTGGTCATCAGGCTAGCACCCTGAGCGCTATTGACTTGACTGAAGGTAGCTCCCTTATTAATGATTTTGTCTACCGTCGTAACTTCAGAGTTACTCAGGCCAATATCCAGATGCAGTCTGTCAACAACGGGGGCTAATACCATTCGAGACTTAATTAGCTCACGCTCGGTTTGTGCAGGGCTGACCTCAGGCGCCACCAATTCGGAGATATTGCTACCTAACCCTGATATCCCTTGAGATTTTTGATCGATTTGAACCAGCGCATCACTTTGATAAACAGGACTCATATAGCGGCTATACAGTACCCCAGATAACAGCCCCAATAGCGCACATGCTACGATGATTTTCCAACCGCGAATTAAGACCATAAGTAAAGCCAAAATATTCACTTCTTCGGTAGGCCCGTTAGACGATGTATTAGACGAATTGGATGTTGAAATAGTCATTAATAATCCTTAAAGTGGCTTTTGGCCAGTTAACGGTTTTAAGCTAACTTTAATAGGTGACTTAAACACAGCTTTTGTAAAGTCAAAATGAGTTACAGCCCAGATATCAGCGCAGCCACTGATGCTGAAGGCAGTATTGAGCTAACCAATCTTGACCATCTCGTTAGACCCGTTGGATCCACATAAACGATATCGTCTGCTTTCATCTGAAAGCGACTGGCTAGCGCAATATTGGTCATGGTTTGCATATCCACATAATAAATGTCGGTCATGGCTGTTTGTGCTTGGTCACGAATGACATAGATTTTGGCGGCATCAGCCGTTCGAGCATTTAACCCTTGCGACTCTCCAAGAACATGCGCCAGACTTAGGCCTTGCTCTGGTATCTCAAGCGGCACCACTTGCCCAAACTCCCCTAATACATAAACCTTATTTCTATCTTGGCTATTCACATGGAGGCTATCTCCATCTTGCAAATAGAGTTGATTGGCAGAGACGCCTGCCTTTTGCAGCTTTCTTAATCCTAGATGGTGACTCTGACCTTGACGGGTCAATAGGATACTATTGGTATCAGCTTCAGTCGTACTGCCGCCTGCCATAGAAAGCGCGCTATGTAATGACACAGGAGCGTCGGCAATATTAAATTCGCCAGGCCCTTGCACCTCACCATCGATAAAAAATTTACTTCCTCGATAATTTAGAACTTTGACCTGAGGATCTGGGTATTTCAAATACCGTTGTAATCGTTGTTTTAAGGCAGCTGAGAACTGAGATACACTCAGCCCCTGAGCTTTAATCTGACCAATCAAGGGAAATTGAATATAGCCTTGCTGATCAATGGTGAACCCTGAAGCATAGGGGCTGTCAGTATTGGTGTTAGTAGCGTTAGTAATGTCTGGGTAATCCACTAAATTAATACTAAGAATATCGCCATGGTTAAGATAATAGTTTGCCGATTGGGGTTGCCCTATAAGGCTTCTTATTGTTTGGTTACTGATGGTTGAAGGAGACTGACTTGATGAGACAGGCAATGTGCTTAGGCTTAGCGGCTGGATATGGAATCGCATGCCATTATCTGCCACGAACATTCCAGAGGCAGGCAAATGACCAGAGTTGAGACCAGCATTCATGGTGCAGCCTACTAGTGAAGTAGTCAGAGCCAGTCCAACCGCTATAATAGTGAACATTTGTATTAAGTATTTATAAATAAACACGTTACTTCCCGTATACATCTTAAAAATTGACAAAAAAAAGTTGATAACCGCTTGTTTTAGCAATTGATTATTTCCCTAATTTTGATGAAGAACTTGGTTAAATGATTAAGTTTGAAATTTGATTTTTTGTTCCGATTTACGAATGATTTTTCTTAACTTGCTAATTTTTATTGTTTTTATTTTTTATTTAATTAAGTCATTATACATTTTGGTATTAATTTTTAAGCTATCCTAACGTTTAAGTATTACATTACTGTTAAATACATATCTTTATTGTAACATAAATAGAGAACAAATGACCAGTATTAAAATAAACAATTGTTCTAAATTTACATAAGTTTGGCTATGTTCATGACTTTATTCAATAAATTTTTTGGACCGTTTATTCTTTTCGTTGAGCCATAAAAAAAGACACGATATTGAGTATCGTGTCTTTTTTTGGTATACGCGGTCCTGGTAAAATCAGGCTAGCTTATACCTAACCCCCAGCTAATCTAATCTTATTTTGCAAAGCGCTTGCTGCTAAACGGCTCTACATCAACAAAAGCGGGTTTGTTATGGATTAACTCTTCCATCAGTCGCCCAGTCACAGGCCCTAAGGTAAAGCCCTGATGCGCATGACCAAAGGCGAACCATAATTTATCATGTTTATCCGCTGGACCTAACACTGGCTTCATATCTGGCATACAAGGTCTTGACCCACTCCAAGCTTCTGCTTCGACCGCCTTCTCAAGTGGCAAGATTTCTTTGGCATATTTGAGCACGGACTGCAGTTGACCAAAGTTCTTTGCTGAGTCTGGCAAGGTCATCTCTGCCCCTGTGGTAATGCGAATGCCCTGCTGCATGGGGCCCATCACAAAACCGCGCTCTTTATCGATCATGCTATGATTGAGCAGGTTACGCTCGCTAAGCTCAAAGTGCTGATGATAGCCCCGCATTGGAAATAGCGGAATCTTATAACCCAAAGGCTTAATTAAATCACTTGACCAAGGGCCAGCCGCAATCACCAAATGCTCGCTATGATAACTCTGATCGTCTGTCTTTACTTGCCAACCATCAGCTTCGGGGACCAGCGCCTTAATACTGCCTTGCTCAATAGTGCCGCTCATCGCTTGGAAACTTTTAGCGTAGGCCTTGACGAGCTCTCCTGGGTTGGCTACCTGCCAAGAGTTCAACCAATGAATCGCACCGACGAATCCAGTAAAGTTGCAATTGGGCTCAAGGGCTTGCAGCTCCTCAACGTTTAATACTTTATGTTGGACGCCAATCTCTTCAGCTTTGACAGCCAATTCAACGGCAGCCTTTAACTTGGACTCAGTACGATATAGCTCTATCCACCCTTTTCGTCTGACCAAATCATCAGCGCCCGAGGCAGTAATCATCACTTGATGCTCATCTGTACAATGCTCAATGAGCGTCTGCCACTCCTGCTCAATCTTCTTAAAGTTGGCGGGAGCTGAGTTCATCCAATAATGAAGTAATGATTGGCTGTATTGAAAGATTGCCGGCCAGCGATAACGGATATCAGTGCTGGTATTGGGCAATACTCTTAGGATTTCAGAGACCTGCCGAGGAAAGGCATAAGGACGGATGGCTTCTCGTTGAATCAGTCCTGCATTGCCATAGGAGGTCTCTGAGCCAGGCGCTTTCTTATCCAGCAACAGCACCTTAGCGTTGTTCTTTTGCAAATGCCAAGCAATAGAAGTGCCTACCATCCCGGCACCAACTACTATAACGTCATAACGCATATCAAATCCTTTTAATACTAAGACAGAGCATAAGATAATAAAAAAGGCAGCTTGTAGAGACCAGTCCAACGATTCTGCCCATCTTCTTTATACTAATGAGGGCTTATTTGATTTTCGCCCATCAATTTTGAAATCTTTCTAAGGCACGTCAGCGTGAGCATAAGACTTTATATCTCGAGCGCCGCGAATACCTTGATAGCCATATACAGTCAGACAATAGCCCGCATCAGAGTTTTGGCTGAAACTTTATGATACACCATAATTTATATATCACCAATCTTTTAGTTATGAATAAATAGACGCTTGTGGATAGGCAGGGTGGTTAAATTAAGGTGGTGTCATTAACGGCTGTATAATCAAAGACCATTAAATCACAGACAGTCAAATAAAGGCCATTCGTATGTTGGCAATACAATCAGCCATCAAAATAAGCTATTAAAAGCAGCTAATAAAAAAGGACGCAATCCTAGAATTGCATCCTTTTAGGCTTTAGATAGTATCTAGTCTGATAATAATTAGAGGTTCTTCGCGATAATCTGCAAACCCTCTTCTAATATCTCATCTTCTACCGTGATAGGCACCATAATCCGAATGGCATTACCAAACATACCACAAGACGCCATTAGCAGACCTTGCTCAAAAGCGCGGGCTCTTAACTCTATTGCTGCTGCCGCATCAGGCTGACCAGTAGCATCTACTAAATCAAAGGCTAACATTGCGCCTTTATAGCGGATATGAGCGATTTTAGGGTTATTTAGTTCTGCCAGAAACTTTGCCATACGCTCGCCAATAACTTTACTACGCTCAAGAAGATTCTCCTCCTCAATTACTTCCATCACAGCAGCTGCTGAGCCCTAAGCGAATAAAACTGTTGGCATAGCCAATCTCGCTGCGAGATTCTTTGCGAGGTTTGCCTTGCTCCGCAGTCATCAATATGGCCAAGTCATCTTTATGGTCATCCATTAAATCTGCCCACTTATTTAATAGAGCACTTGAGCAATCGCCCCTAATCCAGCCCCTTGTTTGCACGCTAACCAGACATTGCGATTTAATCAATTTATGATTAGACAACTTTTTTGATAGTACGCTTGATAGAGCCTCCATCGTGGTTCCTGTTTATTAACGGGACTGGTGGTTAACGGGACTGGTTAATAGTGTGATTGGTGATTAAAGGTTAGTTATGGACGTTGTAATAGTTAAGGGAGTCATCTTTTAGCATGACCTGCTCTCATTAGCCCATCAATTGGGCAATAAGATGTGTTTGCTTTTTTGATAAGCACTGAGACCATCTTCACCTAGCTCACGGCCGATGCCGCTTTGCTTAAAGCCGCCCCAACCTGCTTCAGGCAAGACAATCTGAAACTCATTAATCCAGACATGACCCGCTCGAATCTGCCTTGCTAATGTCATCGCGGCCTGCTCGTTAGTGCTCACTACCGAGGCTGCAAGGGCATACTGACTGTCATTGGCCAGCTTGACTGCCTCTTCATCACTGCTAAAGGTTTGCGTCACTAGCACGGGCCCAAAAATCTCTTCGCGCCATAATCGGCTGGTAGTCGGCACTTCGGTATAGACAGTGGGCATGACAAAGTAGCCCTCCTGCTGAAGGGTTTGGCCACCTGTTAAACAAGCTAACTGCTCATCAGCCGCAATATCAAAATACTTTTTAACTTGCTTAAATTGAGCTTCACTAACCAGTGGCCCCATTTGAGTGGTGCTATCAAAACCATCACCAACGATTAAAGCTTCTATCACTATTTTGAGTTTACTAAATAGCGTTTGAGCGATATCAGCATGGACCAATAGTCTAGAAGTAGCTGAACAAATCTGACCACAATTGGCAAAGATACCCCCTACGATCAGCTCACAAGCTAAGTCGATATTGGCATCTGCTCGCACCACTATTGCTGACTTTCCACCAAGCTCAAGACTGATATCTTTGATACCTTGCGCCGCTTGCACCATCACCTTTTCGCCCACTACATTGCTACCTGTAAAAGATATCTTATCAACGAGCGGATGACTGGTCATCGCTGCGCCCACATCTGCCCCGCCTGGCAATATGTTAACCACCCCTTTAGGCAGATTAATCTCCTCTAAGATGTTGCCAAGCATCAACTCAGGGAGCAAAGTCACCTCTGAAGGCTTGAGCAATACGGTGCAACCTGCGGCCAGTGCGGGCGCAAGTTTCCAAGCAGTGGTCACCATTGGAAAGTTCCATGGGACAATCAAGGCGCAAACGCCTACAGGCTCATTGCATTTATAGAGTCGAACACTAGGCTCACCGGTCTCAACTAGGCTTTGGCTCGGCTGATTTTGGATAAGCTTGGCGTAATAACGATAGCAAGCAATCGCATCATTGACATCCAGCTCAGCCTCAACAATAGGCTTACCATTATTAAGTACGGATAGGCTGACTAGTTTATCAAAGCGCTTTTGCATCTCATCCGCAATACCGCTTAGATAGCGAGCTCGATCAGAGACAGCCGTGTTAGACCAATCCTCAAAAGCTTGCTCAGCTGCCCTCGCGGCTTGATCGACATAGTGAGCACTTGCCAATCGCGTTTTGGCGATGAGCTCTGCTGAGCTAGGGTCAAAAAGGTTTTGCTCCTTTAAGGCCGCATCAGACTCATGAGTTACCTCAATAGTCACCCATTGCCCATTAAGATAAACAGCATTGAGCATTATCTCCTCGTTTACTACCTTGAGGGCATTTTCTTTACAAATGGCTAGATTAGAAACATCTAATGAGGTTGGCATAGTTGACATAGGAGCTCTCAAATTTCTGCTAAAGAAGGTTGATAAAAGGGGTTCTGGTAAAGGAGTTCTGCTGAAAAGAATACTAACTTAACCATACTCATAAAATTTAAGCATTAAAAGGGCCGAGCTGATTGGATAAAACCAACTCGACCAATAGCCAATCGCACTTTAATAAAACCTGTCAGTTACGCCAGTTAATTAATAAAGCAAATGGGCCACCGGAACAATAATGGCCAAGCTGATTAAGGTTCTAAGAATAAAGATAGCAAACATCTCTAAAATATTAAGCTTGATGTTTGACTTCAAAATTAATGCGCCAACCTCAGACATATAGATAATCTG
>JAUNVX010000304.1 GCA_030540615.1 Psychrobacter sp. | reverse complement strand
ATGGCATTGGCAAACAGCGGTAGCATGTCGATAAATAGGTTTTGCACCAGTCCGGTTAAACTACTGACGCCCAAATCAATTCTAGTTTGCAGTTTGCCGCTGTCATTTTCGCTCGTGGTATAAAAGTCCATTCGGTAAGTTAGGATGCGCTCAATCACCCGCTGCGACAAATCGCGGGATAGGTTAATGCGAATGCGTTCACCAAAGTAGCGCTGACCAAACGATAGCCCTGCTGAAAGGACTTCCTTGGTCAGTAGCACGGCGCTGATAATGGTCAGCATCTTGATACCCGCTTGCCAAGGCTCAGGCAAGGTGGCAATCTCAGTTAATCGGTCAACGGTGTAACGCAGCACAAAGGCATTAACCTGAGCGGTAAAAGAGCCCAAGACAGTCAATATCAGGGTAGCGATAATAAGCAATCGATAAGGTCTAGCAAAGGCCGCTAGCTTTTTGAGAATATCCCACAATAACGCCCTACGCTCAACCTTATTGGTAGGTGCCGTATTGCCAAGCGGACTACTAGGCTTGCGTTTATTTAGAGAAGTCGGTGATTTAGAGGGTTGATCGGGTTTGATAGGGGTGGGCATATCAGCTATTCACTTTTACAATCTAAATTAAAAGAATAAATAATAGCTCACCTGCTGGTTTTGTTAGAGGGATTTTGACTGGTAAACTGTATGAATTATGAATGCAGAAAAACTGAGGCAGTGCAAGACTACCCCAGCATTTTTATCTAAAATCGATGGACAATACTGATTGACGGTATTGTCAGTCAAGCTCTGCTCGTGAAAATAAATCCAATATCACCTTATCATTTTCGCAAGCTTGTTTAAATGCTAAAGCAAAGGCTTTTAATACTTCCTTATTTTGCATTCCTGTATAAACACAAAACATACTGCCTTCGGGGTCAAATTTAATGATATCTTGCCATTCGGGGTGTTTCTCATCGATAAATACCTGCGCCAAACTGCCCCAATCATAACCATTGCCTTCAAAGCCATCGTCTGCACGGGTAGCAAAAACGTCTGTTTTATAACAATCCACATCAGATAAACATAGCGACACACTATCTGCATGCTCTGACCAAAAAAAAGGCTTAATCTCGGTTTCAAACGATTGCTGTTCTAAAGCTTGATGGTCCATTATAGTCTCCTGATTTCAATAAAACTTAACTCAAAAACTGTCGGCTGGCACAAACACTTCGCCCACCATAATCCGCCGTGCTGAGCGGCTCATCGATACCTTTTTGGCTTGCCAGCGGCCTGCTACTTGTTCAGTCGCGCCGCCCACTAACAAGGTGCCCGAGGGATGACCAAACCGCACCTCAGTCAGCTCGCCACCACCTGCCGCTTGATTCACTAGCGTGCCTTGCGTAGTTGCAGCCGCTGCAATAGCGACTGCCGCTGTGCCCATCATGGCATGGTGCAGTTGGCCCATACTCATGGCGCGAACGAGCAAATCAATCTCATCTGCCGATACGGTTTTGCCGCTTGATGCCTGATAAGTTTTGGCGGGTGCAACCCAAGCAATCTTAGGAATATGTTGGCTTTTTTCAGCCTCGCTCACCTCTTTGAATAAGCCCATGGCCACGCCGCCCTGCGCTCGGATACGCTCAAGCTTTTGCAACAGCTCATTATCACTATTGATTGTCCCTTGTAGCTCTGTCCCCTCAAAGCCTAAGTCCTCTGCTTTCAGGAATATAGTAGGGATACCGGCGCTGATAAAGGTCGCTTGGACGGTGGTGGTAGTGCCGTCAGCGTCTGTAAAACTAAAGTCGTCAATCAAGTTATTGGTTGGGAACATATCGCTGTCACCATCTACAGGGTCAATAAACTCAATCTTGACTTCGGCTGCAGGGAATGTCACCCCGTCCAATTCAAAGTCACCGGTTTCTTGAACCTGAATATGACCTTGGGCATCTTGATAAACAGGCACATGAGCGATGATGGTCTTGCCGATGTTTTCTTGCCAAATCCGCACTTCAACAATGCCGCTGTCAGCGCCTGAGGGCAAGCTCGCTGTCAGACGCTCGCTATCCACGAGTCCCATGTTTATCGCACAAGCCCCAACAGCAGCAGTTAAATTGCCGCAATTACCACCCCAATCAATCATTGGCTTGGCAATATTAACCTGACCAAATAGATA
>JAUNVX010000303.1 GCA_030540615.1 Psychrobacter sp. | reverse complement strand
AGCAAGCGGATGGCTTTGACATTGCCATCTGGCTTGATGATGACCATAAGGCGCACCTCCCCAGTGATATTTTGAGCCAAGGCTTGCGCGGGATAGTACTGATTGCCGACTTGCTCGACATGTTGGCGGAAATTTTCGATATAATCGACTGCCTCGCCTTTGGTGGTCGAGTTGCTGTCCATGGTGACCACTTTGGACTTGGTGGCAAACTCTTGCTGGCGCTGCGAGAGTTGAGCCTCAAGAGTGGCTATCTGTTTTCGTAATCGCTCTTCTTGGACTTGGTCGTCGTTTTGATTTTGTTTGGTGTCATTGTCATTTTGTTCAGTGGTCTCACGCCAGCTGAGGGTGGTGCGTAGATAACTTTCTTGGTATTGCTGCTGGCGAACTTGGCGCTGCAAGTTGATGATATCTTGCGTCTCTTGCATCTGCGCGTCAGTCATTGGGCTGATATCAGTGCTCTCTTGGCGCAGCTCTTGATCCACATCCCCGCCCCCAACTTGTGAAGCATTGGCGATGAATTTAGCGTCCTCATTGGGCTTCATGTTCTCTGTCAACACTTTGGCCACATCTTGGACGACGGCTGCTGGGTCTTGGTCGGTGGCAAAGCTTACGCCAAATATCAATAGCGTATGCAAGCCGACCGCGATGCCAACGGCCATAGGCAAGCTTAAATCACGCTTCGGCGGCGTGGCCGAAAAATGATAGCTTTGAGAGTCTTTGATATGCGCCACGGATAATCTCACTGGTTAGGTGGTTAGCTTGCCTATTGCTTCACTACTAATAACGCTTCACTATTGATAATGCTACTGATAACTTCAATAAGGCTTATAGCCATCATCAGCTATTTCATGCATCTTTAAACCGCATTATCATAGCATGATATGCAGCGAACGCCCATAGGCGCTGTCTTAACCTTAGCCTTATAGTCAAGGAGCCTATAGTTAGCTTTAAATCTCCTCATAAATGACTTTATAGCCAGCCTTACATTTTGAGTCACATAACCATAGCAGTATTGTCTGCGCGGGTGGGCCAATCTTTGCTACAATTATGCTCAATCCAAATTCATCATCTTGACCTATTTTATTATAAGGACGATACGCTTGAGCGACTTTGATCAATTCTCTGACACGATAGGCTTTAGTCTTAATGACAGTCTCAGTGACACTTGGAGCAACCTTAATCACTTTCTCAAAAAGTGGTACAACAAGGCGACGGACGCTGTTGAGGATGAGTTTTCACTGCCCGTTAATCAAACCTACGTCAATGATGCGCTACAGAAATTTGTCACTGATAATGTTGGCGCTATATTGGAGATGCGGGTTGAGCTACATGATGACTGGTTTAGGCTGTATTGTACCGTTAATGCCGCTGGTATCTATGCTGAAGTCGCCAGTAACTTTGGCTTGGTTCACGCCCAGCTTGACCGCAATGTTCAGCGTTTTGTGTTTGAGCAAAAGACCTATACCGATTTGCTCAATTTACGCTGTGAGTCCTTTCTAAAGCGTCAAGGGATTAAGCTTGCGATTTGGTTTTATCACAAAGTCCTCAAAAAAGACCCGTTGGGCTTTATCTTAAGCTATATCAATATCGCTCGGCCCAAAGACAACATCATCTATTTGGACATCCACCGCTGGCTTAAAAAGAATAAAAAAATCTTGACAGCGCTGCAAAAGATTCAGGTCAATTATGGCGAAGTCGAAGAAGAGCAGCTAGTATTAAAGACTCAGGTCAACTACCGCGACCTAATTTCGGTAACTGGCAATGATGATATCTTGAGTGACGACGATGAGCCAGAACCGGAGCTGATGAAAGGGCCAATCAATCCTATTAGTGATGCCACTGACCCAAGCCAAGAATGACTGCAAACCTCCTGTTTTTTATTTTGAAATAAGGCGCAAAATACCAGCGTTAAGTCTGCTCAGCAAAAAGCCATCAACGAATTGATGGCTTTTTTAATGGTTAAAACTAATTTGAAGATTGCCTTACTACCAATAATTTTCGACCGCAATGTTGCCCTCACCGCGTCGGTTCATGGTTAGACCAATGGTCTTAAGCGCTTCTTTGGTGTCCTCGACCATTTCAGGGTTGCCGCAAAGCATCACATGAGAAGTCGCTGCATCAAACTGCCGACCCACGTGCTGCTGCAAAGTT
>JAUNVX010000053.1:2905-15925 GCA_030540615.1 Psychrobacter sp. | reverse complement strand
ATTAACTGATGGCCATAATCATTTGAGTGTTTAATTTATTAATCGTTTGCCATCGGTTTAATGTTTTTGCTATAGATTTGATTCATATTTTAGCTTGCAATTTATACATGGCACATTTAATGGCAATTGACTAGGCTTAGGTTTAATGGGCAAATTTGCTAGCAATGCTAAAGTGATTTTGTTATAACTGCTCATTGAAGACAATGATTCATCAACACCTACTACGACTACAAGGGACGCACATGTCTTGGTTTCAACCGGCTTATCTGACTCATTTTGCTCACTCGACCAAGCTTTATCGCGCCATTTCGATGGCTTTACTTACGTCGATTGCCGGTGCTTCGCAAGCCGCCACTATAGGCAGTACCGAAGTTCAATCTAATCAGAATGAGCCGCTAACGGCGACGATTGCTGTCACTGATATCGATACTGAACGCTTCTCTGCCAGTCTCGCTGATGCCAATATCTATAGTAGGTTGGGTCTTCAACCCACGGACACCATGAGCGTTCGCTTTGTTCCGACTAGCAAAACCTCTGGTCAAATCATCATCAACACCTCAAAGCCAGTCTCTACTCCCTTTACCGATGTGGTTTTGTCCATTAATGACAAGGGCCAACAGCAGATGTTGCCCAAGACCTTATTGATGCCTTTAGATAAAGTGGCTAATAAGGTTGATACTATGACGATGGTGAACAAAACCAAACCTAATCTACCCGTGGTTAGTCCGTCTGAAGGTAAGCCATTAATAGTCAAACGTAGCCCACCGCCTCCTTTACTACCGTCGGTTAGCCCTGTTAATACGGGTCCTACTACTGTCAATAATGGTAGTGCCGTACTAAATAGTAATAGCGCTACCATGACCTCTGATTCGGCTGCATCACTGCCTAATTCCCAAGCTACATCGGTCAATCTGCCTAGTCAAAACGATAATAGTCTCTCAGAAGTCCCGACCATGGCCCCAGCGTCGGTTAACCGCCAGTTTGATATCTTAAACATTGAAGTGATTCGCAGACTACAACCCACCAACCAAAGCGATGCTCCTATTCAAAGCTCAGTCTTGGTTCAGTCCAACACCTCAATAGAGGATTTAAAGAATAATCAGGCGAATAACGCGTCTAATAACGTTTCTCAGAACTTACCTAAAGCCCCTAAAACTCGCTCTAATACACCATTACCTACGACTCCTAAAGTCGATAATACTGTTGCTGCCCCAGCCGAAAGTAAGGTTGTGTATATCGTTCAGCGCAATGATAACCTTTGGAGCATTGCTGATGAGATAGCGCGTCAGAATAAAGTAGATGTTGGGACAGTGATGAGCCAAATACATAACCAAAATCCTGATGCCTTCATTGAAGAAAACGCCAACTTATTAAAGGCCAATGCCCAACTCAAACTGCCTAATTATAAGGTGATCCCCTCACAGCAGAGCTTGCAAGCCGCCATAAGGGCTCGACATGCTCAGCAATCACCAACAGCCAATCCCAAACCAGTAACCCCCGCTAAACCCGCACCAGCAGTTACTGCCAATGCTCCAAAGCCGCCTAAACCTGCCGCGCCTGCTCCCTCTACTGCGCGTGATAAGCCCGTTAGCGCTCCAGCTAAGACAGTCACTAATGGTAATACGCGTCCTTCGCCTCCTCAGACAGTGACTCAAAACCTGCCAAAGGCTCGAATGACCGTGATAGCTCCTAGCAAAGATAACAATGCTGCTGGGACGCAAACCAAAACCTCCACCGCTCCAGGCAGTGGCATCACTACAGATATTATGGCCACCCTTAAGTCGTCTAGGTTAAAGGCCGCAGCGCAGGCCAAGCGAGTACGTGAGGTCAATGTACAGCTTACGAGCTATACTCAAAAGCTACAATTGCAAAATCAAAAATTGGCTGAGCTTGAAGCCCGTTTAAAAGAGCTGAAAAATCAAAAATAGCGGCCATCTTATTGATATGATGTCGAAGAAATCGAATAAGTATGACGAAATAGAGTGACGATAATGGCTTGAGTAAAATATAGTAAATCCCCTTAAGAATTGGTACAATTTATCTAAGCCATTAACTATCTATTTAAGATTATGACTTACCGCATCATACTACGAAAGAAAGTTTTGAAAGCCATTGAGCAAGGGCTGAGTATCCGTAAGGCAGCCAAACTATACGATATCAGCCCAACGACGATAGCCAATTGGAAAAAAGATATTAGTATTAAGCCATCTAATAGGTCTCCTCGTAAAATAGCTGATGAGGCGCTTAAACAGGACATTCTTGATTATCCTGATGCTTACTATTATGAAAGAGCGGCTCGACTTGGTTGCAGTAAATCTGGCATAGAGCGTGCCATGAAACGTCTTGGCTATACCCGTAAAAAAAAGTCTGCAACATCCTAAAGCAAGCTGGCTGAAAAGATTAGAGTATCAACTAAAGCTTGAATGTTATAAACGTCAGGGTTACCCCATTATTTATATGGACGAGAGTGGCTTTGAGAAAGAAGTACTACGAGCTTTTGGCTACACCCTTCAAGGTCTACCATGCATTGATAAGTACCACTGGCAACAAAAGAGTAAAACCAATGTCATTGGCGCTCTATACCAGAAGACTTTGTTTGCTATTGACTACTTCAAAACAAACGTCAATTGGAAGACAGTTTACCACTGGTTTAAAGACACCTTGATTCCAAAGCTCAATCGAAAATGTGTCATCGTAATGGATAATGCCAGCTTTCATAAACCACGGCTAATTAGGAAGTTATTAAACCGTCATGGTCATCGAGTGTTATGGCTACCACCTTATAGCCCTGATCTAAACCCTATTGAAAAGAAGTGGGCAGAGGTGAAAAAGTTAAGACAAGGTTGGTTGGAACATGATCTAAATCGTTTATTCAATAATCTCTACTGTTACAGTTTTAAAGTGGATTGACTATAGATACAGCTAATTAAAATATATAGTCACCATAGCTCTAATAATTAAACATTAATTATTTAGGTGTAGCGGTCTGGTTTTTGATAACATGGCTCATCTATTTAAATGCATTTATTATAATCAGCTGACATTGTATTAACTTTAAATATTAATTCTAAAAACTCTAATTTATGATTTAAGTCATATCTTAAATCAAAGTTATATTTGTCATATCAAAGCGCTATTTTTAGACCATATTCTTCATCCATAGTTAAGCAGACGATCGGCGTGGGAGCCATTATGAACAACAACCTTATATACATTGTGATTGGACTGGCTATTGCCATCGTAGTAGCCATACTACTATTAATGCGTAAGAAGAAAGCACCAGAACCAACGCGTGCTACGCCGCCAGCGGTCAATAGGACTGCGCCGGCTAGTGTCGCTCATACTGCTGCTACTCAAGTTCCTACCCCTACCGCGCCAAGTTACCTTAATCGCCTAAAGACGGCTCAGCAGTTCATTGATCAGCAGCGTTATGATGATGCCACTCGTGAGCTAAAGCAGGGACTAGTAACCCAGCCCAATCAAAAAGAGCTATCGCTAAAACTATTAAATATCTATGCCATTACCAACAACCTTGAAGGCTTCAATGGTCTATATGAGTCGCTCAAAGCTCAAGGGGACTCAGCCATACTAGCCGAAGCCAACAACATCAAGTTATTATTAGATGCTGAGCAATCTTCAGTAATTTCCAAAGCTGCTGAAATAAATGCAAAAAATGATTATGAACAAGGCTTAGATTTTGATTTATCGGATGAGTCACCTAGCTCCAAAGTAGAGGAGACTTTATCTTTTGATGATCTTGAGAGCCAATTACTATCAGATGATAGCTTAACCACACAAGCTCCGGTTAAAGACTCTACCTTTAATACTGCTGATACTGCTCATGAGTTTGAACTTGGAGACAGTCATGAGCAGCCGGTAGAATTAGATACCAAATCAGACGATGCTATGTCTTTAGCCCCTACAAATGATGGCTTTGAATTATCATTAGATGAGTTAGAGACCGATAGTGACCATGAGCTAGTCATTGATGACTCATCAGTAGCCTCTACAGATGACTTATCAGATTTTGGCCTTACCGAAACTATGCCGGTAACCACGCCATCAGATGAATTGTCCCTAGATGGTCACGTTGCTACTGAGCCGGCCTCTGATGAGTTTCATCTTGATGAGATTGACGCTAATGAGCTAAGCAACGATTTGTCTGTTCCTGACACTACTCCTGTGTCTGAGTCAGCATCTGTAGACACTCATTCAGAAGAGCTAAGTCTTAATGAAGATGAGTTCAGCTTCGATACTTATGGTGAAGAAGAAACGCCTGCTATAGAAGAGGCCACCTTACTTGATACTGAGCATCCGGTAGAGACTGAAGCTGCTCCTACTAGCCTATCAGCTGACACTGACTTTGATTTAAATGAAGGCCTAGACCTTGATATGGTCGACGAGCATGCTCATGAAGCTCCGTTAGAGGATGCTGCCACTAGTATTACGCTAGATGATGATGGCCTTGATATCGATGAGCTAAACTTTGATGAGCCTAGTATCACTGAATCCAGCACCACTGAAACTAGCACTCAAGAAGCCCATATAGAGACGCCTACCCATCTCGATACCACACTTGACAGTACTTTCGATGGTGGTTTAGAAGACACCCTTTCTCAGCTCGATGCTTTAAGCCTAGGCGGTGCGGCTGCCTTAGCCACTACGGATGCTACTACTGATTCTGCTAGTTCTGAATCAACCCTCACTGAGCCAACGATTAGTGACTTAGCTCCTACCGAATCAGCGCCGGTTAGTGATAGTGAGATTGACCTTAGTACGGGAATGGAAGACACCGTAACTCCTTCTACTGCAACTGATATAGATGACAGCCAATTTGCCACAGAGTTTGGGTTCATTAACGATTTAGATGGGGCGCAAGTGACTTTAGACTTGGCTTCTCAGTATATGGAGCTTGGCGAGTATGAGAGCGCCAAACGCCTACTGAATGAAGTGATGGAGCAAGGTAATAGTGCGCAACAAGAGCAGGCTCAAGCTTTATTGGCCAAAACGGTATAATACGGGCTCTTATTTAACTCTTGAGCTTTTTGATAAGGCAAACTTGCTTATCAATCATGCTCTAACTAAAAACGCACATGACTATTGTCTTGTGCGTTTTTATTGCTTAAAGCAAAGCTGACTTAATCCCCAAAATAGTGAGACCTTATGTCCCCTACTTCTTCTACCACTTCTCGACATTCTATAAGCAATGCTCTCAATGAAGGCGCCGTTCAACTGCTTTATGCAGGCGGCACTTTTGGCTGTCATGGTCGGCCGCTAGCGCCTATTAGTGCTGAGGTCTTCTTGCCTAAGCTGCGAGAGATTTTAAATAGCCAAAAGATAACTGATATCGCTTGGCTTGATAATGACTTAATTAAAGACAGTAGCCAATTAACCCCAGCAGATTTTATTCACTTTTATCAGCTAGTGCTGTCAGCTTATGCTAGTGGTCAGCGCCGCTTCGTCATAATCACAGGGACAGATACCTTAAGCTATCTTGGGGCTTTTTTGGCAGAAGCGTTCGCTGGTAGTGATGTGTGTCTGGTAGTGACAGGCAGTATGCGGCCACTGTTTGATGCCGATTGTCTGGCTGACTATGAAGTGGATATTCAGTCAGATGCTTGGGATAATCTGATTGGTTCTATTGGCATAGCGGGCTTTGGAGAGCCAGGGGTGCGTATTCATTTCGCTGGAGAAGCTTGGCCCGCGCAAACAGTGCAAAAGACCCACAGTCATGATTTGATGGCGTTTACGGGTCATCACCGAGCCGCCTATCCTGCCAACAGCTATAATAAGCGGTTAACCAAGTCGCAGCGTCAGCACTGGTTAGAGGATCAACAAGCGCTTTGGCCACAGATTGAAGCGAATAGCTCACAGACGACTGTTTACCCCATTTATTGTTTCCCCAATGCTGTGAGTGTGCTTGAAAATCAGCTCAACGCATTGATGAGCGCTCCTGCTAGCGGTATTGTCATGATAGGGTTTGGGGCTGGCAATGTCCCTTATTCACAAGCTTTAGCAGGCCTACTTGAGCAAGCCTATCAGCATGGCCATATGGTAGTGAGTGCTAGCCAGTGCGCTTTTGGGGGCGTTGGTAGCGACTATGCAGCAGGCAGTTGGCAGTATCAACATCATGTCATATCAGGGGGTAGACTGACCCTGCCGGCTATCTATGCCCGACTGCTTTGGTTGCACTTACGCTTTGAGACCCCGGCTCGCCGTCGTCAACGTTGGAGCTACAGTCTCAACCAAGATACGGTCGTTAGGAGTTAAGAGTTAAGAGTTAAGAGCTAGAGAGGATAAGTGCTCGTAGCTTCCCCTCTTACACAGCGTTTGGTTTTTGATTTATTATATCGACACTACTTTTATAACTTTAATGGCTTAATATGACCTCTGATACTGATATTGATACTCAAGCTGAGAGCACGTTACCTGATAGTGAAAGTCTAGCTACGGGCTCTGACTCTCCTAGAATCAATCCAACGGATTTACCTGATTCGATGGCGATTGATAGTCTTTCAGTTATCGCCTCCAAGGAGCGCTATACTTTGGCGATTGGCATTGAATTTTTGGGCAGTAATTATCGGGGTTGGCAGCGGCAAAAAGAGGTCGTTGGTGTCCAAGCAGTGCTAGAAGCCGCGATTAGCAAAGTGGCTAACGAAGCGGTTGAGGTTGTCGCCGCTGGTCGAACCGATGCTGGTGTCCATGCCAGCAACATGATTGCGCATTTCACCACCAGTGCCTACCGCCCAGTGCGAAATTGGCTACGAGGTATTAATAGCCTATTACCAGATGATGTGGCACTCAGGTGGCTGGTGCCCATGCCCAGCGACTTTCATGCACGCTTTGGGGCTATCGCCCGCCGATATCGATACGTCACCTTAAATCAGCCGCTAAGGCCTGCCATTTTGAATCATCAAGTCACCCATATTCATGAACCCCTTGACTTAACCCAGATGCAAATTGCAGCAAGCTATATTGAAGGCACACATGACTTTAGTAGCTTTCGTGCAGCCGCTTGTCAATCCAACCAACCAGTACGCCAAGTCAGTCATGCTAGGCTTTTTGCACATGGGTCGTTTATTGTATTTGATATTCAAGCCGACGGGTTTTTGCATCATATGGTTCGTAATCTTATGGGCACTTTGTTCGCTATCGGTCGTGGTGAGCTGCTGCCAGAAGACTTTAAGATAATATTGGCCAAAAAAGACAGAACGATTGCCCCGCCCACTGCCTCAGGCGACGGGCTATACTTTATCAATGCTTATTATCCACCCAAGTTTCAGCAGCTCCTTCCCAATCTGCCACTGACCCCAGTTTGGCTTAATCTACCTGATTAAGGTCGTTTTGCTCCAGACCTGCCAAGATTATGCTGTTCATAGTTAATGGAATTAGTCGATTGCCTACCCCCTATCCTTAGTGCTAGCCAATGACTGATTATTTTTACCAATTACTAGGATTAACAGCTATTGTCAACCTGCAAGATATTGCGTTTATGCCCCATCTTGCGTATAATACCGACTTATTTTTTATGAATTGATAGCGATTATGGCTAAAAAAGACGACATTATTGAATTTGAAGGCGAAGTCATTGACACCCTGCCAAATACTCTATTTAAAGTGCGTTTAGAAAACGGACATGAAATCATTGCCCATATCTCAGGCAAGATGCGTAAACATTACATTCGTATTTTGACAGGTGACAAAGTCAAAGTCGAGATGACCCCATATGATTTGACCAAAGGCCGAATCACTTACCGTGGCAAGACCTAATTGACATAGTATTAGGGTAAGACTTATCGCTTACTGGGCTTAGAAGATGTTTAAATACTCAAAAGCTAATCAAAAGCCAGATAAGTTTTGACAAAAGAAAATTTTGATAGGTGTTAGTATTCATGAGTTATAGCCCTTATTAGTTATTTTCTTTGTCACACTGCCATCAAAAAACACCGCCATTGAGCGGTGTTTTTATTTGAATAAGCTTAAATTTATGACCCTAAAGTGGCTCACTGACTTCTAAATCGTTAGCCACTCTACTGTCTCAATTAACTCATGCTGCTTAAACTAGCTTAGCCAACACGGCCTCACCCATCTCTCGACAGCCGACTTTTTTGAGCGCCGAATCACTAGTATCTAGGATATCAGCCGTTCGTAGGCCATCATCGAGCACCGCACTAACCGCTGATTCAATCGAGGCAGCGGCCTCTTCTTGCTTAAAGGTATAACGTAGCATCATGGCCACTGATAAGATAGTCGCTAGAGGGTTTGCCAAATCTTGACCAGCAATATCTGGCGCTGACCCATGACAAGGCTCATACATGCCTTTGCCCTCAGCATCCAAACTGGCCGAAGGTAGCATACCAATAGAGCCGGTGAGCATCGCTGCCTCATCGGATAAGATATCACCAAACATGTTGCCGGTGACCATGACATCAAACTGTTTGGGGTTTTTAATCAGTTGCATACAGGCGTTATCAGCATACATATGAGATAGGGCCACATCTGTATAATGCTGCTGTTGCAACTCGGTCATGGTTTGTTTCCAAAGCTCAGTAACCTCTAAGACATTGGCTTTATCGACGGAGCAGACCTTGGCAGGACGACCCAAAGCTTTGGCACGAGTCTGAGCTAAATCAAAGGCGACCTTACCAATACGCTCAATCTCCGAGGTGCTATAAACCATGGTGTTGTAGCCTTGCTGCTCCCCATTGTCTAACGTTCGGATACCTCGAGGCTCACCAAAATAGATACCACCTGTCAGTTCACGGACGATTAGCAAATCAAGGCCCGAGATAATCTCTGGCTTAATACTTGAAGCGCCTGCCAACTGAGGATATAGCTTGGCGACACGTAAATTGGCAAACAGTCCTAGCTCACTACGAATCTTTAATAGGCCGCGCTCAGGACGAATACTACGCTCGATACTGTCCCATTTTGGTCCACCTACTGCGCCCAATAGCACAGCATCTGCCGCTCGCGCTTTATCTAGGGTCTCAGGTGGCAAGGGTTGGCCGGCTGCATCAATCGCTGCCCCACCAAGCAATCCTGATTCTAAGCTGATATCCAAAGCGAAAGTATTATTGACTGCTTTTAATACTTCAACCGCTTGGGTCATAATCTCAGGGCCAATACCATCACCCGCTAGCGTTAATACCGTTGCCATAATTGTCCTTTGTATCGTTATTCAAATCAATAAGGGTTAATTCGAGGTTGTTAAGAATATCGAGGTTATTAAGGTTATTCAAAAAGTTATTTAGGTTATTAGGGATATAGTGCAAATTAAGTCATCTAAACCATGTTTAAAACCACTAAGAGTCTATAAATAAGCCGCTAAGAGACTATTAAGAAAACTGCGCCTCATCAGCGGACATCAAAGCTTCCATAATAGTATTTGGGTCAATGTCTGTCACTTCAATGAACTCATTTTGTCTAGAGTCTATTGGCAGTTTACAGAAACGGCGGATGGTCTTTCCATCTTGCTCTAGTGCCACGCATAAAGGATTAGGGGAGGCGCTTGCCAGCAGACTTCCTGCGGCTTGACGACTGTTTGGCATTCGATAAGCCTTTAGGCGATAGTCCCCCGGCACCGCAAAATCATGAATAATGGCAAAGCGCTCAGAGTATTGCTCATTATCTTCTGGATAAAAATCAACATGTACCTCACGCTTGCTAGGCAAAATACGAACAAAGTATTTTGTCAAATTATTCATATTTGACGGAGTCTGCGCCACTAATTTAACGGCTTGATTCGGGGACGCGTTTTTAGCTATCTCATAACTTGTTGGGACTATATCGCTTTTAGAGATTGGTTGGTGCGTCTCAGAGCTAATAAGCAGCTTTTTATCGACTTGGGTAATGTCGCAATGATGCATTCCCTCACAAGTTATGCTGACCTCACCTGATTGACGCGAAATGCCCTGAGACGAAGTTGCTTGCCGAGCGTTAGTAGAAGTGTGAGTGGTTTTATAGCCATTCAATGCTTGGCAACCTGATAGAGACAACACGCCCGCCATTCCTATAGCGGTTGCCCAAGACCTTCCCTGCACTACCGTAGATAATTTAGTCATCATAGATTGCATTACCTTGTCTATTTTGCCTCCATTCTATCGAGTTATTAAAGATAACTCAATGCAGACCCTAGAGCTTGGCGAAGCAATATCAGAGGCAACGTGCTTGCTTATCATGGGGCTGTGACAAGCCTTCCATCATTTTAGCTATGCTTGAACCTCATTAAATATCCAAGGGGTCAATTGCTGCATTTTGGCCTCATAAGCTTTGATAGCATCACCTTGCTGAAGCGTTAAGCCAATATCATCCAAACCATTTAGCAGACAATGTTTTCTAAATTCATCGACTTCGAAGGGATACTCTACCCCTTCTGGCGTAATGACCACTTGCCTCGTCAAATCTGCTGTTAGCTCATAACCGATATTGGCCTCTACTTGGCTAAATAGCTCATCGACTATTGCCTCGTCCAAAATGATTGGCAACATGCCATTTTTGAAACAGTTGTTATAGAAGATATCGGCAAAACTTGGCGCAATAACTGTTCTAAAGCCGTACTCTGAAAGGGCCCAAGGAGCGTGTTCACGGCTTGAGCCACAGCCGAAATTTTTGCGGGCTAATAATATCGTCGCATCTTGATAACGTGCTTGGTTCAAGACAAACTCTGGATTGATAGGCCGAGTGCTAGCATCTTGACCAGGATAGCCTTCATCTAAGTAGCGCCAATCGTCAAAAAGATTGACCCCAAATCCTGTACGTTTAACAGACTTCAAAAACTGCTTGGGGATAATTTGATCAGTATCGACATTCGATCTATCCAAAGGACAGACCACACCGGATTGAACCACATAAGCTTGCATATTATTTCCTAATAAATTGGCGTTTAACTGGCGTCAAATTGAAGTTGATGACCTCAATACACCACCAAGGCGCTCTAAAAATTTGAACTGCTGCTAATGGCGGCTATTTTAGGATAAGCCACCACTTCTGACAGTCATTGATGACGCTGGATAGACTTACCCTAAAAGCTTCTAACATCGACAAAATGACCGGCCAATGCGGCAGCGGCAGCCATCGCTGGGCTCACCAAATGAGTGCGACCACCATTGCCTTGACGACCCTCAAAGTTTCGGTTAGAGGTGGAGGCGCAGTGCTCTTGAGGCTGAAGCTTATCCGCATTCATCGCCAAACACATGGAGCAGCCTGGCTCTCGCCATTCAAACCCTGCTTCAGTGAACAGCTTGTCCAGACCTTCTTGCTCCGCTTGCTGCTTGACTTGCCCTGACCCTGCGACCACGATGGCCTCTTTAATATTATCAGCGACTTTTCGGCCCTTAATCACAGCAGCGGCTGAACGTAAATCTTCAATTCGAGAATTGGTACAAGAGCCGATAAACACTCGATCAAGCTTGATGTCTGTTACGGGTTGGCCAGCGCTAAGCCCCATGTATTCATAAGCGCGCTGCCAGCCTTCTTTTTGAGTCTCATCAACTGCTTGATCAGGAGTAGGCACCCTTTGAGTCACTTCAACCACCATCTCAGGAGAGGTGCCCCAAGAGACTTGTGGAGCGATTTGGCTACCATCAATCTCAATCACCTGATCAAATAAAGCATCGGCATCAGAGTAAAGCGTGCGCCAGTAGGCCTCAGCCTGCTCCCATTGCTCAGCAGTTGGCGCATAAGGACGACCCTTGACATAATCAATGGTAATATCATCGACCGCTACCATACCGACTCGGGCACCGGCTTCAATCGCCATGTTACACACTGTCATGCGCCCTTCCATACTCATGGACTCAAACACACTACCTGCGAACTCTATTGCATAGCCTGTCCCGCCTGCGGTGCCTATCTTGGCAATGATGGCGAGCACCACATCTTTGGCTGTTACGCCCTCTCCTAACTGCCCCGTCACTCGGATTTGCATATTTTTTGACTTTTTCTGTACCAAGCACTGAGTGGCCAAAACGTGCTCAACCTCTGAGGTGCCAATACCATGAGCCAAGCAGCCGAGCGCGCCATGAGTGGCGGTATGCGAATCACCACAAACGACTGTCATACCAGGCAATACTAATCCCTGCTCAGGACCCACCACATGCACGATGCCTTGGCGGGCATCATTAATAGTGAACTCTGCGATATTGAATTTGGCGCAGTTCTCATCTAAGGTCAACACTTGCAAGCGTGACACCGCATCTTTGATACCTGCCACCCCTTCACTACGCTCTTTTTTGACCGTGGGCACGTTATGATCGGGTGTCGCAATGTTAGCGGACAACCGCCAAGGCTGACGATTGGCCAAGGCCAGTCCTTCAAAAGCTTGGGGACTGGTGACCTCATGAAGCAGATGACGATCGATATATATCAGGCATGATCCGTCATCACGCTGACTGACCACATGAGCGTCCCAAAGTTTGTCGTATAAGGTTTTACCTGACATGATGATTGTCCTTGTTACAATTGGCTATGCCTAGATATGCCGCAATCATTAGTGATTACGATTTAATAAGCAGTGGCGATCAGGGGCGTATTGATACCCCTGTCATGAATAAATCTTTGATGATAGATTGCTATACGATTAATAAAATCAGCTGATGCAAATTTAATAAAGTTCAGTCCAATAGGTTAATGGCTCTAAAGGTCATCAAACTCATAATCGCTGTATGGCTCATTTAATACATCAGGCCGTTCATAATTGATGCGTTTAATACATTTTGCACTACATACATTTTGCATTAAATAAATGGTGACCTAAGGTTTACCCTAAGTATAACGGTTGGCTTTATAACCTTAGAGAATAACTCAAGCCGTATTATAAGGTCTCAAGCTCTATTTTACTATGATGCTCTATTAATGGGTCAACTTTGGCTACCTATCGCCCATATGACCTAAAATGGTTTCACCATTATTGACCGCTATCGACCTTAATTTAAGGCTGTTATGAGTTAACACTTGTGATTATAACAGTCTAATCCTATAATAATAATTGATGATTTTTACATAGTCGCAAACTTTTAT
>JAUNVX010000053.1:0-2895 GCA_030540615.1 Psychrobacter sp. | reverse complement strand
GATGATTTTTATCAGTTAAAAAACTTTTGATTCTGTCTCTTTTTGCATGCTTTAAACAACTATCTGTTATCATCGTTATAGAGGTTTCTTTTACTTAATTTTTTTATATTTTATTTAGGGATTTGCTGTTTTGAACCATTTGCTGCTTAAGTCCTTTTGTTGCTTTAGACAGGTCATTAAGCTTGAAACTAGATAATAAATGAAACGATGGTATTAAGCCTTTAACTTATATAAGGACAACTCGTGAATACGACCAACCTCACCACTTTCGTTACTGTGATGCAAACGGGCAGCATCTCTGGCGCTGCTGAAAAGCTGTTCATTACTCAACCTGCGGTTAGCAAACGTATCAAAAACCTTGAGGAAGAGTTTAACATCACTCTTTTTGATACCGTGGGCCGAGGCATAGTGGCCACGCAAGCGGCCAATGAGATGCTACCCCATGCCAAAAAATGGCTAGATGACTATGAGAATTTCAAGATTAATCTACAAAATTCTCATCAAACAGTCTCAGGGAAGCTGGTGATTGGTACCAGTCATCACATTGGCCTTCATCACTTACCGCCCGTGCTCAAGCATTTCATCCAAACCTATCCTGCCATTCAGCTTGAAGTGCATTTTGTGGATTCAGAAGCTGCTCATAAAGCAGTTTTAGATGGTGATGTTTCTCTAGCATTTTTGACCTTGCCACCTGTCTATGACAAGCGTTTGACCTATCATACATTGTGGTCAGATCCGCTCTACTTTATGACTGGCACGCTCTCCCCATTGGCCCAAAAGACCAATGTGACGCTAGAGCAACTGGCCCATTATCCAGCGATTCTCCCCTCTGCTAATACTTTTACCAGTCAGATTACCTTGGCCGAGTTTGCCAAACATAATCTTAAGCCCTATGCCACCATGAGCACCAATCCATTAGAGTCTATTCGAATGCTGGTCTCTGTAGGATTGGGCTGGTCGGTGCTCCCTCAAACTTTGATTAATCAAGAATTGGCCCAAATAGACATGGCAGACAACATAGAGCTTCAGCGTTATCTAGGGGTAGTCATTAACCCAAGTTTGACACGCTCAGCCAGTGTGGATGCTTTATTAGAGATGCTCTCTCCTATTGATTAATAGATAAGATTTTGTTGAACGTTATGGTTTAAGCTTTATTACTATATCTAAAGGTGATGCAAAGTCAGAAGGATTGACCGCTCATAATTCTCTAATTAGCAATCATATTGTCGATACGTTATAATGCGTCAACTAACGCTTGTTTAATTGCTAACAAGTAACTATTTGTTAACTTAAGTTTTCAAAACTAATAGCTGAATCAAGCCATTATGCTTATATAATCATAATGGCTTTTTTATTTTCAACGTTTTGACTGTCAACAAAACTGTTCAACCATAACAATCGATTAAGGAGATTTTATGAATGGAATTCCTGCAGGCGTGCTGGTTTCGCTAGGTGCCTATTTTTTGCTGATGATAGGAATCGGCATTTATGCTTACTTTAAGCAGTCCAATGACTCCGAGGGCTATATGCTCGGTGGTCGTAATTTAAGTCCTGCTGTCACTGCCCTGTCCGCAGGTGCTTCTGATATGTCAGGTTGGCTGCTTTTAGGATTGCCTGGTGCGATGTATAAAAGTGGATTAGTCAGTATTTGGATGGCACTAGGCCTTACTATAGGTGCTTTTTTGAACTATCTAATTGTAGCACCTAGGCTTCGGGTTTATACCGAGGTGGCCAATAATGCTATTACCCTTCCTGATTATTTCGCCAACCGCTTTGAAGACAAGTCTCATTTGCTGCGTGTTATTTCAGCCATCGTTATTATATTATTTTTTACTGTTTATACAGCAGCTAGCTTAGCAGCTGGGGGCAAGCTATTTGATAGCACATTGAATATGTCATACAGCTCCGGATTATGGATAACCGCTAGTGTGGTAGTTGCTTATACCTTATTTGGTGGCTTCTTAGCCGTATCGATGACAGACTTTGTTCAAGGCATCATTATGCTTTTTGCTCTGATTATTGTTCCGCTGGTCGCATTTACTGAACTGGGTGGTATCTCATCAAGTATTGATACTGTGCGTCAGATTAATCCTGATTTATTAAATATGACTCATGGTATGACCTTAGTTGCTGTCATTTCAGCCATGGCATGGGGCTTAGGCTATTTTGGTCAACCTCACATCATCGTACGCTTTATGGCGATTCGCTCAGTCAAAGACGTCCCTACCGCTCGCAATATCGGTATGATCTGGATGATAGTCAGTTTAATCGGGGCTTTAATGACAGGATTTGCAGGCATTGCTTTTGTAGACAATACAGTGATGTCAATCTCAGATCCTGAAAAAATATTTTTAGAATTTACTAAGTTTTTATTTCATCCCTTAGTATCAGGATTCTTATTGGCTGCTATTTTAGCGGCGGTCATGAGTACCATATCTTCTCAGCTGTTGGTAGTATCTAGCTCGTTAACTCGCGACGTATATAAATTATTTTTTGATAGCGAAGCTTCTGAATCTCGTCAAGTATTGGTTGGTCGCATTTCGGTTGTTCTAGTCGCCTTAGTCTCTATTTGGCTCGCCTCAGATCCTAATAGCTCTGTATTAAACTTAGTATCGAATGCTTGGGCAGGGTTTGGCGCTGCCTTTGGTCCTTTGGTTATCATTAGTTTGATGTGGAAAGGCATGAACCGAAATGGTGCAGTCGCTGGTATGGTAGTGGGTGCTTTAACCGTTATTATATGGATATATGGCGACCTTACTTTAGCTGATGGTACCTTAATCAAAGACTGGTTGTTCGCTATCGTTCCTGGATTTATCCTCAGTACGATTGCTATCGTTGCAGTCAGTATAGCCACGGGTGGTCCCAAGCCTTCTGTCTCAGCCAAGTTTGAAGAGA